>DASYIS010000308.1:0-15014 GCA_035997375.1 Chthoniobacteraceae bacterium
TTGGAAATGCTGTGGATATTGTGGCCCGAGCGGCCGGCGCGCTGCAGGGCGCGGCTCACTCCTTTCGGCGTCGCCAGCATCACCACGAGATCGACCGAGCCGATGTCGATTCCCATCTCCAGGCTGGTCGAGCAAATGACCGCGCGCAGCTCGCCGCGCTTCAGCCGGTCCTCGACCTCGCGTCGCACTTCACGCTCGAGCGAGGCGTGGTGACACTCGATTTGCGGGGCGAGCGCGGGGAACTTTTCGCGCAGCCAGAAGCTCGTCGCCTCCGCGCCCGAGCGGGTGTTGGTGAAGACGAGCGTGGTGCGGTTCTTCTCCACCAGCGCGCCGAGTTCGCGCACGAGCCGCTCGCCGGTGAAGCCGCACGGCGGATACGGGTCCTTGCGCAGCGGCGTGTAGACGTTCAGCTCGATCTTCTTCGCGGTGGTCACGTCGATCACCTCGCACTCCCCCTGCGTGCCGACGAGATACCGCCCGACCTCGTCGAGCGGCGCGATGGTCGCGGAGAGCCCGATGCGCTGGAGGCGCCCGCCCTTGCGCTCCACCTCATGCGCGAGCCGCTCCACGCTCAGTGAAAGATGCGCGCCGCGTTTGTTGTCCGCGAGTGCGTGGATTTCGTCGATGATCAGCCAGCGCGTCGTCGAGAGATGCGGCATCCAGCGCTCTTGCGACAGCAGCACGCAGAGGCTCTCGGGCGTGGTCAGGATGATGTGTGGCGGCTTGCGAAACTGCCGCGCCCGCTGCGCCTGCCCAGTGTCGCCCGAGCGCAGCTCCACGCGGATCGGCGGCTTGTCGCCGTAGATCTCGCGCAGCGGTTCCTGGAGGTTCTTCTCGAGATCGTACCCGAGCGCGCGCAATGGCGAGACGTAGATGCATTGGATGGAATCGGTGAGCTGGCTCGCGGCGTGATCCTGCGCGAGGGCGTCGAGCACGGAATAGAACGCCGCGAACGTCTTGCCGGTGCCGGTCGGCGAAGCGATGAGCACGTCCTTCCCCGCCTGGATGCGCGGCCACGCCTCGCGCTGGGCGGGCGTCGGCTGGCCGTAGCGGGCCTGGAACCATTGCGAGACGAGCGAGGTGGGGAGATGGTCCACGGAAAATGCTCGCGACTCGCCGGGAGGCGAAACGTTCAGCTCACCGGCACCTTGTCCGTCTCAACCGCGGTGATGTGAAGAGCGGCAAGCGTCACACTGCCGTCATCGTCGAACCAAATATTTACCTGGAAACCCTTTGGGCCTACCTGAGCGTGATCCGGCGTTTCCACCCTGTACTCACGACCGCCGCTCGTATGAACGATGAAAGGTGTGAAGGGCACCTTTGCGAGCAGCTCGCGAATTTTTCGAATCATGGATTCTTGGTAGCCCCGAGCCCGGCACAAGTCAACCGGCCTTCCCCTGCGCACGTTCACCGCAATTCGCGTGTCTTTCCCACCGCGGGCGAAAACCCCCAAAAACAACGGTTTGACATCCCCCCGGCCCCACGCTTGTATCCACTCCCCTTTTTGCCCGCCGCTTTTACCATTTTCCAGCCATGCCCTCTACCGAAGTCATTCTCACCGACAAGATCGCCGCCCTCGGAGCCGAAGCCGACATCGTGAAGGTCAAGGCCGGCTATGCCCGCAATTACCTCATCCCACATGGCAAGGCGATCGAGGTCACGCCGGCGAACCGCAAGCGCCTTTCCTCGCTCCAGGCCAAGCGCGCCGAGCGCGAAGTCCGCGAGCTGAACGAAGCCGAGGATCTCTCCCGCAAGATCAACAAGCTCAAGATTTCCATGGAGCTCGAGACCGGCGAGCAGGGCAAGGCGTTCGGCTCCATCACCGCCGCCGACCTGGCCGAGCGGATCAACTCCGAGCTGGGCGCCGAGAACGCGGTCGACCGTCATCGCATCCACTTGGAGAAGCCGATCAAGGAAGCCGGCGCGCACGAGGTGGTCGTGAAGCTCCACCACGACGTGACCGCGAAGTTCACCGTCACCGTCAATGCGAAGGGCTCCGAGGAAGCCGAGAAGGCGAAAGCCGACGAGGCTGCGAAGGCCGAGGAGAAAGAGCGCGGCGGGTACAAGGCGAAGGTCAAGGCGCGGCATAACAAGTAGGCGGCGAACGAGTAATCAGTAATCAGTCGGCAGTAATCAGGGCGATGGAGTGCGGAAGACTGATTACTGGCTCACTGATGACTGATTGCTGGAAATGAACGATCTGCCGTACAGCGAAATCCGGGAGGAGACGGAGACCTACGCGGTCAATCTCCTGCTGCATGACGGCTGGATGCTGCTGCGCATCTATCTGCGGAAGCGGCAGCTCCACCGGACCGAGCCGGCGGAGTTTGAGGAGTACCCGGTCTACGTGCTGGGGAATTTGCGCGAGGGGTAGGCTTTCCGCGAGAGCGCGAAGCGCTTTGGACTGCGGCAGCCTGCTGCCGCTTTGTGGAGGCCGCAGCCTGCTGCGGGTGGGGCGGAGCAAGGCGCCCCTGGGAACGCCAATCTCCCGATTGGCGAGAATGCAACGCGGTTCCACCGCGGAGCAGTCGAGCGCCCCGAGCGACCACCAAGCAGGAGATTGGCGCTCCGAGGAGTCTGCTCGAATGCGCGGATTGCCAGGCGTTGCGTCCGCCGAAGCTGAAGGAGGCTTGCAGTGGAGTCTTGAGCTTTTGCTACGCTCGACTGCTCCGCGGCGGAGCCGCGTTGCCATCTCGCCAATCGGGAGATTGGCGTTCCCAGGGCTCCGCGCCGCGCTCCATCCGCCTCGATACGGCGGCTTGCGAATTGGTCGCGGCGGTATTTCATGAAGCCAAGCCCCTTCCCCCATGCTTCGTGCCCTCGTTCTCTCGCTCCTCTTCACCGCCTCCGCCCTCGCCGCGGACCGCCCGCCGAACATCGTCTTCATTTTCGCCGACGATCTCGGGATCGATGACCTGAGCTGTTACGGGCGCAAGGATCAGCCGACGCCGGTGCTCGACCACCTGGCGGGGGAGGGGATGCGCTTCAGCACGGCGTACTGCGCGCAGCCGATTTGCTCCGCCTCGCGCGCGGCGCTGCTGACCGGGAAGTCGCCGGCGCGGTTGCACATTACGACCTTCCTGCCGGGCCGGCCCGACAAGCCTTCGCAGAAGCTGTTGCATCCGCTGATCAACCAGCAACTGGCGCTGGAGGAAACGACGCTCGCCGAGGCGTTGAAGCCGGCGGGTTATGTCAGCGCGTGTATTGGGAAATGGCATCTCGGCGGCGTGGGATTCGGGCCGGCGCAGCAAGGGTTCGACGTGGTCTTCGCCGGCCACGCCAACACCGCGCCGACCGAGGAGGAGGGCGGCAAGGGCGAGTACGAGCTGACGGCCCATGGGCTCGAATTCATCGAGGCGAATCGCGATAAGCCATTCTACCTGTATCTCGCGCACAACTCCCCGCACATCCCGCTGGCCGCGCAAATGAAGCGCATCGAGAATCATCCCGACGCCTTCAATCCGCTGTACGCGGCGGTCATTGAGACCTTGGATGACTCCATCGGCCGGGTGCTGCGCAAGCTCGACGAGCTGCACCTGCGCGAGCAGACGATCGTCATTTTCGCCTCGGACAATGGCGGGCTCCACGTCGCCGAGGGCGGGCTCACCGCGCCCTCGACGCACAACGGCGCCTTTCGCGCGGGCAAAGGTTATCTCTACGAAGGCGGCTTGCGCGAGCCGCTCATCGTCCGCTGGCCCGGGCACGTGCCGCCGGGCGTGGTGAATCCCACCCCGGTTTCGCTCGCCGACCTCATGCCGACGCTGGTGGAACTCGCCGGCGCGCCCAAGCGCGAGGGCCTCGATTTCCAGAGCATCGCGGGGCTTTTGCAAGGCAAGGAGGGCACGCGCCCAACGGAGTTTTACTGGCACTTTCCGCATTACACGAATCAAGGAAGCCGGCCGGCGGGCGCGGTGCGGCTGGAAAACTGGAAGCTGATCGAAAACTACGAAGACGGCAGCGCGGAGCTCTACGACCTCGCGACCGATGCCGGGGAGCAGACCAACCTCGCCGCGCGCGAGCCCGCGCGCGTCGCCGAAATGCGCGGCAAACTCGCCGCCTGGCGCATCGCCGTGAATGCGCAGGAGATGACCGCCAATCCCGCCTTCGACCTCGCCTGGTACAACGAGATCTACCCGGTGCTCGACACCACGAACATCAAGACCGCGCCGACCGGGGCGGCGATGGCCCCGCTGTTCCAGGCGTGGCGCAAAGCGATGGACCGTCCCGCGCCAAAGACGCTGCCGGTCGTCGCCGGCGCGCCGGGTTTCCTGATCCTGCACGCGCGCGATGCGGTCGTCGCAGGGTCGGCGCTGCGGTACGAGCCGCAGCCGCCCAAGAACACGCTCGGCTTCTGGAAAAACGTCGAGGACACGGCGAGTTGGACGATCGATCTGCCGGCCGGTGGAAAGTACGCGGTGGAGGCGCTGGTCGGCTGCGGGACCGGCAGCGGCGGCGCGCAAGTGGAAATCGGCGCCGGCGGCGAGGTGCTCACCTTCCAGGTGCCGGAGACCGGCCACTTCCAGAACTTCGTGCCGAAGGCCATCGGCACGCTGAAGCTCCCCGCCGGCCGGAGCACGGTGAAGGTGACGCCGAAAACCAAGCCCGGTGCGGCGGTCATGGATTTGCGGCAATTGACCTTGACCAGGCTGCCGGATTGAGATGGCGGCGAAAACACGCAAGGGGCGAAGCCGCTGCCGGTTGTAGCCACGGCCCTGTGGGCCGTTTGGACGTGTACTGTCGCAGCGGATCAACTCACCCCGGGACCCTTCGGTTGCACCGGCTCCTTCGCCGGAAAGCGCGCTCGCATGCGCAATGCGCAGACGGCCCACAGGGCCGTGGCTACAACCGGAATTTCGCGCATCCGCCGCCCTGTACATATGTCGCCTGACCGCCTGAAGGCGGAACTACGAACCTCCGAGGGCGCGTCTTATCCGCCAATGGCCAGTTCTGCGCTTTCCTCCGCGCAGTTGTGAGCTTACCATAACTCCACCATGGCTCTCTTCAGCATTGTCTTCCTGCTGGTCGCCCTCGTTCTTATCGGGGTCGGAGTCGCCATCGGCCTCTTCGCCTGCGCGGTCGCGGCGGCGCTGGTGGGCTTGGGCGTCGTCTCGTCCTCCATTTTCGTCGGCATCCGCAGCGGCCGGCCCGGCCACGGCGTGCGCGCTTTTCTCCTGCAATGCGGCATTCTTGGCGGCATCCCGGCGGGGGCGGTTTGCGCGTACCTGGCGAAGTCGTTCTTCGAGGCGTACGGGAACGACTGGCGCGTCTTCGTTTATGGCGGGATTGGCGGCGCGGTCGCGGGCGTCATCGTCGCGCTGCTGCTCGACTACTCCTCACGCCGGCTCGCCGGCTGGGCGTCCGCGCGGGCGACCCGGCTGCGGGACCGCCTCCCTAGAGCTGCACGCGCCGGAACAATTCATCGAGCGGCAGACTGAGGCCGACGAAGAACTCGCCGAACTCGGCATACTGCGCGCTGACCTCGTCGAAGCGCATCTTGTAGACGATGTCCTTCAGGAAATAAGTGTCGTGCGCGAAGAGCGTGACGCCCCACTCCGCGTCGTCGAGCCCCGTGGCGCCGGTGATGAGCTGCAGGATCTTGCCATGGTACGTCCGGCCGACACGCGCGTGCGCCGCCATGAGGCGCTTGCGGTCCTCGAAGGACGTGGCGTACCAGTTTTGCCCCGCGGCGCCGCGGCGCTTGCTCATCGGGTAAAAACAGAAGACCTCCCAGATCGGGAGGAGCGGGTAGAGCTTGTCCTTCTTGTACTTCGCCATCCGCTTCGTGAACTCCTCCATCTTCGCCTGGAACGCCGGCGTGCCGCGCTCCAGCTTGTCCTCGTCGACGAGCGACGCGGCGTACTCGTCCTCGCTGGTGAAGTATTCGCTCTGCTCGGTCAGCGAGAAAAACGAGTAGACCGGCGAGAGCACGTCCGGCCCCAGCGAAAGCGTGAGGCGCTTTTCGAACGCATTCGCGGTCTGCAAGTCGGGCGTCAGCAGCATGAAGCCGATGTCGGACTTCGGCGAAACCATGGCGAAGACGAGCAACTGCGTGTCCGGCGTGGAGCTGATCTCCTGGACGAGCTCCGTTAGCGCCGTCTTGGCGGCGATCTTCTCCTCGCTCGAGAGCACCCCCCATTGTCCCTGCTCCACGCGGTAAAAAAGATGGAGGACGTGGACGCCTTCCTGCGGGACAACTGCGGTAACTTCTCGGCCGGTCATAGGGATGCAGAATCGCGGGGGAGGCGGGGGTTGGTCAATCGTTCCTTGCGGTCGGTTCACTTGCGCTTCGCGGCTTGCGCGAATCCCGCCGGCTCGTTCACGCTCCGGGTCCCCCATGAAACTCACCCGCGTTCTCCTTCCCTTCCTGCTCATCGCTTGCGTCGGCCTGCACGCGCAAACTCCCGCCGCGCCGCCGGCCGCCGCGCCGGTCGCCGCCGCGCCGCAAGTCGAACCGGAGCCGCCGCTCCAGTGGCACGATGTCACGAAGTGGGGCGCGGAAGGGCGCGCCTGGACGGACATGGAGCGCGAGGGGTGGTTCGATCGCCTGCCCAAGGCCGCGAATGGCAAGGTGACGGAAAAGGTCTGGAGCCTCAGCCGGAACAGCGCGGGGCTGATGGTGCGCTTCAAGACGGATTCGACGGCCATTTGGGCGAATTACACGCTGCGTTCCGAGAAGCTGGGCCTCACGAACATGACGCCGATGGGCGCGAGCGGGATCGACCTCTATGCGCGCGACGAGAAGGGGACGTGGCGCTGGGTGGGTTGTGCGAAGCCCGACAAGAAGCAGGTGCGCCAGGCGATCGTCAGCGGGCTCGCGCCGGGGCTGCGCGAGTACCAGGCCTATCTGCCGCTCTTCAACGGCGTGGAGTCGCTCGAGCTCGGCGTGCTGGAAAAGGCGAAATTCGAGGAGCTCGCGCCGCGCGCCGAAAAGCCGATCGTCTTCTACGGCACCTCGATCACGCACGGCGCCTCGGCGTCGCGCCCCGGCATGGTGCACACCGCCATCCTCGGCCGCCATTTGGACAAGCCGGTGGTCAACCTCGGGTTCTCCGGCAACGGCAAGATGGACATCGCGGTCGGCGAGTTCATGGCGAAAATGGAGGCTGCGGTCTTCGTCATCGATTGCCTGCCCAACATGGGGCCGGCGGATGTCCGGCAAAAATGCCAGCCGCTGGTGCAACTCCTGCGCGCGGCGCGCCCGGAGACGCCGATCGTGCTCGTGGAGGATCGCCGCAATTCCAACTCGTGGATCCTCCCGGCGCGCGACCAGATGCACACGGAGAACCACGCCGCGTTGCGCGAAAGCTTCGAGGCGCTGAAGAAAGCGGGGATCACGAAGCTCTACTTCATCCCCGGCGACGCGCTCATCGGCGACGACGCGGAGGGCTCCACCGACGGGTCGCACCCGAGCGATCTTGGGTTCATGCGGCAGGCGGCGGTGTTTGAGCCGGTGCTGCGCAAGGTGCTGGGGATGTAGTAGCGGCCCGGGGGCGGGCGCAGAATTCCCGTTGACATTCCCGGGAATCCGGCGAATCTTCCCCAAGCTCCAACGACCTCCCGCACTCACCGGGCGAAAATCGTTGGAGCTCTTTTTTGCCCACGGGAGGGTGGGCCGGCTGGGTTCTAACATTGCAGCCGGGCCGGGATTAGCTTGCCAACCACGTTGCCTGCCACCCCTCCGCGCTTGCTCACGACGTGAAAATCGACGATAGCCGATCATGTTCCGCGTCCCCCTCGCCACGCTTTGCCTGCTGGCCGCCTCCGCGGCCGGCGCGGCGCCGCTGTCGCCGGAGCAGGCGGACTTCTTTGAAAAGCAGATCCGCCCCATCTTCGCGAATCGCTGCTACGAATGCCACAGCGCGGAGAAAAAGCAGAAGGGCGGGCTCGCGCTCGACACGCGCGCCTCGACGCTGAAGGGCGGCGACACCGGCCCCGCACTGGTCGTGGGCGATCCCGCCAAGAGCCTGCTCATCGAGGCGGTGCGCTACGAAAATCACGACCTGCAGATGCCGCCGAAGAAGCGGCTCGCGGAGGCCGAGGTCAAGGCGCTGGAAGAGTGGGTGAAGATGGGCGCGCCCGATCCGCGCGAGACCGCGCCGGTGGCGAAGGCCGGGCGGGTGATCGACATCGAGGCGGGCCGCAAGTTCTGGAGCTTCACGCCGCTCGCGCGCGTGACGCCGCCCGCGGAGCCGAAGGCCGTTTCGCCGATCGACGGTTTCATTGAAGCGAAGCTGCGCGAGAAGGGCCTGCGGTCCGCGCCGGCGGCGGACAAGCGCACGCTGCTGCGCCGCGCGACGTTCGACCTGATCGGGTTGCCGCCGACGCCGGAGGAGATCGACGCCTTCCTCGCCGACGACAAGCCGGACGCCTTCGAGCGCGTCATCGAGCGCCTGCTCGCCTCGCCGCAGTATGGAGAGCGCTGGGGCCGCCACTGGCTCGACGTGGCGCGTTATGCCGACTCCAACGGCCTCGATGAAAACGTGGCCTATGGCAACGCGTGGCGTTACCGCGACTACGTCGTGAAGGCGTTCAACGACGACAAGCCGTTCGACCAATTCCTCACCGAGCAGGTCGCCGGCGATCTGTTGCCGAAGAGCGAGGAAGCGCTCACCGCCACCGGCTTCCTCGCGCTCGGCGCCAAGGTGCTCGCGGAGCCCGACATGCGGAAGCTCGAGATGGACATCATCGACGAGCAGATCGACACCATCGGCAAGGCGTTCATGGGAATGACGCTCGGGTGCGTCCGCTGCCACGACCACAAGTTCGATCCGATCACGCAGGAAGACTATTACGCACTGGCCGCCATCTTCCGCAGCACGCGCAGTCTGGCGACCGACAGCAAGGGAGCGATCAAGTACTGGTACGATCACTCGCTGGCCACGCCGGAGCAGCTCGAGGAGAAGAAGAAATTCGGCGAAGAGGTGAAGGCGAAAAAGGCGGAGATCACGGCCGTCGCGACAAAGGCCCGCGGGGAAATTCAGACCGTGGTGCAGCGCCGCGCGGCGGACTACCTGGCGGCGGCGGCGCTGTTGCCCGCCAAGGCGCAGCCGGCGGATGCAGACCCCGTCGCCAAGGCCGCGCAGCTCGATGCGAACATCGTGCTGAGCTGCCGGCGTTTCCTGGATCTGCATCCGGAGCTGCCCGTCTTCGCCGCATGGCGTGATCTGGCGGCGAAACAGGACGCGGACGACGTGCGGAAAGAGTACGCGCCGCTCGTCGCCGAGGCGCTCGTCACGAAGAAGGGGCCGCTCTACGACGCGTTGGCCGACGCGAAAGGCGCCTTCGCCCTGCCCGCCAAGAACGTGGATATCCTCGATGCCGCGACGCTTGCCACGATCGCGAAGATGACCGAGGCCGTGACAGAGTTCGAGACCAAGGCGCCGGACCTCCCCGCGCTCATGAGCGTCGCCGATACCGAGGTCGTGAAGGAGCTGCCCATTCACCTGCGCGGCAGCTATCTCACGCTCGGCAAGCCGGTGGAGCGCGGGTTTCCGGAAGTCATGCGTACCAGTTTCGCGCCGCCGATTTTGCCGGCCAAACACAGCGGCCGGCTGGAGCTCGCACGCTGGATGGCGAGCAGCGAGCATCCGCTCACCGCGCGCGTGCTCGTCAACCGCGTCTGGCGCTGGCACTTCGGCCAGGGAATCGTCGCGAGCACCGATAACTTCGGCCTGCTCGGCGACCGCCCGTCGCATCCCGAGCTGCTCGACTGGCTCGCGCGTACCTTCGTCGAGAGCGGCTGGTCGATCAAAGATTTGCACCGGCTCATCATGAAGTCGGCCGCCTACCGGCAGGCGAGCCGGGTTGGCACGGACCAGATTGACCAGATTGACCCGCGCCTCATTGATCCGGAAAACCGGCTGCTCTGGCGCGCGAACATCCAACGCCTGGAGGCGGAGGAAATCCGCGACGCCATGCTCGCGACGTGCGGTTGGCTTAGCCTGGAGATCGGCGGGAAGACCATCCCGCTGCACAACCGCGAGTTCGTCTTCAACCACACCAGCAAGGACGCAACCACGTACGAGAGTGCGCGCCGCGCGCTCTATCTCCCGATCATCCGGAACCATCTCTACGACATGCTGGAGCAGTTCGACTACCCGGACCCGACGATGCCGACCGGCAGCCGCCACAGCACCGTCATCGCCCCGCAGGCGCTCATCATGATGAACGCGCCGGTCGTCATGGAAAGCAGCCGGCGTCTCGCCGAACGGCTCGCCACGTTGCCGAGCGACGAGCAGCGCGTGCAGCGGGTCTACGCCATGCTCTATGGCCGCCCGCCCGCGGAAAGCGAACGCGCCGACGCGCTCACGTTCTTGAAAGAAGCCGGCGCGAGCGACAAACCCGACCGCGCGTGGACGCTCCTCTGCCAGGCGCTCTATGCGGCGAACGAATTCATCTACTTGCGATGAAGCGCGTTCCTGAGATTTGCGGCGAAGCCGCCCGGCCCCGGGTAGGGCGGGCGTCCCGCCCGCCGTGGAGGGCATCCTGCCCGACAGCGGGCGAAGGCGGGGCGGAGCAGCCATCGCAACGGCGACTGCTCGCTGACGCTTTGCCTCATGGCGGGCAAGATGCCCGCCGGGGCGGGCGGGACGCCCACCCTACCCGGGGCCGAAGACGCTCCGCGCCGCTTTTCCGCCCATGACTCCCCACCCCTTCCCCCGCCTCACCCGGCGCGCCATGCTCCAGCGCAGCGCCGGCGGTTTCGGCTTTCTTGCGTTGCAGGCGATGCTCGGGCGCGAGCAGGCGCGCGCGGCGGTCGAGAACCCGCTCGCGCCGAAGCCGACGCATTTCCCCGCGCGCGCGAAGCGCATCGTCTTTCTCTTCATGAAAGGCGGGCCAAGCCACGTCGACCTCTTCGACCCGAAGCCGCTGCTGACGCGCGATCACGGCAAGCCGTACCCGTTCCAGGAGCCGCGCGTGAAGTTCGCCGAGACGGGCAAGCTCCTCAAGTCGCCCTGGACGTTCCAACAGTATGGGCAGAGCGGTCTGCCGGTCAGCGAGCTGTTCCCGAATGTCGCCCAGTGCGTGGACGATCTCTGCATCGTGCGCTCGCTCCACGGCACGAACCCCGCGCACGGCGGCGCCTGCCTCAAGCTCCACACCGGCAGCGACACGCAGGTGCGGCCGAGCATGGGCTCGTGGCTGCTCTACGGGCTTGGCACGGAGAACGAAAACCTGCCCGGCTTCATCACCATCTGTCCCACGCTCGCGCATGGCGGCGTAAACAACTGGGGCGCGGCCTTTCTCCCCGCCTACTGCCAGGGGACGCCGATCGGCAACGCGAGCATTCCCTCCGACAAGGCGCTCGTCCGGCACATTCGCAACGACCTGACGAGCAACGATGAGCAGAAGAAGCAGCTCGCGTTTCTCGACAAGGCCAACCGCGCGCACCTGGAGTTGTCCGGCCCCGATCTCGCGCTGGAGGGCCGCATCAACTCGTTCGAGCTCGCCTATCGCATGCAAAGCGCGATGCCCGAGGCGCAGGATGTCGGCCAGGAGTCGGACGCGACGCGCCGGCTCTACGGCATTGACCAGCCGGTGACCGCGAACTTCGGCCGCCAATGCCTGATGGCGCGGCGTTTCCTCGAGCGCGGCGTGCGCTTCGTGCAGGTCACGCACAGCGACGGCGAGGTGCAGTGGGACCAGCACGGCGGGCTGCTCAAGGGCCACGCGAAGAACGCGGCGGAAGTCGACAAGCCGATCGCCGGCTTCCTCAAGGACCTGAAAGCGCGCGGTCTGCTCGACGACACGCTCGTCCTGTGGGGCGGCGAGTTCGGCCGCACGCCGACCGCGCAAGGCGGCGACGGGCGCGACCACAATCCGCACGGTTTCACCATGTGGATGGCCGGCGCCGGCGTGAAGCCGGGCACGGCGTACGGCGCCACCGACGACTACGGTTACTTCGCCCAGGAGGACAAGGTGCACATCCACGATCTGCACGCCACGATCCTGCATCTGCTCGGACTGAATCACGAGAAGCTGACCTACCGCTACGCCGGCCGCGACTTCCGCCTGACGGACGTGGAAGGGCGCGTGGTGAAGGAGATTCTGACGTAGAGCGCGGAAAAACGGAGCGTTCCTCTTAATCTTACTCTTGCTCCTGCTCTTGCTCTTAATCGAATGGAGGAAGGAGCAGGAGCAGGAGCAGGAGTAAGAGTAGGATCCCCAGCAAAAGTCCAATGGACCGCCCCCTCCGCGGGTTGACACATGGCCCCAGTCGCGTTCACTTCCTTCCCCTTGCCCCACCGCCCCCTCAAGTTCCTCTTCCTGACCCTCGCGGCCACCGCCGGCCTGGCGGCGTTCTGCCGTGCCGACGGCGAGGGCCGGATCACGCTGGAGCAGGCGTACGATCGCGCGCTGAAGACCGACCAGTCGATCCGCATCGCCTACCTGGAAGTGCGCAAGGCGAATTTGCTGCCGTGGAGCGCGCTCACGCGCGTCGCGCCGCACCTGACGGCGGGGACGGATTACACGAAATCGCGGACCAACTCGGCGAACTTTGGCGATACCCTGCTCCCCAACCAGACCCTCACGCGCCGCAGCGGCGCCGGCAATCTCGATCTCAACTTCTCGCAAACGCTGATCGATCTCTCCGTCTTTCCGGCCTACCGGCTCGGCCAGCTCTCGGCCCGCTCGGCCAAATTGGCGCAGCAATTCACCGTCCGCGAGACGCTGTTCGGCGTGACCACGGCGTATTACGAAGTGCTCAAGCAGCAGCGGCTCGTCGAGGTCAACACCGTCACGCTCGGGCTCTCGAACGAGCAGCTCGATCTCGCGGAAAAGCGCCTGGCGGTCGGGGAAGTCACGCGCGCCGACGTGCTCCGCGCGCGGGTCGTGGTCGAGACCGCGCGGCGCACCTGGATTGAATCCAAGAACGTCCTGGAACTCGACCGCAACACGCTGCGCAACATCCTGAACTTCGACCCGAAGGCGCCGCTGGAGGTCGTGGAGCCGCCGGCTTATTCGCGCGAGCTGCCGCCGTTCGAGACGCTGCTCACCCGCGCCTATGGGGCGCGCGAAGACCTCCAGGTGAAACAGCTCGCGGTGAAGCAGGACATCGAGCGCAAGAATGTCGTCATCGGTGAATACCTGCCACGGGTGACCGCGCAGGCGAGCGGCGGCTACAACAACACGGCCGGCTCCTCGCGGTCGAAGCAGAACTCGTGGTCGGCAGGCGTCGGGGTCGATGTGCCTTTCTTCACCGGCGGGCAACGCGAGATCGACCTCGCGACCGCGAAATACCAGATCGAGCAGACGAAGCTCGAACTGGAGCAGACACAGAAAACGGTGGAGGCCGACGTGAAGCAGGCGTGGCTGACCGTCCGCACGCTGGAGGGAACGCTGACCGCGCTGAAAGTGCAGGTGGCCTCGGCGGCGCAGGGCTATGAGGATCTGCAGCACCAATACGCCGCCGGCGCCGCGACCAGTGTGGACGTGCTCTCCGCGCTCAACGACCTCGACCTCGCGCGCAAGGAGTTCGCGGTGCAGACCTACCAATACGAAGTGGCCTTGCGCAACCTGGAGGAGGTCGCCGGCGTCTTCCAGGAGCGGCGGGTCAAGGAGGCCAAATTTCGATGATACGCTGGATTCTCATTGCTCTCGCCATCGCCGCGGCCGTCGCCGGCTGGTGGTACTTTCGCGACCACGGCCCGGAGGCGCTCCGCTACGACACCGCGCCGATCGCGCGCGGCGATCTCACGCAAGTGGTCCAGGCGACGGGCATCCTGAATCCCGTGCTCAACGTGCAGGTCGGCAGCCAGATTTCCGGCAACATCCAGAAGCTGTACGCGGACTTCAATTCAAACGTGAAAAAGGGGGAGATCGTCGCGGAGCTCGATCCGGCCATTTACAAAGCGATCGTGCATCAGCAGGAGGCCGACCTCGCGAGCGCGAAGGCCGCGCTGGAGCTGGCGCAGCTCAATGCCAAGCGCAAGAACGACCTGCTGCAACAGCACGCCGCGCCGCAGGCCGATGTCGACACCGCGAACGCCACGCTGCACCAGGCGGAAGCCACGGTGAAGATGAAGGACGCGAATCTCGAAAAAGCGCGCGCCGACCTCGACCATTGCACGATCTATTCGCCGATCGATGGCACGGTCATTTCGCGCGCGGTCGACGTGGGGCAAACCGTGGCGGCGGCCATGAATGCGCCGGTGCTGTTCACCGTCGCCAACGACCTGAAGAAGATGCAGATCGACTCCTCGGTGGCGGAGGCCGACGTGGGCAATGTCGAGCTGGACCAGGCGGTCGATTTCACCGTGGATGCGTTCCCGTTCCGCACCTTTCACGGCACGGTCGTGCAGGTGCGCAACGCCGCGACCACGGTGCAAAATGTCGTCACTTACGACGTCGTCATCTCGGTCGCCAATGAGGATTTGAAGCTGAAGCCCGGCATGACCACGACCCTCTCCATCGTCATCGCCCAGCGCGAGAACGTACTGAAGCTGCCGAACGCCGCGCTCCGGTTTCGTCCGCCGGTGGAGGTCGCCGCCACGCCCGTGCCGGTCAAGGGCTCGCCCACGCCGGCGCCGCCCAAAGGCCCCGGCGGCCCTGGCGGGAAGGGGCGCAAAGGCGGCGGCGGACCGCGCGGAGAGCGCACCATCTACGTCCTGAAAGCCGGCGCCGCGAAGCCCGATCCCGTCCAAGTGAAGCTTGGCATTTCCGACGGCATCACCTCTGAGATCCTCTCCGGTCTGGAGGAGGGACAGAGCGTCGTCACCGGCATCGAGAATCCGCCGCCCGTGAACGGCATGCAGAAGTCCTCCAATCCGATCAGCGGCGGCGGCCCGCGCTTCCGGTAAGTATGAAGCTCTGCGTGCTTGAGCGAGAGATCCATGCCGGCGCGCCGCATCTGCGCGAAGCGCCTTGGACTGCGGCAGCCTGCTGCCGCTTCGTGGTGGCCGCAGCCTGCTGCGGGCGGGGCGGAGCAAATGGCGTGACCTTCCCGAAAACCCCACCGCACGCAGCAGGCTGCGACTGCCACGAAAGCGGCAGCAGGCTGCCGCAGTCCAAAG
>DASYIS010000309.1:0-12494 GCA_035997375.1 Chthoniobacteraceae bacterium
GCTGGCGGGTTTGGGAAGCTTTACGGATGAGCGTAGGGGGTTCTTAGCCCGAGGGGGAAGTTTGTTTGCGGCCGCAGACGGCCGCTCACGCCGAAGGCTTCCCTCGCGGTGTAAAGCGCGGCTCTCTGTGAGCCTAGGCGAACAGCGAGCCGCGCTCTACACAGGTTTTTGGGGCGCTCCGCGCATTTCTTTTGCCGCGCCCACCGGATTATTGACCACTCGCCTTTGATCCGACGACCTCGACGACGGCGTAGACGAGGAAGCTCGGGACCTCAAAGCGCAGCCGGCC
Organism: Chthoniobacteraceae bacterium; assembly: GCA_035997375.1. Lineage (GTDB taxonomy): Bacteria > Verrucomicrobiota > Verrucomicrobiia > Chthoniobacterales > Chthoniobacteraceae > DASYIS01. The sequence goes on from DASYIS010000309.1 coordinate 290, forward strand.
CTCCGCGAATTTCGCTTCGAGGGGCGCCGCCGCCGGCGAACGCTGCTCTTTCCGCTCGCCTGCCCGTGCCCCCCGAGTTATTGGCAAGCGCATGTTCTTCCGTTTGCTGCTCTGCGCCATGTTCGCCACCCTCGGGCTTTCTGGGTGCTTCGATAACGACAAGAAGAAACCCGGAACGGAGGCGAAGAAGAAGGACGAGAAGAAGAAGGAGACGACGCAGGATCTCAGCATGGACCCGACGTTCCAAGCCTTCGTCGGCCGGTTGCGGGCGGCGGTGGGGCAAAAGGATCGCCGCGAGATCGCGGAGGCGATGGCGCCGAGCTTCGGCTACCGCTGGGACCAGGGCCCCGAGGGGGAGACGCCGTTCGACTACTGGGACAAGAACAGCGCGTGGGGCGACCTGGCGTCGGTGCTCGCGACCAAGTTCGTGCCGCACGAGGGGTACATGGTGGCGCCGCCGCAGTTTGCCGCGGACCCGGCGTATCACGGCTACCGCGTCGGCATCCGCCAGTTCAATGGGAGCTGGAAGCTGGCGTACTTCGTCACGGGCCAGGACATTATCCCGTGAGTCTCGAGGCGCCGCGGCATCCGGAGGAGCTTGGGCTGCCGCATCGCGAGCCGTTCCGATTTGTCGATTGGGTGCTGGAGCTCGAGCCCGGCGAATCGGCGCGCTGCACGAAGACCTTCGCGCCCGAGGACCCCGTTTTTCGCGGCCATTTCCCCGACCGGCCGCTCGTCCCCGGCGTGCTGCTCGCCGAGGCACTCGCGCAAACCGCCGGCCTCGCCGCGGGGCGCGCCGGCCGCCCGATGCTGCTCTCCTCAATCCGCGGCATGAAATTTCCCGCCTCCGCGCTGCCGGGGGAGACGATCACGCTCCGCGCGCGGAGGCTGATGACGGTCGGCGCGCTGTGGCAGTTTGAGACGACGGCGGATGTCGGCGGACGGGTGGTCGCGGAGGGGCAGGTGGTGCTGAGCGAAGGCTCGTGAGCGAGAGACGATCAGAACTGCAAGACTGCGCGCCATCTGGTCGCGCCGGCAATTGGAAATTGAAAATTGGAAAATGGAGATTGGAAATTGCGGCCGGCGCCCGAGATCGACGCCAATTTCCAATCTCAATCTTTCAATTTCCAATTTCCAATCAGCCGATGCAGTGAAGACTTCCCCTGCACTTCCCATGAAACCCCTCCTCACCGCGCTCGCCATATTCCTCACCTGCGCCGCCCTCTCCCCCGCCGCCGAGCCCATCCCCGCCAAGGACCGCACGGTCGTCCTCATCTCCATCGACGGCTTCCCGCAATGGATGTGGCGCGATCCGACGCTGACCATTCCCACCCTGCGCCGGCTCGCGCGCGAAGGCGCCGTGGCGGAGGCGATGACGGTGTCGAACCCGTCGATCACCTGGATCAATCACACGACGATGGTGACCGGGGTGACGCCCCGCCGGCACGGGGTGCTGTTCAACGGACTGCTCGTGCGGCAGGGGCCGACGGCGCCGCCGGTCATCGAGCAATGGCGCGACAAGGCCGACCTCGTGCGCGTCCCGACGATCTACGACGCGGCGCACGCGGCGGGGCTGAAGACGGGACAGGCCGACTGGGTCGCGATCCTCAACTCCGGCACGATCGACAGCGAGATGCTGGAGATTCCGAAGGTCGGCGGCGAGCTCGAGCAGGAGCTGGTGAAGAAAGGCGTGCTCACGCAAGAGCAACTCGCCGGGTTCACCAAAGGGACGAACATCGCGTGGCGCGACACCATCTGGGCGCAGGCGATCATTCACATGATCGAGACGCGGCAGTCGAACCTGCTGCTCTACCACCCGCTCAATACCGACAACATCAATCACATGCAGGGGCCGGGCAGCTTCGCCAGCTTCACGGCGTACGCGTATGTGGACCGGCTGGTCGGCGACATCGTCGCAGCGCTCGAGAAAAGCGGCCGGCCGGCGACGGTTTTCATCACGACGGATCATGGCTTCAAGAAGGTGAGCAAGGTCGTGCTGCCCAATGTGGTGCTGCGCAAGGAAGGGCTACTCCATGCCGAAGGCGCGCAAAAAGTAACGTGCGACGCCTATGCGATGGTCCAGGGCGGGCTCGCCTTCGTCTACGTGACCGACCCGGCCAAGCGCGCCGCGCTCAAGCCGCGCCTGCGCGCGCTCTTTGAGAAGACCGAGGGCGTGCAGCAAGTCCTCGACGGCCATGACGGCCCGACGCTCGGCATGCCCACGCCCGAGGAAAACCAAGGGATGGGCGACCTGATCCTCTACGCGAAACCGACTTACGCCTTCCAGGGCGCGGTGCTCGGCGAGGCGGAGATCGTCGAGTCGAAGAACTATCTCGGCACGCACGGCTATCCGGCCGGCGACCCGGAGCTCGACGGCATTTTCCTTGCGTGGGGCTACGGCATCAAGCCCGGCACGAAGCTGGGCCGCGTGAGCAACACCGACATCGCGCCGACCATGGCCGAGGTGCTCGGCGTGAAGATGCCGGAGATGGAAGGGCGGGTGCTGGCGGAGGCGCTGGCGCTGCCGAAGTGAGGCCGGTTTGCCTCAAGCGATGTGTCGCGATACGGTGCCGTATGACTACGATGGCTGAAGTGGATAAGCCGGCGTTGGCCTTGCCCGAGGCAGATCGGGCTCTTCTGGCTTACAGACTGATGGCTTCGCTTCCAGACGATGTCGCTTACGAGGTGGAAGGTTACCTCGAGGCGAATCGGCGCAATGCAGAAATGGATGCCAATCCTTCGGCGTGCATCACTTTGGAGGAGATGGACGAGATGATCCGGAAGCGTTTTCCGTTTCTGGAAAAATGAATCATTCGCAAGGCGAAGCGTGGGACGGCAGGCTTGTCTTCAACCCTATCCCATCGTAACATTCGCTCATGCCTACGATCGCCGAAATCAAGGAACTCGCGTTTGCCCTACCCGATGCGGAACGGGCCTCGTTGGGCGCCGATCTCATTGCTTCGCTGCCTCCATTCCTCGAAGACGATGACGAAGGATATGCGGAGGCCCGACGGCGCATCGCAGAATACGAAGCCGACCCCTCGTTGGGCATGACACTTGACGAGTTCAAAGCAGCGATGCTCCAGGCACCGAATTGATGCGACTGATCCTCCTTTCGAGGGTCCACGGTGACGTGCGCTCAATCATGGCGCATTACAACAGGGTCGCCCCGCCCCACGTTGCGACAGACTTCTACACCGAGTTTCTGCGGGTCATCGAGCTAGCCGCAGTTCGACCTACCTCATTCTCGGTCCGCGACGACGCCCTGCGCCGAGTGAATCTGCGAGGCTTTCCTTATCACATACTGTTCCGGATCGTCGAAGAGGCGGTGGAAGTAATCGTTGTGAGGCACCACAAGCGTCACCCCTCATATGGCACCCGTCGCCGGTGAGTCGCAGTCACTTGATCATGGTTCGACGATTCCATTGAGGAATGGCGCCGTCATCCCCAGCCAGAACCGCGCAACCCGCTTGGGCGTCGGCTGGCCGTGCACTCCGCACGAGGAGGTGCAGGCTCCGAACTGAGCAACCCGCAGTAGCCGAACCCGCCGGCGCGTGTTATCCCTGTGAGGCTGCATGAAGTCCGCTGCCCTCACTCCGGCGCTCCCGATCGCTCCCCTGGTGGCGATGTGCTCGGCCCTCGGGCTGCTCGCGCTGCCGCTTTGGGATCACGCAGCCTCGTGGGCGGTGGTCGTGTTCATCCTCTGCCTGGTCGCGCGCGTGCTGCTCGGGCACTTCGCGCTTCCGTTGCCGCCGGCGTGGCTGAAGCTCTCCATCCTGACCGCGGGGATTGCGATCATTCTCGCGAGCTACGGCACGCTGGTGGGCGTGGAGTCGGCGTTTGGCATTCTGCTCATCCTCATCGGGCTCAAGGTCGCGGAGACGAATCACGCGCGCGATCTCCAGGTGCTGACGCTGCTCGGTTGTTTCCTCGGGTTGTGCGATCTCTTTTTCGAGCAGGACTTCCAGCGGTGGCTCTATGTCGGCGCGGCGTATATCCTCGTCTTTGCCGCGCGCATCTACTTTTACCAGCCGGATGTGCGCCATGGTTGCCGGCGCTCGGTCGCGCAGACGTTGCGCATCGTGCTGCAGGCGGTGCCGCTCACGATTCTCTTCTTCGTCTTCTTTCCGCGCTTCACCGGTGAGTTCAAGGTCTTCTTCAACGGCGGCCTGAATGGCGCCACCGGCCTGCCGGAAAAACTCGCGCCCGGCAGCCTCGCCTCGCTCGCGCTCCGCAGCGACACCGCGTTCACCGTCTCGTTTCCCGATCACAACATGCCCCCGGCGCCTGAGCTCTACTGGCGCGGTATGGTCATGTGGGATGGCACCGGTCTGAACTGGGAGCGCGGCGGTCCCGAGCGGCGGGAGAGGATGCCGGCCGGCCTCACGGGCGACGGGGTCCGCCAGCACATCATGCTCGAGCCGTATGGCGACACATGGCTCTTCGCGCTCGACCGCCCTTCCAGCGAGGTCGCGAATGCCATGTATGAGACCGGCGGCGCGCTGCGTCGGCTGAAACCGTTCTACACGCGCCTCGGCTACGACGTGGAGTCGCGGCCTGTCAACCGGCAGTTGAGGCTGGAGGAGGATGAAGCAAAGGCGGCGACGCGCGTCCCCATTTCCGTCTCGCCGACGGTGCGGGAGTTGGCCGAATCGCTGCGGTTCAACGCCCCGAACGACGCGGCGGTGGTCCAGCGCGGGCTTAATTACTTCCGCTCCTCGGGCTTCGTTTATTCGCTTTCGCCGGGTACTTATGCGTCGCCCGCACTCGACGAGTTTCTCCAGCGCCGCATCGGTTTTTGCGAGCACTATGCCGCGGCGTTTGCCTCGCTCATGCGGCTCGCGGGGGTCCCCGCCCGCGTCGTCGTCGGCTACCAGGGAGGCGAGTTCAACGAAATCGGCCAGTACCTCATCGTCCGCCAATCGGACGCGCATGCGTGGTGCGAAGTCCACCTGCAGGGCCAGGGCTGGCGGCGGGTCGACCCGACCAGCGTCATCGCGCCGGACCGCGTGAACACCGGCTTGCAGAGCTATCTGGAGACGGCCGACAGCGCCCACGGTCCCGCCGCGCAGGCTGTGACTACCGCCGTCTGGCGCGATCTCCAGCGCCGGGCGCGGCTCTATTGGGACAATCTCTCCTACCAATGGAACCTGCGCGTGCTGAGTTTCGATCGCGACACGCAGCGCTCCTTTTTCGCGACGCTCGGCTTCATCAACTTCAGCGACTACAACCTCGCGACCGTCCTCATGTTCGGCTCGGTCATCCTGCTCGGCGCGCTGCTCGTCTGGCTGCGCCGGACCCCGCAGGCCGCCCTGGGCGATCCCGCGCGCCGCTGGTACGCGCGCTACTGCCGCCGGCTCGCCCGCGCCGGCCTCGTGCGGCACCCCGCGGAAGGGCCGCTGGGCTTTGCCGAGCGCGCCGCGGCGTTTCACCCCCCGCTCGCCCCCGCCTTTCGCGAAGTCGGCCGGCTCTACGCCGGCCTTCGCTATTCCGCGCAGCCGCCCGGCCTGCGAGAACTCATCCGCGCCATTCGCCGCGTCCCGCGCCGCCTCCCGGCCGGACCCGGCGGCTCCACGGCGACTCCCTTATGAAAAACTACACCGTCGCGCAGCTCGACGCCGTCAAACCGACCAAATGTCCCTGCGGCACCACCCGCCGCGCCTTCGCCGGCGAAGTCGGCGGACCGGCCACCGTCCACCTGCTGAAGGTCGAGGAGACCGCGCGCACGCACTACCACAAGACCCTGACGGAGATTTACATCATCCTCGAGGGCGAAGGCGTGCTCGAGCTCGACGGCGACCGCGTCCCCCTGCGCCCGATGACTACCGTCATGATCAAGCCCGGCTGCCGCCACCGCGCGGTGGGGAACCTGACGATCATCAACGTCCCCATCCCCGCGTTCGATCCGGAGGATGAGTGGTTTGACTGACCGGAAGGACGCTTCGCGGTCCACGAAAAACACGAAAGACACGAAAAAAGGGGGGCCGGAAGGCTGCATTTGCCTACGAATCTTACGAATCTCACGAATGGGAAGGCTGCAATGATTCATTCCGATTCGTGTGATTCGTAGGCAAGAATGCAGAGTCCCCTTTTTCGTGTTTTTCGTGTCTTTCGTGGACCAAAATCCGGGCCTTGCCTTCCGCGCGGAAGGTCGCGAGCATCGCGCCATGCCCTCGTTCGATATCGTCTCGGAAGTCGACAAAATGGAGATCGAGAACGCGGTGAATGCCGCGCTCAAGGAACTCGCCACCCGCTTCGATTTCAAGGGCTCGAAGGCGAAGATCGAGTGGGAGCCGAAGGAGTCGAAGATCAAGCTTTCGGCCGAGGACGCGCTGAAGGTCAAAGGGCTCCAGGAAATCACGATGGCCAAGCTGGCGCGGCGCGAGGTCGACCTGCGGAATATCGAGAAGAAGGATCCCGCGATCTCTCCGCTCGGTCACGCCGTGCAGGAGCTGGTCGTGAAGCAGGGGCTCGATGGCGACAAGGCGAAGGAGATCATCAAGGCGATCAAGGCCGCGGACTTCAAGGTGCAGAACGCACTGCAGGAGCGGCAGGTCCGCGTCACCGGCAAGAAGCGCGACGATCTGCAGGCGGTCATCCAATTCCTGCGTGGGAAGGACTTCGGGGTGGGGCTGGGCTTTACGAATTTCCGGGAGTAGCGGGGAGCCACAGGGTGCCCTCCCTCCCATGTTCTCCTCGCCCGGCCTTACCCGCCCGGCTTGAGCACTTTGATCTTCAAATTCCGAAACGCAATATCGTCCCCTTGGTCGAGCAGCACAATCGGCGAGCGCGTTTTCGCTCCAAAACCCATCGGGAGCTTGGCCGCCTTGACGGCCTGCAACATGGCCGGGCTGCCGATCTCGTACTCCAACACCTTCTCGTCGTTGACCCAATGCTCGACGTGATTGCCCTGCACGACGAGGCGTCCTTTGTTCCAGCCTTGCACGTCGATCGTCTTCTTGTCGTTGGGCGGGAAGACGCCGTTCAGCGCGCCGGTGCGGCGGATGGGGCCGCCCTTCAACCCTTCGGGATGATGCGTGTCGTCGATGATCTGGAACTCGCTCCCCTGTGGTTTTCCGATCGTGCTTTTCACGAAATACATGACGCCGCTGTTGCCGGAGACCGATCCCTTCCAGTCGAACCAAAACTCGAAGTCGGTGTAGCTCTCGGCCGTCATCAGGTCGCCGCCGGTCACCTTGCCGCTCTCCCGGATCGGCTTCTCGAGCGAGAGCGCGCCGTCGACGATCTTCCAGCCGGCGTGCAGGAAATCGCTCTTTTGCACGCCGCGGAAGGCCAGCACCTTGGGCGTGCCGTCGAACAGCAGCTTGAAGCCCGCGGCCGTTTCTTCCGGCGTCAGCGTATTGGGCTTCGGCGCCTCCTCGGCGACGGCGCTGACGATTGAAAGAAGAGAAAGGAGGAGGACGCGGGAGAACTTCACGCGCCGAGTCTCGCGGCGGCGCGAGGCGGCGTCAATTTTGGAGAATTGGCGGGCAAAGGCGGCTGGCGGCTCCCAGCGGACCGCCTCAGCACTTTCCCGGCTCGTCCTGCCTCTCGGCCTCCGCGGCCACCTCGTCGATCTGCTGCAACAGCGCATCAGGCCGCGTGGCTTGCTCGAGCACCGCCACGCTTGGATCCTTACCGTCTTCCACCTGGAGCTTTTTGGCGATCGCGGTCAGAAGCTGCAGCATCTTCGTGTTTTCCTGTTCCGACAGCAGGTTGATTTGCAGGTCGAGATGACTGCGCCGTTCCTCGAGGCGGCCCTGGCGGTTCTCGGAAATCATGATGAACGTGGAGAGAAAGATGGCCTCCAAGGAGACGACGAGCGTCAGGAAGCTGAATGGGTAAGGGTCGAGCGGCTTCGCCTGCCAAACGGTGTTCCAGAGAATCCACACGGTAAACCAGACCACATGCACCCAGACGAAAGACATCGAGCCGCAGAAACCGGTGATCGCCGCGGCGACCCGATCCGCGCGCGAACATTTCTGATCCGCCGCGCGTTCCAGCTCCGCGATCGTTTTGACGTTCGCCGCCGTCAGTTCCTCCACGGTTTGCGCCGAGTGGTAGTCGTTGCTCTTGGTCGTGGGTGCTGCTTTCCGGCTCTTTCGTTGAGACATGCGATTGGTATTTGAGGGCTGCCAATCACAGTTCGCGAACCGGGGCTCGCCCGGTTGCCGGGGGAGACAAGGAGTGTGGTCCGCTCAGTCCCCTGAGCGGCTCCGGGGACGACGATGCCGCACAGAGGACTGTGCGGACCACGGGCCTGTCTCCTTGTCTCCTTGTCTCCTTGTCTCCTTGTCTTTCCGGATCGCCCCGCCATCATCTCCCGCGCTCCGCCCCAGAGCCGTCAGTTATGAAAAAACTCAGTCATCTCTTCGCACACAATCGGGCCTGGGCCGCCGGCATCACGGAACAGGACCCGGAGTTCTTTCAAAGGCTCTCGCGGCAGCAATCGCCGGAGTACCTCTGGATCGGCTGCTCGGACAGCCGCGTGCCGGCGAACCAACTCCTCGGGCTGCTGCCGGGCGAGCTGTTCGTCCATCGCAACATCGCCAACATGGTCGTGCACACGGATCTCAACTGCCTCTCGGTCATGCAGTTTGCGGTCGATATTCTCAAGGTCCGCCACATCATCGTCTGCGGGCACTACGGGTGCAAAGGAGTCGGGGCGGCGCTCCGCGGAGAACGGATCGGACTGAGCGACAACTGGATTCGCCACGTCCAGGACGTGCGCGAAAAACACGAGGCGCGCCTCGCAAAAGAAGACAGCGTAACCGACGCCGCCGCCCGGCTGTGCGAGCTGAACGTGATCGAGCAGGTCTCGAACATCTGCCACACCACGATCGCGCGCGACGCCTGGGAGCGCGGCCAGGAACTCTCCGTGCATGGCTGGATCTATGGGATCGAGGACGGCTTGCTGCGCGATCTCGGGACGACGGTGTCGGACATCAAAGAGGCAACGCCGGTTTATCGGGAGGCGCTGGGGGCGCTGGAGAAGTGATCAGTAATCAGAGGTCAGTAATCAGTTTCTCAAGCGGCGCGCCTCCGTGAAATACTGATTACTGCCTACTGATTACTGTTCACTTCCCCTCCACCCACCGCATCAGCTCCCGCGCCCAATACGTCACCACCAGGTCCGCGCCGGCGCGCTTGAAGGCGAGCATCTGCTCCAACACGGTCGCGCGCTCGTCGAGCCAGCCGTTCGCGGCGGCGGCTTTGATCATGGCATATTCGCCGGAGACGTTGTAGACGGCCGTTGGGAGGCCGAAGCGCTCTTTCACGCGCCAGACGATGTCGAGGTAAGGCAGCCCCGGCTTCACCATAACCATGTCCGCGCCTTCCTCGATATCGAGCGCCACCTCGCGCATTGCCTCGAGCGCGTTGGCGGAATCCATCTGGTACGAGCGGCGGTCGCCGGCTTTCGGCGTGCTCTCGGCGGCGTCGCGGAACGGGCCGTAAAACGCCGAGGCGAACTTCGCCGCGTAGCTCATGATGACCGTGTCCTGGAAGCCCGCGGCATCGAGCCCCTGCCGCATCGCGCCGATCCGGCCGTCCATCATGTCGCTCGGTGCGACGATGTCCGCGCCGGCTTCCGCATGCGAGATCGCGGTGCGCACCAACAGCTCGACCGAGGGATCATTGTGCACATGCGCTTCGTCCCCGTGGAACTCCGTGATGCCGCAATGCCCGTGGCTCATGAATTCGCACAGGCAGACATCCGTGATGACGATGAGCCCCGGCACCGCGCGCTTAAGCTCGCGGACGGCGCGCTGGACAATCCCCTGCCCTGCGTACGCCTGCGTCGCCTCCTCGTCCTTGTGCGCCGGAATGCCAAAGAGCAGCACGCTCGCGACGCCCTCGGCGTGTGCGGCCGCCGCCTCCTTCACGAGCTCCGCGAGCGACAGCTGGTGCACGCCCGGCATGCTCGCCACGGCGACACGTTGGTCGACCTTTTCGCTGACAAAGAGTGGCAGGATGAAATCCTCCTTCCGCAGCGCGGTCTCCCGCACGAGCGAGCGGAGGGCGGGGGTGCGGCGGAGCCGGCGGGGGCGGTGGGTGGGCATGGGAGGAGTATCGGCGAGCAGATGACAAGGTGACAAGGTGACAGCGCGCGTTGTCGAGAGGAGGCTGAAACGTACGCCAGTTCTCGATTCGTGTGTAGAGGCTGCTCTCCCTGAGCATAGGCGAACGGGGTGCCGCCTCACTTTTCTTGAGCGTTGCCGCCGCGGGCGACGCTCGAGGCCTGGCGTCGCACCGCTTTGCCTGGACGTTGCTCGCGCGAGAGACGCTCAAGAAATTGGAGGCGGCACCTGTTCGCCTATGCTCACAGAGAGCCGCGCTCTACACCTCAGGGATGGCTCCGCGCCTACCGCCCCGCCATCGCCCTTTCAATCAACAACGTCGCCAGCCGTTGCGTCGCATCATCCAGCGCCGCGTTTGCCTGCTTGAGGCCCGGCGCGAGGCCCGCGGCCAGCGCCTTCTCCACTGCCGCCACGCACTCGTCGATCTTCGCGCGCTCGTCGGCATCGAGCTGCGCGCCGACCTGTTCCATGGCTTTGCGCACGGCCGGCAACAGCTCGTCGGCTTTCATTTTCGCCTCGGTGAAGATGCGCTCGTTCACGTCTTCGAAGGCGTGCTCCAGCGAGTCTTCGAGCATCTTCTCCACGGCTTCGTCGCTCACGTCGACGGCGCTCGCGATCTCCACCACGTGCTCGCGGTTCGTTTTCGTGTCGCGCGCGAGGACGTGGAGGATGCCGTTGGCGTCGATCTCGAATTGCACACCGACGCGCGCCTGGCCTTTCGGTGCCTGCTCGAAGGGGAGCGTGAAATGGCCCAGCTCCCAGTTGTCGCGCGCCATCTCGCGCTCGCCTTGCAGCACTTTGATCAGCATCGATTGCTGGCCGCCGATCGCGTTCGTGAACAGCTCGCCGGCCTTGCACGGGATGCTCGTGTTGCGCGGAATGATCACGTTCATCAGCCCGCCGAACGTCTCGATCCCGAGCGAGAGCGGCGTGATGTCGAGCAGCACCATGTTCTGCACGGTGCCCATGAGGATGCCCGCCTGGATCGTGGCGCCGCGCGCGACGGCTTCGTCGGGGTCCTGGCTCGTGTTGGGCGCGCGTCCGAAGATCTCCGCCACGAGCGTGCGGACCAGCGGCATGCGCGTCTGGCCGCCGACGAGGATCACGTCATCGAGGTCGGCCGGTTGCAGGCGCGCATCGGCGAGCACGCGGAGGCAATGCTGCCGGGTGCGCTCGACGATGGGCCGCGCCAGTACCTCCAGCTCGGCGCGCGTGAGGGTGATGGTGGTCGAGCGCGCGCCCTCGATGAACGGCAGCACCAGCTCCACGCTCTCCTCCTCCGAGAGGCGATGCTTGGCCTGGAGGGCGATCTCGCTCAGCCGCGGCGCCTCCGCCGAGACGCCCGCGCGCTCTGCCAGCCATGCGACCAGCGCGCGGTCGAGATCGTCGCCGCCGAGCCGCGTGTTGCCATTCGTCGCGAGCACTTCGAAGACGCCCTGATTCAGCTCCAGCAGCGAAATGTCGAACGTGCCGCCGCCGAGATCGTAGACGGCGATGCGCGACTTTTCGCGGAGCCGATCGAGCCCGTAACTGAGCGCGGCGGCCGTCGGCTCATTGACGATCCGCTCGACCGTAAAGCCCGCCAGCTCGCCCGCGCGTTTCGTCGCCTGCCGCTGCGCGTCATTGAAGTACGCCGGCACCGTGATGACCGCGCGCGAGACCTCCTGCTCCAGCGCGCGCTCCGCCTGGCGCTTCAGCTCGCGCAGGATGCAGGCGGAGACCTCCTCCGGCGAAACCGTGCGCCCGCCGGCGACGATCTGGACCGGCCCGCCCGGCTCGCCCGCGAGGCGATAACCCGCGACCGGCTCCTCCTCGCCCGTGCGCCGGCCCATGAAGCGCTTCACGGAATAGACCGTCGAAGCCGGCTCGGCGGTCCGCATGCGCGCGGCGGCGCGGCCGACGATGGGTGCGCTGGGTTCGACAGGCTCACCACCTTCGGCTTCCTTTGGAAAATAGACAACCGAAGGCGTGAGGCGTTCGCCCGCGGCGTCCGCCAGCAGGATGGGAAAGCCCGCCTCCATGACACCGATGAGCGAGTTCGTGGTGCCGAGGTCGATGCCGGCGATGAGAGAGAGAGAGGATGACAAGGTGAAGGGGTGACAAGGTGACAAGGCGCGGGCGTGTTG
>DASYIS010000310.1:0-15927 GCA_035997375.1 Chthoniobacteraceae bacterium
GCTTGATCCTGGGGCCGCACGCCGACGCCGCGTGGGCCGTCCGCCCGCACATCCTCGCCCTCCCTCACGCCAAAGCCCGCCGCTGCCTACCATCCGACTTCGCCGCCGCCGCCTGACGTGTAACTATTTTGTCCTGCACCCGTGCCGCCTTCGCCCGGACAATGAGACAATGAGACAATGAGAAGGAGCGCCCCACGAGAACACCCTGCTGCCGAGAGGGCAGACCCCGTGGAAATTCAAGGTGCCTGCCTTCGGCCACTCCTTGTCTCCTTGTCTCCTTGTCTCCTTGTCTCATTGTCTCCTCCGCCCCCCGCTCCTACCCGCCGCCCAAATACGCCGCCTTCACCTCCTCATTCGCGCGCAGCGCCGCCGAGGTGTCCTCGAGGATGATCCGGCCGGTCTCCAGCACGTAGCCGCGGTGCGAGATCTCCAGGGCGAGGTTGGCGTTTTGCTCGACGAGGAGGATGGTGAGACCGAGGTCGCGGTTGATCTCCACGATCTTGCTGAAGATGGTCTGGACGAGGAGGGGGGCGATGCCGAGGGAGGGCTCGTCGAGCATGAGGCACTTCGGCTTGCCCATGAGCGCGCGGCCGATCGCGAGCATCTGCTGCTCGCCGCCGGAGAGGGTGCCGGCGCTTTGCTTTTTGCGCTCCTGGAGGCGCGGGAAGATGCCGTAGATGAAGTCGAGGTCCTTCGCGAAGTTCTGCTTGTCGCGGCGGAGGTAGGCGCCGATGAGCAGGTTTTCGTACACGGTCAGGTTGGAGAAAATCATGCGCCCCTCCGGCACGTGCGCCAGGCCGCGGGCGACGGTCTCGTGCGCCGGCTCGTTGGCGATCTCCACCCCATCGAACTTGATGCTGCCGGACTTCGCCTTGATGACTCCGGACAGCGCGCGCAGCGTGCTCGACTTCCCCGCGCCATTGGCCCCGATCAGCGTGACGATGCTCCCCTTCTCGATGGAGAGGGAGAGGCCGTGCAACGCGGCAATGTTGCCGTAGTGAACGTGGAGGTCGCGGACTTCAAGCATCGGTTAAAAGGGGCGCTTCGCTGGTCCACGAAATACACGAAAGACACGAAAAAGGGGCAGGGAAGCTTTGCCTACGAATCACACGAATCACACGAATCGGATGGAATCCGGAAGGCTGCATCTCTACAGGGATTCGTCTCGATTCGTGTGATCCGTGTGATTCGTAGGCAAACATTCAGGAGTCCCCTTTTCGTGTCTTTCGTGTCTTTCGTGGACCAAAAATTCAGGCCGCCGTTTCACACCCAAGGTAGGCCGCGATCACCTTCGGGTGGCAGCGGATTTCCGCGGCGGTGCCTTCGGCGATTTTCTGGCCGTAGTCGAGGACGACGATGCGCTGGCAGATGCCCATGACGACTTTCATGTCGTGCTCGACGAGCAAGACAGCGAGGCCGAATTTCTCCTGGGTGAACCGGATGAGTTTCATGAGCTCCACCTTTTCCGTCGGGTTCATGCCGGCGGCGGGCTCGTCGAGCAGCAGGAGCTTGGGGCGCGTGGCCAGGGCGCGGACGATTTCGAGGCGGCGCTGGTCACCGTAGGGCAGGCTGCGGCAGGGGGTCTCGCGCTCGCCGGCGAGGCCGAAGATTTCCAGCAACTCGAGGGCCTGCGCTTCGATCTCCGCCTCTTCCCGCTCGAACTTTCGCCCTCGCAGGATCGTCTCCCAAATCCCCTGCTTCAGCGCGAGGTTGAACGCGCACCGCACGTTGTCGAAGACGCTCATCGAGCCGAAGAGCCGGATGTTCTGAAAAGTCCGCGCGATCCCATGCGAGGTGATCTTGTAAGGCCGCTGCCCGTGGACGTGCCGGCCGGCGAACTGAATCTGGCCGGCGGTCGGCTTGTAGACGCCCGTGACGACGTTGAAGACGGTCGTCTTGCCCGCGCCGTTCGGACCGATGAGGCCGACGAGCTCGCCGGCGGCCACGTGCATCGTCAGGTCGCTGACCGCCTTCAAGCCGCCGAACTGGACCAGGACCTTGTCGAGCGAGAGCAGGTGGCTCATGCGCCGCCCCCCTTTTTTGGCCGCAGCTTCCCCTTGAACGGCCAGCGCACCGCGCCGAGCAGCCCCTGCGGGCGGACGATCATCATGATGATCAGCAGCAGCGCGAAGACGATCATGCGGTACTGCTCCGCGGAGCGCAGGAGCTCGTTGAGCACGGTGAGCAGAATGGCCGCGATCGTGACGCCCACGGTGCTCCCCATGCCGCCGAGGATGACCATCACGACCACGTCGACCGACTTCATGAAATCGAAACCGCCCGGCGAGATATACGTGATGTAATGGGCGTAAAGCGCGCCCGCGATCCCGGCGAAAAACGCGGCGACCACGAACGCGGTGACCTTGTAGCGCGTGGTGTTGATGCCCATCGCCTCCGCCGCGATCTCGTCATCGCGGACCGCGAGAAACCCGCGTCCCCACGTCGAGTCGACCATGCTCGAGACGACATAGATCGTGATCGTCGCGAGAGCGAAGGTCCAGAAGAGGCTCGTGAGGTTCGGGATCATATTGAGCCCGCGCGGGCCGCCGACCGCCTCGGTGTTTTGCGCGACCACGCGGATGATTTCACCAAACCCGAGCGTGACGATCGCGAGATAGTCGCCACGCAAACGCAGCGAGGGAATGCCGACCACCAGGCCCGCCAGTGCCGCGGACAACCCGGCGACGATCAGCGCCGTCGTGAACAAGAGCCCGTCGCCCAGCGCGCCGGGTCCGCCGAAGAATTTCAGCAACGCCGGCCCCGCGAACAGCGTGAGCATGCTCGAACTGTACGCGCCGACCGCCATAAACCCGGCGTGGCCGAGCGAGAACTGCCCCGTGTGGCCGTTCACGAGGTTCAGGCTCACCGCGAGAATGATGTTGATCCCGACCATCGTCATCACGCCGATGACGTAGGAGTCGATCAGCCCGGAAACCAGCCCCAGCACTACGCTGATGAGCATGCCCGCCACGAGAGAAAGGTGAGACCAGCGCATCGGAGGCTCAGACTTTTTCCCGCTCCGTCTTGCCGAGCAGGCCGGCCGGCTTGAAGAGCAGGATGAGGATCAAAATGACAAACGCCACGGCGTCGCGGTAGCCGGATGAAATGCCGATCTGCTGGGAATACGCCACGACCATCGTCTCGACCACGCCGATGATCAGCCCGCCGAGCGCCGCGCCGGGGATATTGCCGATGCCGCCGAGCACCGCCGCGACGAAGGCCTTCAGCCCGACGGTGACGCCCATGAACGGCTGCACCTGCGGGTAGAGCATGCACGAGAAAATCCCGCCGGCGGCCGCGAGCGCCGAGCCGAGGCCGAAGGTGAACGAGATCACCACGTCGGTATTCACCCCCATGAGCGCGGCGGCCGTGGCATTGAACGAAAGAGCCCGCATCGCCAGGCCAAGGCGCGTCTTCATGACGACGAACCAGAGGCCCACGAGCAGCGCGATCGTCACCCCGAGCACCACGAGCTGCGTGTTGCGGATGGCGAGCGTCCCGACGCCGGCGATGAGCTTCGTCTCGACGAGGTCCGGAAACGGCTGGCGGTTCGGCCCGAAGATGAGCTGCGCCGCGTACTCGAGAAACAGCGAGACCCCGATGGCGGTGATCAGCACGATCAAGCGTGGGCGTTCGCGCAGCGGCCGATACGCGAGCTTCTCGATCAGGATGCCCAACAACGCGCAAATGACCATCGATCCGATGAGAATCAGCAGCGCGCCGCCGACGCCCGGGCTGGGATGAATCCAGCGATGCAGATACATGCCGGCGAACGCGCCGACCATGAACACGTCGCCGTGCGCGAAATTGATGAACCGCAACACCCCGTACACCATCGTGTAGCCGAGGGCGATCAGCGCATAGATTGAGCCTTGCGAGAGGCCGTTGATGAGCTGCTGGATGAATCCAGTCAGTGAATCACTCATGCGAGGCGAGGCTCATATCGGCAACGACGACGGGTTCCGGAAGCCCTAGGGCGCAACCGTTTCCATGAATTTGAACTTCCCGTCCTTGATGGTCAAAATCACCGCCGGCTTGTTCGCGTTGCGTTTGTCGTCGAGGGTAATCATGCCCGTCACGCCCTGAAAGTCCTTCGTGGCGGCGATGGCGTCGCGCAGCGCCGGGCCGTCAGTCGTGCCGGCGCGCTTGATCGCATCGGCCAGGATCATTGCGGAATCGTACCCGAGCGCCGCCATCGCGTCCGCCTCCTCGGGGTTCTTGAACTTCTTCAGGAAACCCTGCACCACTTCCGACTTGTCCTCGGCCGAGTAGTGGTTGGAGAAGAAATTCCCTTCCATCGCGGCGCCGCCGACTTTCACGAGCGAGGGCGAATCCCAGCCGTCGCCGCCCATGAGCGGGGCCGCGAGGCCAAGCTGGCGCGCCTGCTTCGCGATGAGCCCCGCCTCGGTGTAGTAACCGGAAGCGAGGATGCAATCCGGGGCCGCCGCCTTGATGCCGGTCAACTGCGCATTGAAGTCGGTGTCGTCGGTCGAATAGTTCTGCTCCGCCACGATCGTGCCGCCGTTTTTCGCGAAGTACTCCTTGAAGAACTGCGAGAGGCCGACGGAGTAATCCTGTTTCACGTCGGTGAGGATGGCGGCTTTCTTCCAGCCTTTGCTGAGCGCGAACTTGGCGAGCACCGTCCCCTGGAAGGGATCGATGAAGCAGACGCGCGAGACATAGTCGCCGACCTGCGTGACCTTCGGATTCGTCGACGCCGGCGAGATCATGGGGATCTTGTTCTGCTGGCAGATCGGCGCCGCCTCGAGCGAACGCGAACTCGCGACTTCCCCGAGAATGGCGATCGCCTTGTCGCGGGCGATCAGCTTCCGCACCACCGTCGCCGCTTCACCGGGTTTGCTCTGGTCGTCCTCGGTCACCAGGCGGATCTGCTTGCCAAGTACGCCGCCGGCCGCGTTGATCTCGTCGATCGCCATCTGCGTCCCCTTGTGGGAGCCCTGGCCGAACGTCGCCGTCGCGCCGGTCAGCGAGGCAAACTCGCCGACGACGATTTCGTTGGTATTTGCCTTTTTGCAGCCGGAGCCCAGGAGGGCCAGTGCGGCGGAAAGGGCGAGAGCGGAAGCGAAGCGAAAGGAGGTCATGGAGGCGCGGTGGATGGTGCGACCGCGCCTTTTAGGAGGGCGGGCTCGCTTTTTCAACCCCTATCTCCCACTCGATTGACGCTAAATCTGGGGCGCGGAGCCATCATCCTCATCTTCTCAACCCGGCAGAGAGCCGAACTGCAAGGCGCATCTCCGGACTTTTGGGGTGCTGAAACGTACGCCAGTTCTCGTTCCAGAGTGTAGAGCACCCAACCCGCGCGCGGGGCAAGGCGAGAAGAAACAACGGCGCACGGGTTTGGCGTAATAAGTTTTCGCACGTCTTCGTAAGTGCCTCATTTTCAAGCGCGGGAATTTTTGTTTCTGAGGAGGCGGCTCTCTATTCGCTTTCAGCGAATAGGTGCCGCCTCCAATTCCTTGCGCGTGGGTCGCGGAACCTGCGTCCAGCAAGATAGCGCGTGACGACTTTTGCACGCTGCCTTCACGGCAAACGCGCAAGGAATTGGAGGCGGCACCGGTTCGCTGAAAGCGAACAGAGAGCCGCCTCTACACAGGTTTTTGAAGCGCTTCGCGCAGCTCCGCGCCGCGTGCGTGCCGCGCCACCCAGCGGCCGGCCGCGCGCGCGTTCAACTCCTTCACGCGCGCCTGGACGAGCTTTGCTCGCTTCTCATTGTCCGGCTCGGCATTGCGCGTCGCCAGCCATGCCTGCTCCTCCGTGAGGAGCGCCGCGCGGCCCTCGGTGGAGAGCTTCGTGCGCAGGCTGCGGTACGCGGCGTTCAGCTCACGATCGAGCTTTGCGGCCTGCTCCTCCTCCTCCATCAATGCTTCCACGCCGGGGGGGGCCGACTTGCTCGATGTGAAACGTCTTCCTGTCCGCCTCGGCGGCGGCGAGGATTTTCGCGAGGCGGTCGGGCGCCATTTCGGCGGGCAGGTACCGGTGCCGCTGTGGATCGAGGCGATCGAGCAGATCGTGGTGAAGGAGCGTCTGTTGTTCGCCTTCGAAGTTCTGCTCGTTTTCTCGAACGGCGATGGCCGTCGACGCTTCGTGCGGGAGATGGACAAAGAAAATCGTGCTCTCCGTCCGGCGATCGTCGCCTTCCGCCGGATAAGACCACATTTCCTGCGGCGCTCCTTTGGCCGGCAGCGAGACCAACTTCACCTCCCCCGGCATTTTCGATTGCGCACCGTAGCCGACCGCCAGCGCGTAGCGGCCCGGCGCGGTCTCGACCATGAGCGCATCCTGCGCCTCGCCGGCGATCTCGGCCGCGCCGACCCTCGCGCTCGGGCTGCGGGCCGGGACGGAAAGAATCACTTCGCCGTCGGCTGAGACGATGCTCAGTTGTGAAAGAGGAGTGTTCGCGCGCGGCCCCGCGTTCCCGACCCAATACAGCAACAACCACGCGCGCCGGCCCGGTTGCCGGTAATCCACGACCGCTTGGGTGAGTTTGAGCTTGGGCGCATAGGGTTTGTTATCCGGATTGTCCCGATTTTCACGGGATACGGCGCGGAAGGCACGCTCCGCTTCCTGGCGCGCCACACGCAGCACTGCCGCCGGCGCCCGTCCCCCGGAAAGTTCCAGAGTCACGGCCCCGTGTCCCTCCGATCGGAGCGCCGACGACTGCGCTCTGCATCACCACCGCGAGCATCGCGGCCGCGAGACTTTGGATGCGCTTCTTGATCGGTGCTCTGGTCATAGTCCATGCGGCAATGCGCCCTGCGAATCGGATGCTACCGGGAACTGCGCGACAATGAATCTCCAAATTCAGATGAAAATACGCGCACCCTCCCACTTGGTGAGCGCCTTCTGGCCGGCCATTGAATGCCCGCCGCGCCCCGGATGACGCGCAATTCCGAGAAAACGATTGGCAGCGCCGAGCAAATGGCACTACGAATGAACGTCCATGCCGCCACGCAGTGTCGCAGTCATAGGTGCCTCCAGCGATCGCCGAAAATACGGCAATAAAGCGGTGCGCGCATATCAGGCGCACGGGTGGCAGGTGCTGCCGGTGAACCCGAACGAGCCGACCGTGGAGGGCCTCCCCACCCACGCACACCTGGCGGACATCCCCGCACCCGTCGATACCGTGACCATGTACGTGGGACCCGCCGTGGGCCTCACGCTCTTGCCGGAGATCGCCGCCGCCAAGCCGCGCGAGGTCTGGTTCAACCCCGGCACGACGAACCCCGAAGTCCGCGCCGAGATCGCGCGGCTGGGGCTGCCGGCCGTCTTTGCGTGCTCCATCGTTGCGCTCGGCAGCTCGCCGCGCGAGTTTCCAGATGCCTGAACCTGAACCCGGAATGGCCAACGAATCACACGAATCGAAACAAATCGTGAAGGCTGCAGATCACTCTGCGGGGCAACGACCCTTCCAGATTGTTTCCTTCCGGATTCGTTCCAATTCGTGTGATTCGTTGGCAAAAAATTCCGTCCCCGTGCCTCTCTCCAATCCCGCTGCGTGAATCCCATCACCTTTTTCTGGAAGTCCTCGATCGGCAAGAAGTGGCTCATCGCCCTCACGGGCCTCGTGCTCATCGGCTACGTGATCGGCCATCTCATCGGCAATCTTCAGATCTTCCTGAAGCCGGAGAAGATCAACGCCTACGCCGTCTTTCTCCACAGCATGCCGGGCGCGCTCTGGGCGATCCGCGCGTTTCTCATCGCCTGCCTCGTCCTGCACGTCGTGACCACGCTGAAACTCGTCGCCGAGAATCGCGCGGCCCGGCCTGTGGGCTACGCGATGGTCAAGCGCATCCAGTCCACCTGGGCCTCGCGGACGATGGCGATCAGCGGCCTCATCGTCCTGGCGTTCATCGTCTTCCACATCCTGCACTTCACCACGCGCAGCATCGATCCCGCGCTCCACATCGTCGATCCTGAGCACAAGAACGGCGTGCTCCATGACGAATACGATGTGTACACGATGATCATTACCGGCTTCTCGCATCACCCCCTGATCACCGGCTTCTATCTGCTCAGCCTTTTCCTGCTCGCGCTGCATCTCAGCCACGGCTTCTCCAGCCTGCTCCAGACCGTCGGCATCAACTCGAAGAAAACGATGCATCCCATCTCGGTCGGCGGCCGCGCGCTCGCGTGGCTCCTCTTCGCCGGGTACGCCTTCATCCCGATCGCCGTCTGGATTCACCTTCTCAATCTCCCGCAACCATGATCGGCTCGCTCGACTCCAAAGTTCCCGCCGGCCCGCTTGAAAAGAAGTGGGAGGAGCACAAGTTCCACTCCAAGCTCATCAACCCCGCCAACCGGCGGAAGTACGAGGTCATCATCGTCGGCTCCGGCCTCGCGGGCGGCGCGGCGGCGGCCACGCTCGGCGAGCTCGGCTACCGCGTAAAGTGCTTCTGCTACCAGGACAGCCCGCGCCGCGCGCACTCGATCGCCGCGCAGGGGGGCATCAACGCCGCCAAGAACTATCAGAACGACGGCGACTCGGTGCACCGGCTCTTCTACGACACGATCAAGGGCGGCGACTTCCGCTCGCGCGAAGCGAACGTGCATCGGCTCGCGGAGATTTCGGTGCAAATCATCGATCAATGCGTGGCGCAGGGCGTCCCCTTCGCACGCGAGTACGGCGGGCTGCTCGCCAACCGCTCCTTCGGCGGCGCGCAGGTTTCGCGCACCTTTTACGCGCGCGGACAGACGGGCCAGCAGTTGCTCCTCGGCGCCTACTCGGGCCTCTCGCGGCAGATCGCCGCGGGGAGCGTGGAGATGTTCCCGCGCAGCGAAATGCTCGACCTCGTGGTCGTCGACGGCCACGCGAAAGGCATCGTCGTGCGCGACCTCGTGAGCGGCACCATCCGCTCCTATGCGGCCGATTGCGTGATCCTCGCGACCGGCGGCTACGGCAACGTCTTCTACCTCTCGACCAACGCGAAGGGGTGCAACACCACCGCCATCTGGCGGGCGCACAAGAAGGGCGCGCTCTTCGCGAACCCCTGCTACACGCAGATCCACCCGACGTGCATCCCGGTCGCCGGCGACCACCAGTCGAAGCTCACGCTGATGAGCGAATCGCTGCGCAACGACGGCCGCGTTTGGGTGCCGAAAAAGAAAGGCGACACGCGTCCGCCGGCGGAGATCCCCGAGGCCGAGCGCGACTACTATCTCGAGCGCAAATACCCGAGCTTCGGCAACCTCGCGCCGCGCGACATCTCCTCGCGCGCCGCCAAGGAGGCGTGCGACAACGGCCTCGGCGTCGGCCCCGGCGGGCTCGGTGTGTATCTCGATTTCGCCGACGCCATCCAGCGGCTCGGCAAGGCGACGGTCGAAGAGCGCTACGGCAATCTCTTCGACATGTACAACCAGATCACGGGCGAAAACGCGTACGAGCGCCCGATGCGGATTTTCCCCGCGGTCCATTATACAATGGGGGGCCTCTGGGTGGACTACGACCTGATGTCCAACATCCCCGGCTTGTTCGTCCTCGGTGAGGCGAACTTCTCCGATCACGGCGCCAACCGCCTCGGCGCCAGCGCGCTCATGCAGGGCCTCGCCGACGGTTATTTCGTCATCCCGAGCACGATCGGCAACTACCTCGCGCCCAATCCCGGCAAGCGCCCGACCGTCGACGACCCGGCCTTCAAGCAGGCCGAGCAGGACGTGCGCGACCGCATGGCGCGCTTCCTCGGGATCAACGGCCGGCGCACCGTCGACTCCTTCCACCGCGAGCTTGGCCTCCTGATGTGGGACCTCTGCGGCATGGGGCGCACCGAAAAGAGCCTGACCCGCGCCCTCAACCGCCTGCCGACCTTGCGCGAAGAGTTCTGGAAAAACCTGCGCGTCACCGGCGGCAACGCCGAGCTGAACCAGTCGCTGGAAAAAGCCGGCCGTGTCGCGGATTTCCTCGAGCTCGGCGAGCTCATGTGCCTCGACGCCCTCGAGCGCCGCGAGTCGTGCGGCGGCCACTTCCGCGAAGAATACCAAACCAAGGACGGCGAAGCGTTGCGCGACGACGCGAACTTCGCCCACGTCGCCGCCTGGGAATCCGGCGGCGAAACCGGCAAGCCCATCCGCCACGTCGAGCCGCTCATCTACGAAAACATTCAGTTGGCGACGCGCAGCTACAAATGACGAATGACGAATGACGAATGACGAAAATTACAGCCTGCACGTCACCCCGAGCTTTTCTCATTTGTTCGCCATCCGCCCTTCGTCATTCGTCATTCGTCATTCGTCATTTTCCCTATGAATCTTAAGCTCAAAGTCTGGCGTCAAAAAGACGCCGCGGACCCCGGCCGCCTGGTCGACTACGAGGCGCGCAATATCGCCGAGGACTGCTCCTTCCTCGAAATGCTCGACCTCGTAAACGAGGACCTGGAAGGCAAGGGCGAAGACCCCATCGCGTTCGACCACGACTGCCGCGAAGGGATCTGCGGCACCTGCTCGCTCACGATCAACGGCGTCGCCCACGGCCCCAGCGCGACCACGACCTGCCAGCTCTACATGCGGAACTTCCAGGACGGCGCGACCATCTACGTCGAGCCCTTCCGCGCCCGCGCCTTCCCCATTCTCAAGGATCTCTGCAGCGACCGCCGCTCGCTCGACCGCATCCAGCAGGCCGGCGGCTTCATCACCGCCCGCGTCGGCTCCGCGCCCGACGGCAACGCCATCCTCATCGGCAAAGTCGACGCCGACCGCGCCATGGAAGCCGCCGCCTGCATCGGCTGCGGCGCCTGTGCCGCCGCCTGTCCCAACAGCAGCGCCATGCTCTTCGTCGGCGCGAAAATCTCGCACCTCGCCTACCTGCCGCAAGGTCAGCCCGAACGCGCCCGCCGCGCCCTCGCCATGGTCGCGCGCATGGATCACGAAGGCTTCGGCAACTGCTCCAACCACTACGAGTGCGAAGCCGTCTGCCCCGCCGAAATCCCGGCCACGGTCATCACCAAGCTCAACCGCGAGTTCGCGGTCGCGGCGGCGAAGTCGACGGTGGGGACGGCTTGAGTTAGACTCAGAAATGGGATTTCAGGAGCATATTCGAAAAACAGTCGGCCGTCGCAAGTCGGCCAACCCGCTGCGCGAATTGCAAGCGCTCAACGATAACCTGCGCAGCCTTGGCATAGAATTCCCTCCACCGGATGCCCGACACGTTCGAAAGTCTGTTGGTAAAGCTCGCCCGGGCGCGCGTTGACTACCTCGTGGCAGGCGGCGTGGCTGTCTGCCTGAACGGGTACGTGCGCGCGACCCAGGACCTCGACCTGCTCGTCGACGCCTCGCCCGAGAATCTACGTCGGCTCCTCGACTGTCTCGCCGAGTTTGGCGAAGGCTATTCGCGTGAGCTCGCGCCCAGCGATTTCGCCGCGGAGGAAGGGGCGATCCGGATCGTCGAAGACTTCACCGTCGACATCTTCACGCTGATGCGGAGCAGGACTTTCACCGACTTTGCCAAGTCGGCGCGCAACCTGGTGATCGACGGAGTGACGATCCGCTACCTATCACCGGAGGAATTGATCGAACTCAAAGCGCCTTCCTCGCGCGAGAAGGATCAACTCGATGTCGCCGTCCTTCGCCGCTTGCTCGCAGGCGAGGAGGAGCCTGCGGCCGCCGACCTCCGCGACCTTACTCCTCCACAACCGGAGTGACGCGACTCAGCCTATCTGTGGGCGCACCGCCAACTAACGCGATGAACCCGGCGTAAGAACTTGCCGGCTCAACGGAGGCGAAATTCGCAGGCCGGCCAGGAAACCGTCGTATTCTCCAAAAGTTGGTTCGAAGGAATCATCCGATTGCGCATTGAGCCACCGGCCGGCGCGCCCGGTGCGGTACTCATCGTCCTTCATGAAGTACACTTTACCGGACGCGCGTCCGGTATAGGTCGAAACCGGAAGCTTCGGGTGCCGGATTTCAAAACGCCCGTTGACCGCATAGCGGCCGTCGTTCGTGATCCCTTGCGCCACGAGAACAAGCGTGTCGTTATTCACGGGCGCGCCCGTACTACCCTGCACATAGGTCGTGAGGAAAAGAATCGCCTTTCCCCAGGGATAAGTACGCCGGCGCGGTTTCGCCAGGAACACGTGGGCCGCATTCATCCACGGGATTTCCGTGAGCTGTTGGCCAGCCTGTCTCAGTGCGGACGGAAGTCTATCCGCCGCCAGCAAGGCTTTCCAACCACGCACGTCCTCTTCGAAGTCATGCCACTTCGTGTTATAACGCGCCGCTCGCTCCAAGCTCACCACCTGAAGCTCCCCGGACGCGGGTATGAAGTAGCGTGGCTCTTGGTTGTAGAGCGCATGCATTCTTTGCACCCCGATGCTGACTCCCGACGGGACATCCGGCTCTGAGGAACTTCCCAGAAGCGTCTCCGGCCCGTGCCTGCGCACTGCGCCGACCTTGATGCTGTTAACGTTGCGGGCACGGACGTTCGGAATCGTCTCGCGTGTTGCACAGCCCGTTCCGAAGACCGGCAGGCAGAGGAGCAGGACGAGTCGTCGGGAAAGCATTCCTTAAAGAACGGGCGTTACCCTTTCGAATCTCGCCTGGAACTCATCTGCCTCCTCGAAAGAGTTAAAGCGGAACACGCCCTTCGGATGCAGCGGCCTTCCGCGAGCCGCCGCTCGGGCGGCCATGTTTTCCGGAGTCGACTCTTCCGTGGGAATCAGTTCCACGCCCGGAAACATTTCTCGCAGCCGAGCTATCTCTTCCGTGTTCAACTTCTTCATAATTCGAATTTTCCGCCTGATTCGCTTTGCGATCAATCGCTTTCTCATCCCGCCCAAGGCACCGCATCGATCCGCGCCAACACCTTCTCGCGCCCCAAGACCTCCAGCAGATGATACAAGCTCGGCCCTGACGCCGCGCCGGTCGCGGCCAGCCGCACGGGATGCACCAGCAGGCCGACCTTTGCGCCGAGCTGCGCAGCGGTGGCCTTGAAGGCCGCTTCGATGCTCGCGGCGTCGAACTTTTCCAACCCCGCCAGTGCCGCGCGCACCGCGTCGACACGCGGGCGGTTGTCGGGAATGAACTGTTTCGCCGCCGCGTCGGGCGCGTAGCTCAGCTCGTCGCGGAAATAGAAACCCGCATACGCCGGAAGCTCACCAAAGACCCGCAGCTTGCCTTTGCACGTCTGCAGCGCGGCGGTGACATAGTTCTCTGGGAACGCACTCACGTCGATTCCGCCGCGCGCGAGCGCCTCGCGGCCGAGGCGCTGGAAGCGCTCGCCGTCGATCTCCTTCATGTACTCGGCGTTGAGCCAGGTGCATTTGTCCAAATCGAAGGCCGCGTTCTTGCGGTTAACACTGGCCAGGGTGAAGCGCTCGACGACTTCGCTCAGCGGAAGCTTTTCGCGATCGTCCTTCGGCGACCAGCCGAGCAGGCAGAGGTAATTGCACACGGCCTCCGGCAGGTAGCCGCCCTCGATATAAGACGCGATGCTCGCGCCGACATCGCGTTTGCTCATCTTGGAGCCGTCGGGATTCAGGATGAGCGGGATGTGCCCGTAGCGCGGCGGCTCGGCGCCGAGCGCCTGGAAGAGCTCGAGGTGCTTTGGCGTATTCGACAAGTGATCCTCACCGCGGATGACGTGCGTGATCTTCATCTCGATGTCGTCGACGACATTCACGAAGTGAAAAATCCACGAGCCGTCCGGCCGGCGGATGGTCATATCCGGATGCGTCTCGGGATTGCTGAGATCGAAGGGGATATCGCCGCAAATGTCGTCGCGCACCGTCACCGTCTGGCGCAGGGAGCGGAAGCGCCAAACGCCGTGGTCTTCGTAAAGATGCCCCGCGGCGCGGAGCTTCTCAAAATACGCGAGATAGACGGCCTCGCGCTCGCTCTGAAAGTACGGGCCGTGCGCGCCGCCGGCGCGCGGGCCTTCGTCCCAGTCGAGCCCCAGCCAGCCCAGCGAATCGAAGATCGCCTGCCGCGCCGCCGGCGTGTTGCGGGCCTGGTCGGTATCCTCGATCCGCAGGACGAACGTGCCGCCGGTGTGGCGCGCGTAGAGCCAGTTGAAGAGCGCCGTCCGCGCGCCGCCGACGTGGAGGTAGCCGGTGGGCGAAGGGGCAAAGCGGACGCGGACGTGAGGTGTGGTTTCCATGAAAATGCGGGAGCGGGATACTGCCACGCGAAAACCCGGTGACAAGCCAAGGGCCGGCCCCGCCTCCGAAAGAGCGAAACAGACTCGCCCTCCGCCGCGAGCGATGCGAGAGTTTCTCCATGCTGGAGGATTCCCCCGATACCGCAACGCAGCCCGCTTCGACCGCGACCGGCGCCCAGACCCCGATCGAGCTCGAGGGCACGAAACAGACCGTGCCCTACAAGGTCGCCGCCGGGCTGACCGCGATCGAAAAGACGCTCGAATACGGCATCCGCCACTCGGGTCTCTTCAACACCGCCGCCACCTTTCACACGCTCAATCAGGTCACCGGCTTCGACTGCCAGAGCTGCGCGTGGCCGAATCCCGACCACGAGCGGAGCTTCGCGGAGTTTTGCGAAAACGGCTTCAAAGCGGTCACCTACGAGGCGACCACGAAGAAACTCACGCGCCGTTTTTTCCAGGATCACTCGATCGCCGAGTTGCTGGAGAAGCCCGATCACTGGCTCGGCCACCAGGGCCGGCTGACGGAGCCGATGGTCCTCCGCCCCGGTGCCACGCATTACGAGCCGATCTCGTGGAATGCGGCGTTTCAGCTCATGGCCAAGGAGCTCAAGGCGCTCCCCTCCCCCAACGAGGCGATCTTCTATACCTCAGGCCGCACGAGCACCGAAACGGCGTTTCTCTGGCAGCTCTTCATCCGCGCCTATGGCACGAACAATCTGCCGGATTGCTCCAACATGTGCCACGAGTCGAGCGGCTCCGCCATGGCGCCGACGATCGGCATCGGCAAGGGCTGCGTGAAGCTCGGCGACTTTGACGAGGCCGACGCCATCTTCATCATGGGGCAAAACCCGGGGACGAATCACCCGCGCATGCTCACCTCGCTCCAGCGGGCCAAGGAGCGCGGCTGCAAAATTGTCTCGGTCAATCCATTGAAAGAGGCGGGTTTGATTCGATTCAAGAATCCGCAGGATCTCATGAATCCGCTGAAGTTTCCGCGTTTCTTCCTGGGCAAAGGCACGCAGCTCATGGACCTGCATCTGCCGGTCACCATCAATGGCGACATGGCCTTTCTGCAGGGGCTGATGAAGGAGTTGCTGGAGGCGGAGGATCGCCGGCCGGGCCAGGTTTTCGACCACGACTTCATTGAGCATTACACCGCCGGCTATGATGAATTGATTGCGCAACTCCGCGCCACGACCTGGGAAGCGGTCGTGGAGGACTCCGGCCTCACGCGCGCGCAGATCCGCGAAGCGGCGGAGATCGCCCTCGCGGCCCGCAAGATCATCGTCTGCTGGTGCATGGGGTTGACCCAGCACAAGAATGGCGTCGCCACGATCCAGGAGGTGCTGAATTTCCTGCTGCTGCGCGGCAACATCGGCCGTCCAGGCGCGGGGCCGTGTCCCGTGCGCGGCCACTCGAATGTGCAGGGCGATCGCACGATGGGCATCTGGGAAAAACCGAAGGCCGCGTTCCTGGATAAACTGAAAGCGGAGTTCGGGTTCGAGCCGCCCCGCGAACATGGCCTCGACGCGGTTGACTCTGTGCATGCGATGCATCAGGGGCTCGCCCACATCTTCATCGCCATGGGCGGCAATTTCCTCTCCGCCATGTCCGATACGGAGTACACGGGCGAGGCGCTGCGCCGATGCCGGTTAACCGCGCACGTCTCGATCAAGCTCAACCGCTCGCATCTCGTCACCGGCCGCACGGCGCTGATCCTCCCCTGCCTCGGCCGCACGGAGATCGATGTGCAGGATGGACGCGAGCAATTCATGACCGTCGAGGACAGCATGGGGGTCATCAATCCCACGCGCGGCAAT
>DASYIS010000311.1:0-8455 GCA_035997375.1 Chthoniobacteraceae bacterium
CTGGGTTCAAGGGTTGCCTGACCTTAGAACTTGCGAACCTCAGCGACAGTCCCATTGCATTGTACCCAGGGCTCTTGATCGGACAGCTGATTTTCTTCGAGGTGAAGCCGGTACAGAAGGAGGCGACTTCATACGTAGGTCGGTACGACTGCCCCACTGAGGCAGGACTGCCTCAGTTCTTCACGAAAAAACTCGACGAGGAGATGGCGTACTGGGGGAAGAGAGACAGCGGCTCAACTTCGGAATAGTAGTGCAGGGTCAGAATGCTTTGTGCAAAAGGGTTGCACTTCGGGCGCGTTCCCACACAGTACCCACCCTCATGCGTGGCTCTCCTATTCTTCGTGCGCTCGTGGCGCTGGGCATCCTGCTCGCGCTGGGCTGGCCATTGCATTACCTTCTGAACGCGAGTGAGGCGGGGCGCGGAGGCGTGCCGTTGCCGGCGCCCAAGGTGGAGCAGAAGCGGCCCGTCCATCTGCAAGTGAGCTTCACGGCGGCGCCGGCGGTGCTGCGGGTGCTTTCGCTGGGCGAGGCGGTGTGGACGGAGACGAAGCCGGCCCTGGAGGTGGAGCGCGACTTGACGGTGGCTTACCCGAAGGAGGGGGTGGAATTGGAGTTCCAGGTGGACTGGCCGGAGGGGGGGCGGAATGCGGCGAAGGTCGTGCTCACGGATCCGAGCGGGGCGCAGCAGACCGGGTTTGTCTGGGGGAGCGGGAAGACGACGGAGGTGCTCACTTTTCAATGAGCCGGATGGGTTCGATTAAGAGTACGAGCAAGAGTAAGATTACGATTCCTGAGACGCCCCATGCATTCACACACGCTGCGAGTTGAGGATCTGACGGTGAGTTATCACCGCATTCCCGCGCTCCATCACATTTCCTTTGAGGTGAGCTGCGGGCAGAGCATCGCGCTGCTCGGGCCGAACGGCGCGGGAAAGTCTACGCTGCTCAAGACGCTCGCCGGCCTCATTCCGCGCGAGACGGGGACGATCAGTTTCCACGGGCGGGAACTGACGGGGCCGACGCGCGATCTCGCTTATCTGCCGCAGCGCGAGCAGGTGGATTGGGACTTTCCGACGACCGTCCGCGGCATTGTCGAGATGGGGCGCTATTTGCAGCTCGGCTGGTGGCGGAGCTACTCGAAAGCGGACGAAAAAGCGGTGGAGGACGCGATCGACGCCATGCAGTTGAAGGCGCTGGAGGATCGGCAGATCAACGCGCTCTCCGGGGGCCAGCAACAGCGCGCGTTTCTCGCCCGCGCGCTGGCGCAGGAGGCGCACGTCGTCTTGCTCGACGAGCCGTTCACCGGGCTCGACAAGCCGACCCAGGCGAGCCTCAAGCAACTGCTCCGCACCCTGCGCGACCGCGGCAAGCTCATCATCGCGTCGCATCACGACCTCGCCACCGTCGGCGAGATTTTCGACCGCGTGCTGTTGCTCAACGGCGAGCTGATCGCCGAGGGGCCGACCGGGGAGACGCTCAACCCGGAGACGATCGCCCGCACCTACGACACCCGTGTTTTTTCCCGTATCGACCATGGACTGGCTGTTTAATCCGTTGCACGACACGCACGTGCAGCGCTCGCTCGCCGCGTGCGCGCTCATTGGCTTTACCAACGGCTTCCTCGGCGCGTTCGTCGTCCTGCGCCGGCTCGCGCTGATGGCGGATTCGCTGTCGCACTCGCTCATGCCGGGCGTGGCCCTGGGCCTCATCCTCTTTGGCCTCGCGCCGGCGGGCCTCTTCGTCGGCGCACTCTGCGCGGCGTTGCTGGTGGGCATCGGCGCGCAATTGCTCGCGCGCGGCTCGCGCATCAAGGAAGACACCGCGCTCGGCATTCTCTACACCATGGCCTTCTCGGCGGGGCTGGTGATGATCAGCTTCGTGAAGGTGCGCATCTCGCTGACGGACTACCTTTTCGGCAATATCGCGCTGATCGCGAATGCCGATCTCTGGGCGGCGTACGGCATCAGCCTCATCGTCATCCCGGTGCTCGTCGCGCTGCAGCGGCCGCTGTTGCTGACGCTCTTCGATCCCACCGTCGCGGCGAGCCAGGGCGTGCGCGTGAATGCGCTCAATCTCGTGCTCGTCGTCTGCCTCGTGCTCACGCTCATCTCCTCGCTGCAGGCGGTCGGGGTGATCCTGCTCCTCGGCCTCCTCATCGCGCCGGCGGCCACGATCTACCTGCTCTCCGACTCCTACCCGGTGATGCTCTGGGGCGGCGGCCTGCTCGGGGCGCTTGGGTCGTGCGTCGGGCTGCTCATCTCGCATTGGTTCGACCTCCCCTCCGGAGCCTGCATCGTGCTCCTGCTGGGGCTGGTCTTCTGCGCGACCTGGCTCCTCAGCCCGCGCTACGGGCTGCTCCCGCGCATGCTGCGGCGGCGGCATTTCCACGGCGAATCGCTCGCGCGCTGGCCGGGCGCGGAGCCTTCGGAGGAGAGCGGGCATTCGCACCATTAGGCTCATTTTCTCTTTGCGCTGCGGGCGCAACCGCGTATCCGAAGGGGGCGCGCATGGTTTTCCCCCGGCTCATCTTTTGGCTCTGCTTGCTGGCTGCCCTGCCGGCGGGAATCGCCGCGCCGGCGGCGCCCGCGCCACCCGAGGGGCTGCTGGTCTATGTCGACGCTCCCACGACTTCCGATATCTACGCCTCGGCGATCGAGTACCGGTCGATCGAGGTCTTTCCGACCGTCCAGAATCTCATGACCGCCGCCGGCCCGCGGACGGTGGAAAACCGGCTCGTCCGCTACAAACTGACCTACGCCGGGGTGAGCCCCGTGGCCTTTCCGAACATCGTGCTGGACGGAGACCTCCGGCCGGTGGATGTCGCGCTCCAGCAGGTGGTCGACCTCTCCAACCGCTTCCCGGTCGCGCGGAAGTTTCTCACGCCGTACATGACGGCGCTGTCGCAAGAGAAGGAGCGCTTTCGGCTGGGCCAGGCGAAGTGGGGCGGGCAGTGGTACAACACCCGCGCGCAGGCGCTGGCGGCGCGCGATGCGCCGCTGAAGATGGAGGAGGCCGAACGGTTGAAAGCGGAAGCGGCGGTCAAAGAGGCGGCCGACCGCGCGAAGGCGGCGGAAATGGCGAAGCAGCAGTTGACCGAGGAGCCGGTGAAAGACTACCTCGCCAAGGCGGCCCCTGTCTTGAAGAGCGTCGTCGCCGAGCGCGGCTGGCAGGTGCTGCCCAATGACGTCAGCCGCGTGCAGCCGCTCCCCGAGACACTGCGCAACGATCTCGAAGAGATCGCCGGCACCGGGCGCGAGCTGGCGAAGTCGCGCGTCCCGGCCGCCATGCAAGCGGCATTCAGCGAGACCTCCACCAGCCTCGAGGCCTCGCTCGCCTGGTCGCGCGCGGCGGTCGCGTTTGCGGCGCAGGATTGTCCCAAGGGCGCCGAGTTGTTGCGCGACTACCTGCTGCACGCCCCGGGCGAGCCGGCGAACAACCTCTACTGGCAGAAAGTCGCGGAGACGAATCGCATCTGCCAGAAGCAGGAGGAGGACGCGGCCCAACATCTGCGCTTCGCCGGCGAGTACGCACAGGCGAACCGCACGACCGGGGCGATCAAGGAATACGAGGCCGCGCAAAAGGTCTTCCCCGATCCACGGAACGCGCGGGAGATCAAGCGCCTGCGCGAGGACAGCCTGGGGCTATGAAGTCCTACCCTTTCGGTTATCTCTTCGTGCGGCTCGCGAAGATCCTCGCCGTCGTGCTCTTTGCCGCCGGGCTGCTCGCCGCCACGCTGCGCTACGTGCAGGGCGCGCTCGATGCCCGCGCGCGCCAGTACGCGCAGAGCAAGGCGCTGGAGGCCGAGCTCTCGCATCTCGATCGCGAATACGAGCGGCTGCAGACGATCATGGCCCGCTCGCTGCATCGCACCGTGGCCCCGCTCGAGGTGCGCACGGTCGCGACCGCGCCGCGCAAGACGGCGGAATTCGCGGCGCTGGGGAAACGGCTGACGGAGATTTCCAAGACCCGCGACGAGATCAAGGATTCGCTCATCGCCACGTTCGAAAGCGCCATCGAGTCAATCGAGCAAAAGCTGCAGGCGCACGCCGCGGAGCTGCGCGGCGAGGAGGCGAAAAAGGACGCCCCGCCCGCCGGCTCGCCGGACGAAAAGAAGTCGCTCAATACGCCCGAGACGGTCTTTCTCGACCTCGGGGGCTCCGAGCTTGGCAAGCGCATCGACGCGCTCGGCCGCTCGCGCGAGTTCATCTCGAAACTGAAGAACTCCGTGGAAAAGCCGGAGAACGCCGCGCTGCTCATCACCGCGCTCCAGGAGCTGGACGAGCTGGGCCGGCTCCTCCCGAGCTCGCTCGAAATCGCGCCGGCCGCCGCCGCGGAGCCGAAGCCCGATGAGGAAAAGCCGCCGGGGCCTCCGACCCAGCTCGCGGCCGAGCGCGTCGCCAACCAGCTCCGCCAGGTGCGCGCGCTCGTGCGCGCCTCGGTGCTGACGGATTGGTCGATCGACCAAACGCTCGCCCGCGTCGCGGAGTCCTCCGAGGCCGAGCGTCAGCGCTGCGCCGAGTCGGAGCAGGCGCTCCAGCGGCTCTGGCTGGAGACGTGGATCTGGGTCAGCGCCATCCTGCTCGGCGCCACGCTCACGGCGTTTCTCGTGCTCGTCACGGCCGACCTCGTGCGGAGCTTCCTCGACTCCGCCGCGCACAGCGCGAAGATCGCCGCCGCCTTCGAGGGCGCGAAAATCGCGCGGGAATGAATCCCGCCCCGACGATCCGGCGCTCCCTCCCGCTGCTCATCGCGACGCTGAGCATGATGGGGCCGTTCTCGATCGATACCTATCTTCCGTCGTTTCTGGTTCCACGCGACGACGGCACACAAGGATCGCCAAAAAGATCGCCGATACTGAGTAGCTTTCGCGCCCATTTGCACCGTTTATCGTCGCTTTTCATCTGTGAATGGCCGATTTTCCGATCGCCACATAGATCGCCACCATGTCCGACAATCCCGCCCTCTTCACGGACCCTGCCGTCCTCGGGGCCGCCTTGCCGGAAGGAGGGCGTTCCATGCTCGCGGAAATCACCGCCGAGATTCTTTCGAAAAGCGGGCGCCTGGCGGGCCTGATCCCCGCCTCCATCAATCGCTCGCGCATCCAGTTGCTGATCCAGGAGATGAACAGCTACTACTCGAACCTGATCGAGGGGCATAAGACCCTGCCGCGCGACATCGAGCGGGCGCTGGCGCAGGACTACTCCGCTGACGACGCCCAGCGGGCCAACCAGCACCTGGCGCGCGCGCATATTGAGGTCGAGCAACTGATCGAGCAGCGATGGCGGGCGGAGCCTGCGAGCTCAATTCATTCGCCCGAGTTCGTCCGCTGGATTCATCGCGAACTCTACGCGCGCCTGCCGGAAGAGCAGCAAATCAGCAAGAGCAAGAGCGGCCTGCCCTACCGGATCGAGCCCGGCGCGCTCCGCACGTTCGAGGTCGATGTGGGCGCGCACCAGCCGCCGTATTCAGGAGCGCTCCCTCGATTCATGGAGCGGTTTGGCGCGTTGTATGAAAGCCGGGAGATCCTGTCGACGGAGCAGTTGATCGCGCTGGCGGCGGCGCATCATCGGCTGGCGTGGATTCATCCTTTTGGCGACGGGAATGGCCGTGTGACGCGCCTCCATTCGCACGCCTGGCTGATTAGGAATCAGGTGGCGGGCTTCGGCTTCTGGACGCTGTCGCGAGGCCTCGCGCGTCAGCGGTCCGAGTACTACCGCCGGCTCGCCGGAGCGGATCAGCGCCGGCGCAACGACTCCGACGGCCGCGGACATCTTTCCGACCGCGGACTCGTCGAGTTCTGCTTCTTCCTGCTCCGGACCATGCTCGACCAGATTGATTTCATGTCCGGGTTACTCGATCTGTCCAACCTCTCGAAAAGAATGGAACGCCATCTGCAATTCGACCTCATTGATTCGCCGGCGCGAGATCGCGAGCGGCTCTCACGTTTGTTGAAAGCGGCGCTCTTTGAAGGCGAAATCCCGCGCGGGCGTGTCGGTGAAATCGTCGGGCTCCAGGCCTCCGCCAGCCGCTCGATCATCAGGCTCGCCGAGCAGGAAGGCCTGATGAATTCGGAGACGCCGAAAGGGCCGCTGGCCTTGCTTTTCACGTCGAAGCATCTCGACTCGTACTTCCCACAGTTGTTTCAGGACTGGCCGTTCGAGCAGGGGGACGGCTGAGCCGTCACTTGAATCGAGCCCGGACTCACCTAATTGTTGCCCATGACTTCCGAGAAATGCCCGCAGTGCGGTGAACCACGGGCGAGCCCCATCTGGCGCGTCTGCTCTTGCGGACACCAATTCAGCGCGGCGCTGCCGCCGCCGGCCGCCGGGAAGATGCCTCACCCAATCTCTCTCACGACGACCGCCAACGCCTTGAGCGGTTACAAGATCGTCAAGGAGCTCGGCGTGGTCCGCGGGATCATCGTCCGCTCACGCTCGTTCTTTGGCAATATCGGCGCCGGCTTGCAGGCCCTGGTGGGCGGCAACATCACGCTCTACACCGAGCTGTGCGAGCAGGCGCGCGCGGACGCTTTCGGCTTCCTGCTCGACCACGCGGCCGAGCGCGGAGCGAATGCCATCGTGGCGTTGCGTTACGACGCGACGGAGATTTCCGCAGGCATCACCGAGGTGCTCTGTTACGGCACCGCGGTCGTCGTCGAGCCGGAACATTGAGGCGCCATGTATCGCCTGCTCCTCTTTCCTCTCCTCCCCTACGTCACCCGCTGGATCGCGGCCCAGGAGCGCCGGATCCTGGCCGAGGGCACCCCGCTCAGCGAGCGCAGCCTGGCGGACGCGCGCCGCATCGGCGTCCTCCATCCCGAACGAGTCCGGCTCCTCTCGGTCCCGCAGGTGCCGCAACCCGGCGGCGCCTTCATCGCCTTCCTCGGGCGCTGCGTCGGCATGCCCTCGGAGAACACCGCCGGCCTCACCGCGCGCTACGGCATCTTCATCCGCGCCAACCAGTGGGGCGACCGGCGCCTGCTCGCGCACGAACTCGCGCACACCGCGCAATACGAGCGCCTCGGCGGCCTCCGTCCCTTCCTCCGGCAGTACCTCATGGAGTGCCTGACCACCGGCTACGGCGGCGCCCCGCTGGAACTCGAGGCGATCGAGGCGGAGGCAATCGTGTGCTCCAACCCACGCACGCCTCTCCCATGAACCTCTTTCCCCGCGGATTGTCCTTTACCGCGATGGCAGTCGCTTTCCTGATGGCGTCCTCCACCGCCACGCGGTCGGCGCCCGTCGACCTCATTTTCGACACCGACATGATGACCGATTGCGACGACGCCGGCGCGCTCGCGGTCCTGCACGCGCTGGCCGATCGCGGGGAGTGCCGCATCCTGGCCACGGTCGTCAGCAGCGCGGAGCCGAAGTCGGCCATGGCGGTGGAAATCATCAACGCGTACTACGGCCGGCCCGCGTTGCCGATCGGCATGATCAAGGGCGAAGGCGTGCATGCGGGCTCGAAGTTTCTGACGGGCCTGGCGGAGCGCTTCCCGCACCGGCTGACGCCCGAGACGATTCCCGATGCGGAGCCGCTCTATCGCGATCTGCTGGAGCACGCGCCGGACGACTCGGTCGTCATCGTCACGGCCGGCTATCTCACGAACGTGCGGAAGCTGCTCGAGGCGCCGGCGCGCGAAGACCACCCCGCCGGGCTCGAGCTGGCGCGGCGCAAGGTGCGGAAACTCGTCGTCATGGGCGGCAACTTCATCGGCGATCCGCCGCGCGACGACCTGAAGCTCGGCAACGTCAACTTCCAGCGCGACGCGCGCTCCGCCGTCGAGGTCATCCGGCGCTGGCCGGGGCCGCTCGATTTCGTCGGGCGCGAGATCGGCTCGGTTCCCAGTGGCCTGCAGCTCGGGGCGAATCTCATCCGCACGCCGGAATCAAACCCCGTACGCGTCGCCTACGACCTGTACGGCGGCGGCGTGAAGAACCGCCACGTCGCGGACCTCACCGCCGTGCTCTACGCCGTGCGCGGCCTGCGCAACTACTGGGAAATCTCCGCGCCGGGCCGCATGGAGATCGCGCCGGATGTCTCCTTCACCTGGCAGCCCGATCCGGCAGGCCACCAGCGTTACCTCCGCAAACGCGCCGGCAACGATCGCGCGGTCGAGGCGGCGCTGGAGGAGCTGTTGCTGGCGCCGCCGCGCGCGCGGTAGCCCGCCGTACCTCAAACCTCTTGGGACTCTTCTTATTGGCCAGCTCGCCGTCAAGTCACTCCTGAGACTCGCCTTGCTCTCCTTCGTTCACCCGCCATCCATTTCGTGAAACAGCGCACGCCGGTGGAACCCTCAGCGGCTGGCAGCTAACCCTAAAAACGTGAATAGGGAAGTAGCCGCGCGTGAAAACGGCGGTGGGGCGACCAGCGGTGGCTGCGCGGCGGGAGCCGCTTCACCCCGACAAGAGCAGTTCGGCCCCGGCGGGTAGCGTGCCGAGCCATTTCCCGCCCAG
>DASYIS010000312.1:0-3667 GCA_035997375.1 Chthoniobacteraceae bacterium
CCGGAGCCGAAAAGATCCTCGCCTTCCGCTGCATTCACCTCAGCGGACGGACCGACGCCTTCTGGAAAGACCGCCTCAACGACCGTGCCGCGGAAAACGATCTTTTGTTCTTACCCGCCTGACCGCTGAAATCTGTCCTGCCCCTCCCTCTCCATCCGCGGCAAATAGTTTGGCACGCTCCCCGTTCCTGCCGTACTCTCCCACTCCCCATGGCGGAAGTTCAGAAAAACACGCTGGCCGGTGAAAGCATTCACCACTTCGTCCAGTTCATCATGATGCACCAACAGCAGACCCTGCTCGCGCTGGGGGCGCATCCCAATCCGCCGCGGACTCCGCCGCCGCCGAACTACGGGCTGGCCAAGGCGTTCATCGATCAGCTCGGCGCGATCAAGGAACGGACACGCGGGAACCTGACGGCGGAAGAGGAGAACATGCTCAACAATTCGCTCGCGACTTTGCAGGCGGTCTACCTGGAGAAAAACGCGGCGCCGCGATGATCGAGCCGCTCACCATCGGGTCCGTCACGCTTGGCGGGCCGGCGCCGCTGTTCATCCTCGGGCCGTGCGTCATCGAGACGGAGGAATTCACCTGGCGCATGGCGCGGGCGATCCAGGAGATCTGTCGCGCGGGCGGCCATCAGTTCGTGTTCAAGGCCTCGTACGACAAGGCGAACCGCACGTCGATCCGCTCGTTTCGCGGCGGCGATGTGCGGACCGGCTGCGCCCTGCTGGCGGAGATCGGGCGCGCGCTCGGCGTGCCGGTGACGACCGACGTCCACTCGCCGGAGGACACCCGCATCGCCGCCGAGTTCATCGACATTTTACAGATCCCCGCCTTTCTCTGCCGGCAGACCGATCTCATCCAGGCAGCGGCGGAAACCGGGCGCGTGGTCAATGTGAAGAAGGGGCAATTCCTCGCGCCGTGGGATGTGAAGAACATCGCAGAAAAGCTGCGCGCCTTTGGGTGCACGCGGTACTTTTTCACCGAGCGCGGCGTGAGCTTCGGCTACAACAACCTCGTGGCCGACATGCGCTCGCTCTACTGGATGCGTGAGCTCGGCCTGCACACGGTGTTCGATGCGACCCACTCGGTCCAGCGGCCGGGCGGCGGCGGCGACACGACTTCGGGCGACGGGTTGCTCGCCCCAGTGCTCGCGCGCGCCGCGGCGGCGGCGGGTTGCGATGGCATTTTCATCGAAACGCACGAAGATCCGGCCAAGGCTCTCTCCGATGGGCCCAATCAAATTCCATTGGCGGAACTCCCGAAACTGCTTAATCTGCTAAACCAAATCCATGCGCTCGTCTCTTAAACTCCTCTGCGCGCTCGCCTTCCTGACGCTGGCCACCGGCCTCACCGGCACGGCCAAGAGCGACAAGCCGGCCGACAAGACCGCCGCGACGCCCGACCCGAAGAAGAAAAAGGACGACCCGAAGAAGGCGGACGCAAAAAAAGGCGACGACAAGAAAAAGGGCCCGAAGAAAAAAGGCGACGACAAGGACGACAACGACGGCAACGGGCCGAAGCTCAATCTGCCGCTCGTCGAACGTCATCCCGCCACCGGCCTGAAAATCCCGTACACCGACGCCAAGGGGAAACTGGAGATGATCTATTACATCGGCACCGCCACGCGTCTGGATGCGAACCTGGTCGATATGAAGGACTCCAAAGTGGAGACTTACAACGATGAGGGCGAGGTCGAAATGACCGTCGACCTCCCCGTTTCCCAGCTCGATCTCAACACGAAGATCATCACCAGCAACACCGAAACCACGATCAAGCGAGATGATTTCATCATCACCGGCGACAGCGTGCGGTTCGAAACCGTCAAAAAACTGGCCTCGCTGGTCGGCCACGTCCACATGATAGTCTACGATAAGAATGATGAAGCAGCCACTCCACCACCCGCTCCGGCTCTCGAGCCCGCACCCGCACCCGCGAATGAGTAAGTCCACCCTGCTTCCCCTGGCGGCGCTGCTCGCGCTCGGCCTCTCCCCCGCCTTCTGCGCCGACCCGCCGGCGCGCCCGCTCACCGAGGCCGAACTGCTGAAGACGCTCGACGGCTTGGGCAAGGATCCCGTCAAACAGGCGCCGCTGAGCGCAGAGCCTGCCTTGCCCAAACGCGATGGGGCGTCGACGAAGACGGAGACGACGAAGCCGGCCGAGCCGCGCTCGACGCGCGCCGCCTCGACGAAGCCCGACCTGATGCCCACGGGCTCGACGACGAAGAGCGAGTCCGCGAAAACGGACGACAAGGAGAAGGACAAGAAGGAGAAGAAACCGATGCCCGGCAGCACGCCCGGCCAGACGGAGATCACCTCCGAGGAAGCGGCCTTCGATCAGCACACGCACACGGCGATTTTCACGATCAAGGTCTTCGTGCGAAACCCGGACTTCACCCTCGCATGCGACAAGCTCACGGCCTACCTGAAGCACGACGACGACAAGCCGAAGAAAGGCGCCGCCGGGGCCACGCCCGCGCCGGGCGCCACGCCGGCGCCCGCCCTGCCGACGGTCAGTGCGCCGGGGGTGCAAGTCACGGGGACGCCGCCGCCGAACAACAAAAAGGATCCCACGGCCGGCGGACCCGGCGGCGGCCTGGACAAGGCGCTGGCCGAGGGCATCACGTCGCGCGTGGAGATCATTCAGGACAAGGTGGACGAGGACGGCAAAATTTCGCACAACGTCGGCCACGGCAAGACCGCGCACTACGACTCCGCGGACGGCAGCGTCACCCTCCGCGGGAAGCCGGACGTGCAGCAGGGAATCAATACCATCGAAGCGCTGGACGAGGAAACGGTGATCGTTCTATATCGGGACGGACACATGAAATCCTACGGCGGCCGCACCAAGAACATCCTCCGGGAGGGCGGCAACGCCACCCCGGCTCCCAAATCGCCCTCCGTCACTTCCAATGGTCGTTGAACCGCTCGCCAATGTGAAGCCGCAGGTGCTCCCGAGCGGCATGACCGCCGCCGTCGGCAGGAATCAGCCGATCATGCGCACGGACAAGCTCGTGAAAATCTACGGCGGGCGCGCGGTGGTCAACGGCGTCGACATCGAGGTGCGCCCCGGCGAGATCGTCGGGCTGCTCGGCCCGAACGGCGCCGGCAAGACGACGTCGTTTTACATGATCGTCGGTCTCGTGCGGCCCAACTCCGGCCGCGTTTACTTCCACGAAAAGGAAGTCTCCGATCTGCCGATGTACCAGCGGGCGCGGCTCGGCATGGGCTACCTGCCGCAGGAGGAGTCGATCTTCCGCAAGCTCACCGTGGAGGAGAACCTCCTCGCGATCCTCGAGACGCAAAAGCTAAACAAGAAGCAGCGCCTGGCGCGCTGCGGCGAGTTGCTCACGCAGTTCGGCATTGAGCACGTCGCCAAGCAGCTCGCGCTCACCCTCTCCGGCGGTGAAAAGCGCCGCCTCACCATTGCGCGCTCGCTCGTCACCAACCCGAGCATGATCATGCTCGACGAGCCGTTCTCGGGCGTCGACCCCATCGCCGTCGCCGACGTGCAGCAGCACGTGCAAAACCTGCGCGACGCCGGCCTCGCCATCCTCATCACCGATCACAACGTCCGCGAGACCCTTTCGATCGTCGACCGCGCCTACCTCATTTTCGAGGGGAAAGTCATCACGCAAGGGACGAAGGATTTCCTGATCAACGACCCC
>DASYIS010000313.1:0-8955 GCA_035997375.1 Chthoniobacteraceae bacterium
CGGCGAATTCGCGCTCTCGCTGCTGCTCGGCCTTGGCTTCAGCCTGCTCGCCGGCTGGTTCCCGGCGCGAGACGCCGCGCGGACTCCGCCCGCGCAAATCCTGCGCCGCCATGCGCAGACGGCGCTCGCGCGGCTGCGTTGGCGGCCCGGTTGCGTGCTCGCGCTGGTCGCGGTCGTCGCCGTGCTCGCGCCGCCGCTCCGCTGGGAAGACTCCGTGATGCCGCTCGGCGGTTACGTCGCCACGCTCGCCACCGTTTTCGCGGCGGCGGCGTTCGTGGGACCGTGGCTCGCAGGTCTCGCGCGGCTATTGCGCGGCCGGTCGGCAAACTCCGCGCCGCTGCGTGTCGCGCTCAGTCAGTTGCGCCGGCCGACGGTGCGCCACGTCATCGCCGCGGCGTGTCTGCTTTCCGCCGTCGCGATGACCGGCGGCATGGCGGTGCTCGTCGGCAGTTACGATCACACGATGCGCGCGTGGCTCAACCGGACGTTTCTCGCGGATCTCTACATCTCCAGTGAAGGCGCGCAGAGCGCCTCGGCGACGAATCGTCTCCGCCCCGAGACGTGGCAGGCGATCGCGCACGATCCCGAAGTCGAGGACTTCTACGCGGTGCAAATGTCGCCGATCGTCCTCGCCGGCCGCGCGACGCTGCTGGCGGGCGCGGACCTCGGATTCCTCGCACGCCGGGTCGACATGAGCTGGCTGCACGCGCCACCGCCGGAGTTCTACGACACCGCGCGCAACGAGCATCTCGCCGTCGTCAGCGAAGCGTTTCTCCCACGCTATCGGGTGAAGGTCGGCGACGAGATCGCCTTCCCCACGCCGGCCGGCGAGCAGCATGTCCGCATCGTGGGCGTCTTCGCGGATTACGGAAATGAGCGCGGCACGCTGCTGATCGATCGCACCCATTATGCACGCTGGTGGGGCAACGAGCTCATCGCGACCATTACGCTGAAGCTGCGCCCGGGCCTCGATCCCAACGCGGTCCGCGCGCGACTGCGGCAGGCGCATCCCGAACTGAACATCTTCACGAATCGCACCCTGCGCGAGCAGGCGATCCGCATTTTCCAGGAGACCTTCGCCATCACCTACGCACTCGAAATCATCGGCGTCGCCGTCGCGGTCACCGGTCTCGGCCTCACGCTGGCGAGCATCTTCCTGCAACGCCGCGGCGACCTCGCCACGCTGCGCGCGCTCGGCTGGACACCGGGCGAAATCGCGCGCGCCGCGGCGATCGAAGGCCTGCTCCTGTCCATCGTCGGCCTCGTCGCCGGCCTCGCGCTGAGCCTCCTCCTCGGCGCGCTCCTCGTCTTCGTTATCAACAAACAAACCTTCGGATGGACGCTCGAATATCACCTCCCCTGGAGCGCGCTGGCGCTCCTCTCCGCGCTCGTCCTCGCGAGCGGCGCGGCCACCTCTTTCCTCATCGGCCGCTGGGCCGCGCGGTTGCCGGGGGATCGCGAAGAATAACGGCTCGTTTCGACCGAGTATCAGCACCCGCGAAGCTGCGGCGGTTGCGCGACATCGGTGCCACTCCGGCGGCATCGGCGTCAGCCCGTAGGCGGCGCGGTTAGACTTCCGCGACAGCGCCGGATGTTCGTTGCGCCGCTTTGGTCGGCCCATTAGCAAGCGTCCCGTCTCACCACGCATGCCTTCGATGCGAAGTTAGACACATCTCCTATCAAGCACCCAAGTGATGAAACTCACCCGCAAGACTTCAGCGCGCACCTTCGCCGCCACCGCTCTCATCGGCGGTATTCTAACTCTCCCATCCGCTCACGCTGATCAGCTTGGCAGTATCTTCTATATCGAGCTGGAAAACCACAACTGGACGCAGCCGGCGGGCGAGGGAACGATGACCGCCACCGGGGCCAACGCCGGCGTAACGAGCGGCAGCGGCTTTGCCGGCCTGCTGGACAGCCCCGCCTCGCCCTACCTCAGCAGCCTCGTCAAATCCAACATCAGTCCCGTGATCACGGCCAACAACGGCGGCATCCTGGCCGGCGTCTCGTACGCGAGCGCATATCATAGCGTGTTGGCGACGCCCACCGGCGGACCGAGCGTTCACCCTTCCGAGCCCAACTACATCTGGCAGGAAGCCGGCAGCAATTTCGGCGTGTTGAATGACAACGATCCCTACGCCACGAGCAACGGGAGCGTCGCCGCCATCAAGACTTATCTGACCGCGAATCCGACGGTCACCGGCCAGCACCTGACCGGGCTGCTTCAATCCGCCGGCATCTCCTGGAAGTCCTATCAAGAGGACATCAATCTCGTCCCCGGCTCCGGCACGGTCAATCAACCCGGCGCTTCGAGCCTGACGAGCACGGTCGCGCCCACAAACCAGTGGACGGTACCGCTCAAGAGTTTCAGCGGCACTTCGGCGACTTATGTGAATCCGTACAACCTCAGTCACCAGTACGACTTTGCGGCCAAGCACGACGGTACTCTCTTCTTTGAAGACACCAATGGGAGCAGCGGGAGCGCGAACTTCAGCAACTCGAATCTCCAGGTGGGCCACTGGGCGCCGCTCCAGCAGCTCTCGACCGATCTCCAGAATAACACCGTCGCCCGCTATAATTTGATTACGCCCGATCAGTTTAACGATATGCACACGGCACTCGCCACTTCCTTTACCTATAATGGCGTCACATGGAAGGCCGGCTCGGATGGGAACCGGATCGCAATGGGTGACAACCTCTTGTCGCAGCTCGTGCCGCTCATCATGGCTTCCACGGCATTTCAAAACAACGGCGCCATCGTTATCTGGACCGACGAAACCGAAGGGACCGCGCGCGACGATTTCAATCACACGCTCGCGGAGATCGTGATCTCGCCTCTTGCGAAAGGCGTGCAAACCGCCGGCGGCGTTTATAACAGCACCCTGGACTACACGCATTCCTCGGACATCGCCACGCTCCAGCAAGTCTTCGGTGTCAGCGCCAATACACCCACCGGCTACCTCAACGACGCGGCAAACCCCACCATCGACGGCACGCATGATCTCTCGGACATGTTTGTCAGCGGAGTCATCCCGCAGACCGTGCCCGAGCCGTCGGCCGGCTTGTCGCTGTTGGGCGGTCTTGGCCTGCTTTGCCTCGGCCGGCGCAGGAGCCGTGCTTTCAGCAACTAACTGCGCATGCGGAAACGACTTGCGCGCCGGGCGGCGTCCGTCCTCGCGATCGCTCTTGGCACCGCCGGCCCGATGGCGACGGCACAGAATGTTTACGTCCAGACGAATCTGATCGCAGATACGGATCTCTACGGGGCGCAGATCGTCGATCCCTCTATGATCGACCCGTGGGGCATGGCGCTGCGGCCTCCGGGCGCCGGCGGTCATATTTGGCTCTCCAATGCCATGTCCGGAACCTCGTCCGAATATATCGGCGATGTGAACGGCATCCCGTTGCACCAGGACGGACTTAAGTTAGTGAATATCGACACCGCCGGCTTCGCCGACCGCGGAGTCTCGCTGGTCACGGGTCAGGTTTATAACGCCGCAAGCGACTTCGTAGGGCAGCCGATCGAGTTTCCGGTTGCCGGGCCGGGGCACGATCTGACCACCAGCCCGGCGACGCCGCTGGGCACGATTTCCGGCTCGGCCAAGTTTGTCTTTGTCACAGAGGATGGAGCCATCAACGCGTGGCGCAGCAACTCCGCGTCCGCGATGGATAGCGCACCCGTCGTGATCGATTACACCAAGACCTCCGCCTATTTCCCCTATACCGAAAATTCGGTCTTCAGCGGGGTGGCGATGACGGTGCACGCGGCGAATTCGACCGCGTTCAGCATCGCGGGTGGCAATCATTTGTTCGCCACCGATTTTCGGCATAACGCCATCCAAGTGTTCGACAACCAATGGCACGATGTCACCGGCGCTTTTCACTTCGCAACGCCGGGTACGGTCGGAGGATTGCATGCCTTCAACGTGCAAGACTTGGGCGGGCGGCTCTTCGTCACCTATGCCGATTGGAATCCCGAGGGCGACGAAGGCTTC
Organism: Chthoniobacteraceae bacterium; assembly: GCA_035997375.1. Taxonomy (GTDB): domain Bacteria; phylum Verrucomicrobiota; class Verrucomicrobiia; order Chthoniobacterales; family Chthoniobacteraceae; genus DASYIS01. Next base: position 3,996 of record DASYIS010000313.1, read on the forward strand.
GAGCAGACGACCGGACCCGGGCTCGGCCACGTGGTGGAATACAACGAAGACGGCACGCTGGTGCGAGACTTCCAGGACGGAGGGAACCTGAACTCCCCGTGGGGACTCGCGCTCGCCCCCGCGTCCTTCGGTCCGTTTGCCAACGATCTGCTCGTCGGAAATTTCGGCGACGGCACCATCTCCGCCTTCGATCTTTCGACCGGCGCGTATGTCGACAATTTACGCGATCCGCAGGGAGACGCGGTGACGATCGACGGCCTGTGGGCGCTCTCTTTTGGCAACGGCGTCAGCCTCGGCGATGCGAACGCGCTCTACTTCACCGCCGGCCCGAACGCGGAGCAGGACGGCCTGTTCGGCCGGCTCAACGCCGTGCCGGAGCCCACGGCGTCCCTCCTCGCGCTCGCCGGCGGCGCCTGGCTGCTCACCGCCCGCCGCCGCACCCATCCGCGGCGCCACACCCCTGTCGGACGATAACCGCCTACTTCGATTTGTGCGCCGCCCAAAACTCGGCGGCGGATAGCTCGCTATCCACGAGCGCGCCGGCCTTTTCGTAGGAGAGGAAGCGCAGGCTCGGGAGCTTGCGGAGCGGCTCGAGGTCTGTGATCTGCCGCGGGAGGGTCAAGCGCTCCAGGGATACGCAGGCGGCGAGCGCGCGCACGTCGCGCAGCTTCTCGCAACGGCCGAGGGCGAGCTCTTTGATCGGCAGCTTTTGCAAGGGCCGCAGATCGTCGACCTCCGTCCCGGTCAGCGACAGAAACGCGAGCGGGGCGCCCGCGAGGGACTCCAGGTCGACCACGCCGGTGTTGTTCAACTGCAGCCGCTCGATTGGCAGATGGAGCAGCGGCGCGATGTCGGCCACGCGCGTGCCGGAGAGATCGAGCGTCCGCAGCGGCGAGCCGGCGAGCGCGGCGAGATTGCGGATGCGCGTGCCGGCGACGTGCAGCGACTGAAGCGGCATCCCTTGGAGGACCGAAATGTCGCTCACCGGCGTGTCGTCGAGCAGCAGCTCGCGCAGCGGCATTTTCTCGAGCGGGAAGAGATTCGAGACGTCGGTCTTCGAAAGATCGAGCAGCGTGAGCGGCATCCCCTGGAGCGGCGTGAGGTCGTGGACGCGCGTCTCGGCGAGATCGAGTTTCTTCAGCGCGAGCCCCTTCAACGGCGTGAGGTCGACCACGTCGGAGCGCGCGAGTTTCAGGCTGCGCAGCGGGATCTGCCGCAGCACGGAAAGATCGGGCCGACCGGGCCCGCTGAGGTCCAGATCGAACGAGCCGTCGCCGTTCAAATCGAGACGCGCAGGCAGGCGGGCTTCCTCCAGGATGGCGCTCAGGGTGCGATGCAACAGCGGCCGATCGCTCGCGAGCCGATGCGCCATCTGGAGCGCTTCGGGGAGTCGCTTCTGCTCCATCATCAGGCCGTGCAGCGCGTACATGCTTTCGGCCGAGGCTGCGCCATGCCGGGTCGCCAGAATTCGACGGCACAGATCGAGATTCGCGCGGGCGGCCGCATTCGACGGCTCCAGTTGCAAGCCGCGGTCGTACGCGTCGCGCGCGGCGTCCAGGTGCAGCAGCGACTCGTATGCGTCACCCGCGGCGAACCGGTAGTCGGCGAGCATCGGCTCCAGCGCGCTGGCGCACGCGAGCTTCTCCAGCGCCCCCTCGAAATCGCCCTCGGCGATCTGCTCCTTCGCCTGCTGAAAAAACTGCGCCGCGCTCGGCTTCACCACCGCCACGATCGCCTCGGCGCGGCGCGCCCTGGCCGTCAGGTAAGTGCCCCACATTCCGAGACCCGCGATGGTCAGGGCCATGGCCAGCGCCAACCCCAATGCGATCGCGCTGAGGCGCCGGCTCCGCGGCGACTCGGCCGGCTTCTGCCGCCCCGCGCTCAATTGCGCCGCCTCCTTCGCGAGCTGGGCCGCCCGCTCCTCCGCCCGCTGGCGATCGGCCCACGCGGTCACGAGCGCCAGCTCGCGCTGCTTCAGCTCCTTGCGCAGGGTGTCGTTCTCGCGTTCGAAATTCGTCGAGACCTTCAGCTTGTTGAAGAGCACCTTGTTGGCGATCGACAGGAGATCGCGGTTGCCCGCCGGCCGGCCCGGCGCGACCTCGGCCGGCTGCTCCACGGCGGCCTCGGCTTCCACACGCTCGAGCTTTTCCTGAAGCTCCCGCGTCTCCTCCTCGTGCCGTTCGTGGAGCGCGGCGAGCTGTTGCTCAAAGGCCTTCCGTTCCGCGGTGAGCTCGCGGCGGAGCTCGGCCAATTCATCGCTTCCATCCGCCGAATCGCGGAGCGCGGCCTCGAGTTCGGCCACGCGAGCTTGCCACTCGTGGGCGCTGCCGGCGCCGGCTTGCTCCCGGCGTTGTGCGGCCGCGAATTCCTCGCGCACCGCGGCCAGCGCCGCCTCCCGCTCGGCATCGGCGGCAATGCGCGCCTGCTCGGCGGCGGCCCGCGCCTGTTCGGTCGCTTCCGCGAGGCGCGCCTCGATCCGCTCCCGCTCGGCATCCCAGGACAGCCGCGCGATGCGCACCGCCTCCCCGCCGATGCGACCCTGCTCCGCCGCCGCCGACAGCCGCGCCTCGAGCTGCCGCCGCTCCGCCTCGAATGCCTGGGCGGCGTGCGCCCTTGCGCTTTCGGCCGCGCTCCGCTCCTCACGCGCGCCCGCGAGCTCCGCCTCCAGCGCCGCGTGCCGATCCTCCCAGGCGGCCTTTTCGGCCATCAACGCCACCCACTTTGCGACTTCCTCGCCGGCGACCTCGCGTTCTCGCGCCGCCGCGCTTTCGTCGCGATCCCCGATCCACAACGTCCCCGCGCAGCTGGGAAAAACGAGCGCCTCTCCGGGGTGCCACTCGGTCGTCTTCAGCAACCGCCGCGAGCCGAGCAGAGTTCCCTCCCCCGGCGCCAGATTCTCCACGAAAATCCGCTCGCCGACGCGCAGTCGCAGTTGCTCGGAAGCCATCCCTTCCAGGTCGATGATCACCTCGCACGCCTCGGCGCGACCGATGACGAAGTCGCCCGCCTCGAGCGCGAAGCGCGCGACCAGGAGACCCTCGTGCCAAAAAGTGAACTCGACCTGATCGGGGGACATGGAAAGCGCGCGCGGCCGGAGGCACCGTCGACGCGCACTTCTGAGAAAGCAAGCAGCGGGCCAAGCGACCGGGCGATGCCGCCCCGCCGTATTTTCCCGTCGAGCGGCGGCGGAGCGTGTAAGGTATGACCGGCCCGCCATGCTCCGAAAACTCCAGCCCAGACAAATTGACGGTGAGCCCTTCCGTGAATGGATCGCCGACGACTACTTCGATCTCTACGTCTGGCATCGGCCCGATGGATCGATCCTCGGCTTCCAGCTCTGTTACGACAAGGGCGGCGCCGAGCGCGCCTTGACCTGGATGCACCCGGACGCGTTTCGCCACGAGCGCATCGACGCCGGCGAAGCCTCTCCATTCGAAAACCGGAGTCCGATCATGACTCAATCGTGTCCCTTTGAAAGAGAGCCGGTGCGAACGGAGTTTCTCCGGCGGTCGACGCAACTCGAACCCGAGTTGCGCGACCTTGTGCTCGCGAAGCTCGATCGATATCCGGAATCACCAATGGCCGGCGCTCAAAAGTTTGTAGTTCCGCCTTCAGGCGGTCAGGGCTCCCGGCTGCCCGCGCGCGTGGAAATTGGTGGGGCGTCATGTGGGAACGAGCCCTCGCCGCCTGAAGGCGGAACTACAAACCCGATCCGTTGCCGCGAATGAGCCGGCCGGGAATCACGCATGCACTCCCCATTGTCTCACTGTCCCGCCTCCCCCTCCTCCCGATGCGACCGGTACCCCGCGACGAACTCGCGCCGGAAATGCTCGAACGTCCCCGCCTCGATCTCGTCGCGCACGCGCCGCATCAGGTTGAGATAGAAGTGCAGGTTGTGCAGCGTGATCAACCGCAGCCCGAGGATCTCCTCGGCTTTGATGAGGTGCCGCAGGTAGCCGCGATGGAAATGGTGGCAGCAGGGGCACGTGCAGCCTTCCTCGATCGGGCCGCGCTCCATGGCGTAGGGGGCGTTCTTGAGGTTGATCGTGCCGCTGCGCGTGAAGGCGGTGCCGTTGCGCGCGATGCGCGTCGGGAGGACGCAGTCGAACATGTCGATGCCGCGCGCGACCATTTCGACCATCTGCGCCGGCGTGCCGAGGCCCATGGCGTAGCGCGGTTTGTCCGCCGGCAGGTATGGCTCGCTCGCCTCGATCGCGGACATCATCTCGTGCTCCGGTTCGCCGACGCTGACGCCGCCGACCGCGTAGCCATCGAAGCCGATCTGCACCAGCGCCTCGGCGCTTTCGCGACGCAGCGCGGGAAACGTCGCGCCCTGCACGATGCCGAATTTCAGCCCCGGCGTGGCGACCTCCTTGCAACGCTGAGCCCAACGCAAGGTGCGCGCGAGGCTCTCGGCGGCGTAGTCGTATTCGCAGGGATACGGCGGACACTCGTCGAAGATCATCGCGATGTCCGACCCGAGCGTTGCCTGCGTTTCCATCGCCTCGCGCGGGCCGAGGAACATCGGCGTCCCGTCGAGATGATTTTGAAAATGCACACCCTCCTCCGTGATCTTGCGCAGCCGGGCGAGCGAGAAGACTTGGAAACCGCCGGAGTCGGTGAGGATCGGGCCGTCCCATCCCATGAAGGCATGCAGCCCGCCAAAATGCCGCATGACCTCCATGCCGGGGCGCACGAAAAGATGATAGGTATTGCCAAGAATGACCTGCGCCCGCAGCTCGCGCAGCTCCCACGGTGCGACGCTCTTCACCGTCCCCTGCGTGCCGACCGGCATGAAGATCGGCGTCTCGATCGCGCCATGATTCGTGTGCAGCCGGCCGCGCCGCGCTTTGCTGTCAGGGGCCGTCTTGAGGAGCTCGAACATCGTTTTAAGTTGGGAACCGGAAATTTTGGTCCACGAAAGACACGAAAGACACGAAAAAGGGACCGAAGGCGAAAG
>DASYIS010000314.1:0-15835 GCA_035997375.1 Chthoniobacteraceae bacterium
CCCCCTCTGGGCGGCCGCTCTCGCGCTGCCGCTCGCCGGCCAAGCCGCGATCATCTATCGCTCGAACGAAGGCTGGAGCGTCGAGGGCGACCCCAATAACACGGTCGAAATCAGCGCCGTCGACCAGATGAAGAAGGCCGAGGCGCAGGAGGCGTCGGGCAAACTCGCCGACGCGCTCGCCTCCTATCGCGGGCTGGTCCACACCTACCCGACCTCGCTGCTCGCCCCGAAGGCGCAGCACAAGATCGGCGTGCTCCTCGAAAAAACCGGCGATCCGGACCACGCGTTCAACGCCTACGACACTTACCTGACGAAGTACCCGAAGGGCGAGGATTTCGACGCCACGGTCGATTCCATGTTCAAGATCGCGAAGACCTTCCTCGAGGGGCAGAAGAAGAAAATCATGGGGGTTCCGCTGGGCTCGAACCTCGCGCGCTCGCAGGCCATGTTCGAGATCCTGGTGAAGCGCGCGGCGTACTCCAAGTGGGCGCCGCTCGCGCAGTTCAATGTCGGTCAGGCGCTGGAGAAACAGCAGAAATACCCGGAGGCGATCAACGCGTACCAGCAGGTTTACACCAAGTACCCGAACGATGCGATCGCCGACGACGCGCTCTACCAGATCGGCTACGTCCGCCTCCGGCAGTATCGCGACGGCTCGTACGATCGCGCCGACGCCAACAAGGCGCGGCAGTCGTTCGAGGAATTCATCAGCCGCTTCCCGGAGAGCGAAAAGGTGCCGCAGGCGCGCGAAAACCTGAAGTCGCTCGAGGGCGGCCAGGTCAAGAACGCCCTGAGCATCGCCAAGTACTACGACAAGCAGAAGCAGTACAAAGCCGCCGTCATCTATTACAACGACGTGCTCCAGCAGCAGCCCGGCTCGGCGGACAGTGAAGTCGCGAAGACCCGCATCGCGCAGCTCAAGGAGTTGGTGGGCGAAGACTCGCTGCGCGCCGGCCCGGAGAAAGCCGAGACCGGCGAGAAAGCCGCGGCCCGCCGCAAGCTCCAGGCGCGCGTCGATACCGTTTCGCGTCCCGATTATGTCGGGCCGCCGGTGAAGCTTGCGCAGCAACCGACCGCCCCGGTTGAGACCGCTCCGGGCCGGCCGAAGCTGCGCACTTCTTCGGACACCATCGGGCCGGTGCCACCGGGAGCCGTCGAGCCCCCGCTGCCGGGCAAGCCCGAAGCGCTGAAGCCGGAGACCGGCCTGCCGGTTCCCCAATAAGGCGGGAGCCTCTTCGCTCTCGTACTCCTACTCCTGCTCCTGATCGTCCCGGAAGAGCAAGAGCAAGAGCAGGAGCAGGAGAAAGACGAAACCGCCACTGTCGCTCGCCCATCGGAACAAGAAGCTTGCCCCAACCGTGCCGTTCGCCGAAAACGTCACCCGCCCGCCGTTTCCCGAGTCTTCATTCATCATGCGCCTGACCGCCCTCGCTCCTCTTTGGCTCGCCACTCTGCTCCTTGGCGGCTGCGCAGGCTACACCCTCGGCCCGATTAAGCCGACGCCGATGAAGGAAGTCCGCAAGCTCGCCGTCCACAGCTTCACCAATGAGACCCTGGAGCCGCGGCTCGAAATGCTGATGGCCAACTCGATCATCAAGCAGATCCAGCAGGACGGCACATATCAGATCGTGGCCGAGAAGGACGCGGACGCCATCCTGCAAGGCAACGTGACGCAGATCGACCGGCGGCCTTCCCGCGGCGTCAACGGCAACATCCTCCTGGCCCGCGAGTACACCCTGACCGTGCGGGCGCGCTACGTGATCACCCAGCGCTCCACCGGCCTGCAGTTGGCCGCCCGGAGCGTCACCGGCGCGACCAGCTTCTTCGTCAGCGGCTCCTCGTCGATCAAGGCCGACGTGAACCAGGATGAACGCCAGGCGATCCCCCTCGCGGCGGAAGATCTCGCGGTCCGCCTGGTCAGCCAGATCAGCGAAGGCTGGTAAGCGTCGTACGATCCTGAGCCTGTCGAAGGAAAGCGTGCTATACCTCGTCGCCACGCCGATCGGGAATCTCGGCGACATCACCCTGCGCGCCCTGGAGACGCTGAAGAGCGTCGACAAAATCGCCGCCGAGGACACGCGGCATTCCGGGCATCTGCTCCGGCATTTCAGCATCGCGAAGCCGCTCGTCTCCTATCATCAGCACAACGAAGCGCGCCGCACCGCCGAGCTGATCGAGGAACTCGCCGCCGGCCGCCACATCGCGGTCATCAGCGACGCCGGCCTGCCGGGCATCTCCGATCCCGGCCACCGGCTGCTCCGCGCCTGCCAGGAGCGCGGGTTGCCGTACACCATCATCCCCGGTCCGAGCGCCGTCCTCACCGCCCTGGTCGGCAGCGGCTTTCCGGCCGAGGCGTTTTATTACGGCGGCTTCCTCCCGGTGAAAAGCGGCGGCCGCGAGCGCGACCTGCTCGCCGCCTTCGCGCGGGAGGAAACCAGCGTCTTCTTCGAAAGCCCGCACCGCCTCGTGAAATCGCTCGCGGTCTGCGCACAGCATTTCGGCGACCGCCCCGTCTGTCTCGCCCGCGAGCTGACCAAACAATTCGAGGAATACCGGATCGCCCCCGCCGCCGAGCTCCTGGCCCACTACACCGCGCATCCGCCGAAGGGGGAGATTGTGTTGGTGGTACGCGGGAGCGGGTGAGGGCACGTTCATCCCAAACCATCCGCAGGCGAGCACACATTGCTCCCATATCTCGCATGCTTCCCATACTTCCCATGGGAATGATGGGAAGCATGCGACCAATGGGGTGCCATGCCCGACCGCAGTCGGTTCCGCACCATTGCCTCTATTTCGTGGACCTCGTCAGGTCTCTCCCCTACCCTCCCCTCATGCCGCCGCCTCCGATCCGCAACATCACGCCGAGCGACTATCGCTTTCCTCGCGAGGCGCTGGGGACATGGATGGTTCGCGGCGTCATCGTCGTGGTGCTACTCTGGCTCCTCAGCACCAGCTTCACGCAAGTCCCCGCAGATTCGGTCGGCGTCATTCTCCGCTTTGGCAAGTACGTTGAGACGGTCAAACCCGGCCTGCAATTCAGGCTGCCGTTCGGGATCGACCAGGTGGCGGTGGTTCCCGTGCTGCGCCAGTTGAAGCTCGAGTTCGGCTTCGCCACGCAGGGGGCGACCAACCCCGACCAGGCCGCCGGCGACGTGGAGGAACAGCGCACGATGGTTACCGGCGACCTCAACATGGCGCTCGTCGAGTGGGTCGTGCAGTACCATATCGCCGATCCGAAGCAGTACCTTTTCCACGTCAACAATCCCGGTGAGACCCTGCGCGACGCGAGCGAATCCGCGGTGCGCGAAGTCGTCGGCGACCGGCTGGTCGACGAGGTCCTCACCGTCGGCCGGCAGGATGTCGAGGACCAGAGTCTCGTGCGGCTCAAGGCGCTGGCGGTCGAGTACGGGCTCGGCATTTCCGTGAACCAGGTGCAGTTGAAGGACGTGCATCCGCCGCGCCCCGTGCAGGCGTCGTTCAATGAAGTCAACGAAGCGCAGCAGGAGCGGGAAAAGGCGATCAACAATGCCAATGGCGAGTACAACAAGGCCGTGCCGCGGGCGAAGGGTCTCGCCGACCAGAAGGTCACCGAGGCGGAGGGCTACGCCTTGCGCCGCGTCAACGAAGCGCGCGGCGACGCGGACAAGTTCACTTCGCAATTGACCGAATACCTCAAGGCGCCCGAGATCACGCGCCAGCGCATCTACCTCGAGACGATCGGCGAAGTCCTCCCGCAGCTCAGCCGCAAAATCATCATCGACGAGAAGGCCGGCCAGTTGCTTCCGCTCCTCCCGCTCGACCTCGGCAAAACCGCCCTCCCTCCGCGATGAACAACTCCAGGCTCATCATCATCGGCGTCGTCGCCCTCCTCCTGTTCATCGTGCTGGGAGGCAGTTGCTTCACGGTGCAGGAGACCGAGGTGGTCATTCTCACCCAGTTCGGCCGCACCGTCGGGCCGCCGATCGTCGACGCCGGCCTGCATTTCAAGATCCCGCTCATCCAGCAGGTCAACGTCCTCGACAAGCGGGTGCTCGGGTGGGACGGCCCCAACTCCGAGATGCCGACGAAGGACAAGCTCTACATCGTCGTCGACACCTTCGCGCGCTGGCGCATCGTGCAGCCGACGCTCTTCTTCACGAGCCTGCGCGACACCCGCAGCGCGCTCTCGCGGCTCGACGACGTCATCGGCAGCGAGACCCGCAACACGGTCGCCCGCCACGCGCTGGTCGAGCTCATTCGCACGACCAAGGGCCGTCCGCCGATCCATGACGAGGCGCTCATCGCCGCCCACGGCCTCGCGCCGGCGAGCCTGCCGGAGATCACGAGCGGCCGCGTCGCGCTCGAGGACGAGATCACGAAAGAGTCGAAGCGAAAGCTGGCGGCCTACGGCATCGAGCTGCTGAACGTCCGCTTCAAGCGCATCAACTACAACCCGGCCGTCGCGAGCAAGATCCACGACCGCATGATCTCCGAGCGGCGCCAGATCGCGGAGCTCTTCCGTTCCGAAGGCGCCGGCGAGGCGGCGAAGATTTCCGGCACCCGCGAGCGCGACATCCGCAAGATCGAATCCGAGGCGTACGCGAAGACGCAGATCCTGCAGGGCAAGGCCGACGCGGAGGCGATCGCGATCTACGCGCAGGCCTTCAACGGCAGCGCGGAAGCGCGCGAGTTCTACGCCTTCCAGCGCACGCTGGAAACGTACAAGACCTCCTTCACCCGCGACACCACCTTCGTCATGACAACCGGTGACGGCTTTCTGCAGTACCTCAAGGGCGAGACGCTGGTGCCGAAGGCCAAAGCCCCGGCGAGCGCGCCCGGCCCCGTGAGCCAGCCCTCGCCGCCCTGAAGACCCCCGGCTTGACGAAACGCCGTCTCGCACCGCCGGCTCACTCCAAAAATCCCGTCAGCTCCTCCGTCGCGGCGGGCGGATTCGGCCGCACGATGCCCAGCACGCCGCGCAACGGGATCGCGACCCAGAGCGGACGGTGATTGAGCTCGTAGATGACCTCGTACACGGCTTTCTCCAGCACGAAAGCGTTGAGCAGGCTCTCGACTTGTTCCGGCGTGGGCGGGAGAAAAGGCGCGCCGGCGCAGGTTTGCAACCACGTTTCCCGGAAGATGCGGCAGGCGGCGGCGGACCAGAGCTCGGCCCACGGCTCGTACTCGGGCCGGTCGAGCGGGTCGACGCGCTCGAGCGCGCCGTGGGCGGCGTAATGGAACGAGCGCAGCATGCCCGCGACGTCGCGCAACGGGGAGCGCTTCGCCTGACGCTCGGCGAGGGTGCGGCGCGGCTCGCCCTCGAAGTCGATGATGACGAAGTCGTCGCCGGTGTTGAGGACCTGTCCGAGATGGTAGTCGCCGTGGGTGCGGGTCTTGGCCGCCTGCACCTCGCGGGTGGCGATGTCGCCGATGAGGCGATCGAGCGCGGACTCCTGCTCCAGGACCGCCGCGATCAGCTCCGCGAGCTCGCCCTCGGCGGTTTGCCGCCGCAGCAGGTCGAACATTTCACGGGCCGAGTGGCGCACGCCTTCGCTCAGCGCACGCTGGTCGTCGGCGGGGATTGGTTCGGGCGCGAAGACCGGGTCGGTGGAGTCGGACGCGAGCGCGAGGTGGACCTCGGCGGTGCGCCGCGCGAGTTGCGCGATGCGCTCGCCGCACGGGCCCATGTTTTGGTCGGCGACGGCTTGCGCGGGATGCTCATCGCCGCGGGGGACGCGGCTGAAATATTGGCTCACTTCATCCAGCGCGTACGCCCAGGCGTCGCCGCGATTGACGACCATCCCGACGGCCAGTCCCAGCACGCGCGGCTCGCCGCCGGGCTTGTGAAACTCGATCGCGCCATAGAAGGGCGGGATGTTGCCATAGTGCGCCTTTTCGCTGAGGAAACGGGTGATCTCGACATCGGGGTTGAGGCCGTTGTCGGGCTTGCGGAAGAGCTTGAGGAAGACAGTTTCCGCATAAGCGATCGACGAGTTACTTTGCTCGACCTTGAGATAACGCGATTTGGCTTCGAGCTCCGTGTTCCCCGGATCGAACACGCTGCCGCGAATGCCGAAGAGCTCGCCCTGCTCGCCGGCGATCTTCCCCTCGGTGCGGATGAGGCGGAGGAGATCGGCGCGGCGGTCGCGATCTTCGAGCGCGTCGAGCAGGGCCGCGCCGTCGCCGAAGGTGGCGATGACGGTGAACTCGTCGGCACCTTCGCGCGAGCCGACGAGAACGGGGAGCAGGTACGTCTCCGGCTCGCCGCTCGCGTACTCGGCGCGCACGAGCAGCAGCCGGGCGGTCGTCTCTTCAAGCGAAAAACGGAGGATGTCCTCGACGACGAAGCGCTGTGGATTGCGCGCCTTGCCGCCGAACCAGCGGCACCCGGGGACGTAGGCCGGCAGGATGTCGCGCTCCAACACGGCATGCGCGTCGGGCGAGGCGAAGAAGTTCGCGCCGGGAGTGGAAAGAGAAATGGAATCCATAAGAGTCAGCCGAGAACGGTTCGCGGGGCGGTGGTGCGGCGGATGCGCAAGGGGGCAATTCTGTGCGGACGACTCGAGTCGCGAAATCAAATCGAGTCGTGCCGGCTATATACGACGACGTCCTTCAGGTGATCAGTCGCGTCGAGCAGAAGGTAGACTTCAACACGGTCGTACGACATGAGAGCCTCGGTATGACGCGGACGAAAATAGACGCAGCGGCCGCTCGGCGCGGGTTCGGAGCAGAGGGGCGCGGGTGCGGAGCGGACGATGAAGCCGACCCCTCGGAAATTCTGCGCCAGAAATGTTTTGATCCGGTCCCGGTCCGAGCCGATGGGCAGCCGGCGGAGAATGGCCCGACGGTCCGTGCTCGCAGGGCCGGCATCGATGACGGAATGCAGGGGTGAGTCCAGCCGGGTGCGATCCACGTCGAGCTGAATACGCCCCACGTCGAGCCCAGTGCCGGGCGCGCAAGCGGTGAGCCCAATGGAAAGGATGAGCAACGAGGCCGCTCGCTCGAGATGACTTTTGCGCATCGCGTTTCGGCCTTAGTACACCTCGACCGGCGAGCGCTTGCCGTCCTCCGGGCTGCGCTGCGCGGCGCGCTCGGCGTCGAGGACATCGACGCGCAGATCCCACACAAGCGCGTCGCGCCGGCGGAATTCGGCTTCGTCCCACGGGTCCGGCGGCGCCATCTTCGCCTTGAACCGCGCGACGCTCGCCAGCGCGCGATCGGTCGCGGCGGCCGGGACATTCTCCAGAAAACCGCGCGCCGCTTCCACGCCTTCGACGCGGTGGCAGATCATCGCGAGGTCGTTGCCGGCGGTGATCGCGAGGCGGATCGTTTCCTCCAGGCCGTAGTGGTTGAGGATCGCGCCCATGTCGAGGTCGTCGGTCATGACGAGCCCCTCGTAGCCCATCTCGCCGCGGAGCAGCCCCTGGATGACGCGCCCGGAAAGCGACGACGGCGTGCCGCCCTGGTCGAGGCTCGGGTAGAAGCCGTGGCCGATCATCATGGAATCGACGCTCGTCGCAAAGTGGCGGAAGACGGCGAGTTCGTGCGCGTCGAGCTCGGCGCGCGTGCGGTCGATCGTCGGCAGCTCGTGGTGCGCATCGAGCGTGGCGCAGGTGTAGCCGGGGAAATGCTTGCCGCAGCTCAGGATGCCGCCGGCGTGGAGTCCGTCGTTGAAGGCGCCGGCGTTGCGGTTGACCTGCGCCACGTCGTTCCCATAACACCGGCCGCGCAGCGAGTTGTCGGCCTCGTCATCGAAGGAAATATCGAGCACCGGGCAGAGGTCGAGGTTGAACCCGAAGATGCGCAGCAGTTGCGCGGTAATGCGCCCGTGGCGTTCGATCAGCCCGACATCGCCTTTGTCGCGCAGCTGGTTCGCATTCGGCGGCTCCTGGCCGATCAGTTTCAGCCGCGAGACGCGCCCGCCCTCCTGGTCGATCGTGATGATCGGCTCGACCTCGCTCAGCGCGCGCAAGTCGTCGATGAGCTTCCGCAACTGCGCCGGCGACTCGATGTTCCGCCCAAAGAGAATGTAGCCGCCGGGCTGGATGCGGGAAAACGTATCCGCGGTCTCGGGATCGAGGACCGGGCCGGGAACGCCGGTGAGGAGGAGCTGGCCGAGGGAGTCGGAGGGCATGGGGGAAGTAGAAGGGCGACGCGGGGAGAGGGGGCGAGCTTAAAGTGCGGGCGAGGCGGTGATTCAAGTTGGACGTCGAAACAGCCGCGGCGACTGCCGCCGCCCGAGGAGCAGCGTGCGTCTCGCCGCCGAACGCTGCGGGTGAGCAGCCCGTTGCATCGCGCCGCCTTGCTTCAAGGGACTTGGTGCAACCCTGTGCAGGCTGAAGTCGGGCGCAAGTGGTTCGGCGGCGAGACGCCCGCCGCTCCTTGGGCTCCGTAGCAACCGCCTCGATGGCGGGCTTGCCCAGACTTGGAAGCAGGGAGATACTGCTCAACGTGAGCAAGCCACTCCCGGACGAGCCATATTTAACCGTGGCCGAATACTTCGAACTGGAAGGCATGAGCCCGTTCAAGCACGAGTTCATGAAAGGCGTCATGTACGCCATGCACTGCGAGTCGGAGAGCGACTACTTCGAAATGGAGACTGAGAGTCCGTTTCGCCACGAGTACGTCGATGGGGTGATGTACGCGATGGCGCAGACGGGAGATGAGCACAGTTCGATTGGAGTGAATTTGATCGCGCTGGTTCATCCGCAGCTCCGCCGATGCCAGTGCGCGATGTCTGCCACATCCATGAAGTTGAGATTACCCTGGAGGCGCGGTGGGGGCGCGGATTACTACTACCCAGACGCGATGATTAGCTGCGATCCGACAGATCGTGGAGACGTCAAGCAACATGCCTGGCGCGAACGGCCGTCGGTGATCTTCGAGATCGTTGCGCCGAACACGCGCGCCATCGATGGCGGCAGAAAACGGGAGATGTATCTCGGGCTGCGGGGTCTTGAAGCTTACGTGCGCATCGAAGATTCCGCTCCCGATGTGACGATTGATCGCAGGGTGGACGGCGGCTGGATACAGGAGCGCCTCACCGGGTTGGCCGAATTGATTCGCCTGCCCTCGATCGGCGTCGAAGTTCCCCTGGAGGATCTTTACGAAGCCTGATCTTGCCGAAGCGCCCACCTCGCATGCTGGGGCGCGCCAGCCGACGTGGCGACGACCTGCCTTGTCTGCGCGCATCCAAGTGGTATGGTGAGGAGGTGAGCGCCGAACCCGATTTCCCTCCCTACACCTCCCTTGAGGAGTATCTTGCGTTGGAAGCGGAGAGCTCATTCCGGCATGAGTACGTGGATGGAATCATGTACGCGATGGCGGGCGCGACCGATGAGCACCACACAATCAGCTTCAATTTGAACACGATGCTTGGTCTGCGCCTCCGCGGGCACCGCTGCCGCGGATGTAACGCCGAGATGAAGCTGAAGGTGATTTCTCCAGTAAGCGGGAAGGCGATATTCTACTATCCGGATGCCATGATCTCGTGCGACCCCACTGACCGTGGAGTAGCAGACGGGCATGCCTTTCGCGAACGGCCGAGTGTGATCATGGAAATCCTGTCGCCCACCACGCGCCGCAAGGATGAGTACGAAAAGCGGACGGCTTATCTTTCGTTAGCAACGCTCGAGGCATACGTTCGCTTCGAACAGGAGCGCGCCGAGGCCGTAATCGACCGCCGAGTCGGTGACATCTGGCAAGTGGAGCAGGTGCAAGGGGTCGACGCGGCCATTAGGCTGCCTGAGATCGGCATTGAATTGCCCCTCGCCGAGCTATACGAGGGCGTGGTTTTCCGGGCATAGCACATGCCCATCGCACTCTACGGCGGGACATTCGATCCCATTCACCACGGGCATCTCATCCTGGCGCGCGATGCGATCGAGCAGCTCGGGATCGATCGCGTGATCTTCATCCCGGCGGCGATCTCGCCGCACAAGCTCGACTGCGCGCCTTCGCCGGCGGCGCTCCGCAGCGCCATGGTCGCGGCGGCGATCGCAGGGGAGGAGCGGTTTGCCCAGGACGACCTGGAACTGCACCGCGCCGGGCCGAGCTTCACCGTCGAGACGGTGGAGGAGATCCGGCGCCGCCATCCCGGCGAGACGGTGGTCTATCTCATCGGCGAGGACAACGTGGCGAAGCTCGAGACGTGGCATCGCATTGGCGATTTGCGCCGGCTGGTGGAGTTCGTCGTCTTCGGGCGCGGGGCAAATCTCGTGCCGCACGGCTTGCGCACCCTGCAGCGGCGGCTGGATATTTCGTCGACGGAAATCCGGGAACGGATTGCGCGCGGGGCTTCCATCCGCTATCTGGTACCTGAACCCGTCCGGGAACTCATTGAGCACCACCACCTCTACCAGCAACAAACCGCCCTCCCCTGAGAAGCTCGCGCTGCTCTGCGCCGAGTTCGCCGCGACCAAAAAGGCCGAGGGCATCCAGGTCCTCGACCTGCGAAACCTCGTCACCTTCGCGGATTACTTCGTCATCTGCTCCGGCACCTCGGAGCCGCACCTGAAGGCGATCGCGACCGAGATCCAGGACCGGTTGCGCGACGAGCATGGCGCCCGCCCACACAACGTCGACGGCTACCCGATGAGCCAGTGGATCGTGGTCGATTACTACGACGTGCTCGTGCACATCTTTCACACGGAGAAGCGCGGCTTCTACAGCCTGGAGGATCTCTGGAGCGATGCCCCGCGCCTGGAGCTCCCCATCGCGGCGGAGGTCTGATCCGGGCGCGGCTGGGCGCGCCGCCCGCTTCGATTCACGAGTACGGCCTCATGCTTGCCCAAACCAGCGCCATTCTCCGCCTGCTCGATGACGACGAGCCGGTGACGGTCGCGCTCGTCAAACGGAAGCTCGAGGAGATCGCGCCAGTGCCCGAGCTCCGCCGGCTGCGCGGCGCCGCGGGCGGCCGCGCCGCGCGCCATCTCGACGACCTGATCGCGCATCTCGCCCAGCGCGAGGCCGACGCGGCGTTCACGGAGTTCATCCGGAATTTTCCGGACGCCGGCGACCTCGAGCAGGCCGCGTGGCTCTTCGCGGTCACGTTTCCGCCGCACGAGGAGTTCACCCTGCAACGCCGCGCACTCGACGAATGGGGCGAACGGCTGACCATGGCCCTCGTCGGCGCGCTCACCGCCGACGACCGCGTGCACCGCCTCGTGAGATTCTTCACGGCCGAGATCGGCCTGCGCGGAAACGAGGCGGACTATCACAACGTGAACAACTCGATCCTGCCGCGCGTCATCGACTCGCGACGCGGCATCCCGATTACGCTCGCCTTGATCTACCTGCTCGTCGCGCGCCGCGCCGGCCTCTGGCTCGACGGGGTGAACCTGCCGGGCCACTTCATCGTCCGGCACGAGGACATCTTCTTCGACCCCTTCCATAACGGCGTCCGCATCGGGTTGGAGGAATGCGCGCGGCTGCTGGAGCAGCAAAACCTCGTCCTCACACCGCAACATCTCGCCCCGACCAGCGCCCGCGCCATGCTCATCCGCATGTTGACCAACGTCTATTACATCGGCGAGCAAAGCGACCCGCCGCTCTCGTCGAAAGTCGGCGGGTGGATCGGAATGTTGCGGGCGGATCAATAGGGCCGTTATTAGCTTCATCTCTGATCGCGAATTTTCTTATCCGTAAGTATGCAAAACGCGCGGCGCTCTACGATGGGTAGCACAGGCGCCCCGCCTGTTCCGGCGTGCGTCCCGCCCGGCGGCCTCCGAAGCGCGAGTCCTCACCGTTTGGTGAATGCCACGCGCCGTGTCGACGACTCGGCGGGACGCCGAGCCGAACAGGCGGGACGCCGGCGGGACGCCTGTGCTACCCATCGTGGAGCGGCGCGCGTTTTGAATAATTACGGCTTGGCTTAACCTGTCGAACCGATGCCCATACAACCGAGCGACGAAAAACCAGACGAAGGCTTCTCCTGGTCCAAGCTGCGAAGCGACCTAGCCGCCCAGGAGAGAGTCGGCCCCGGGCCGGCCCCACGACGGTTGCCTCCGCGCCGGCGGTCCCGGGCGATTACGTTCGTCGTTTGCTATGCCGTCATCATGGCCGTCTTCTCGGCGGCGGTGATGCGGACCGATTCCGACGTTCCCCTGTTGGGCATCGGTCTCGGCCTCGCAGCCGCGTTTGCCCTTCTCTTCTTCGTCCGCCGTTGCCCGTGCGGCGGGCGGCTCATCCCGCGTGAAGAGCCGGTGCCCGGCGAGATCGGCCGCTGCCATTTGTTCTACGACTGCTCCCGGTGCCGCACGGTTTGGGATTCCGGAAAGATGGTGGAGGAGGAGGCCGGCGAGCGAGAGGAGGATTGACCTGGATGCCGAACCCCTCGGCCTCTTTCAACTACCCCTCCTGGGACGCATCCCTATGAAAACCATCGTGCTCATCTTTCTGCTCACGCTCCTGGCCGTATGCGATTCGCCCGCCAACAGCGTCATCATCATCGACATCACGACGACCGATGCCGGGAGTAGCTACAAGCTCAACCATCAGCCGAAGACGCCGGTCGAGATCGAGACGTTGCTCCGCGCGATCTTCAAGGACTTCGTAGGCGACGACCCGGTTTTTATCCGTCCGGATGACCGAACTTCTTTTGGAACGGTCCTGGAGATGCTCCGGCGATTCAAGGCCGCCGGCGTCAAGCGATTCGAGGTGGTCATCGATCCTCGCGGCGGCGAACGTGGACGCACGATCCACTCCCTTTCCGGCACCGTGGATCAAATCAGTTCCCAGCAAGTCGCTGCCCAGCCCGCCCCGAAATGAGGCAAGCGTAGCGTCGCCTTCAAAGCAAAGACGCCAAGGAAAACAGAGACTCAACCGCCTTTCTTGGCGCCTTGGCGTCTTGGCGGTTGCACAAAACCTACCACCGGCGACGTTTCTCTGGAAGCGCCCTTCGCGGTCGCGATTTGCGCTCACAACTTTTTCACACTTTCCGCAGCAGCCGCTGACAACCCGCCGTTCCTTTCGAGCCATCGTCCTCCACGTCTATGCAACCACCGATTTCCTTCCATATTCCCCTCTCCCGCCGGCGCATGCTGCGCAGCCTGGCCCTGCTCAGCGGCGGTTTTCTAACTCGCGGCGCGTTCGCGGAGGCGCTGACCATGACGCCGCGGATGACGCCCGGGCCGTTCTTCCCGGATCATCTGCCGCTCGACCAGGACAACGACCTCATTCACGTCACCAATGACCTCACGCCCGCCGTCGGCGAGATCACGAACGTCGGCGGGCGGCTGCTCGACGTGGGCGGCCGGCCGCTGAAGGGCGCGCTCATCGAGCTCTGGCAGGCGGACAATGGCGGCAACTACATCCATTCGGAGGGCGAATCGCGCCCGCCGCGCGACAAGCATTTCCAAGGCTACGGCAAGTTCGAGACCGCCGCGGACGGCGCGTGGAAATTCCGCACGATCAAGCCCGGCCTCTACACCGGGCGGACGCGGCACTACCATTTCGGCGTCACGCTGCCGGGCGGGAAGCGGCGCTGGACGACGCAGCTGTTCTTCGCCGGCGAGCCGGAGAATGCGCGCGACGGCATCCTCAACAGCATCCGCGACGAAGCGCAGCGCGCCGCGATTTTGCGGGAATTCAAGCCGGCGCCGGACACGAAAGAGCTGTTCGCCACCTGGGACATCGTCCTCGGCCAAACGCCGGGCGACGACCACGAGGACGACGAGCGGCCCCGCCCGCCGCGCGGCGGCCGTCCACCGGGGCCTCCGCGGCCCGGTGCGTAGCGATTCAGCGCCTCCGCCGACGGCGCAGCAGCAGTCCGGCACCCGCCGTCAGCATCAGGCCCGCGGACGGCTCGGGGATGTTCGCGAGCTCGAAGTTGAAGGCCGTCGGGTGCGCGTTGGAATGGTCGGGGCCGAAGGTGCCGATCACGACATGGCTATAGCCGCCGCTCAGCAGGCTCACGCCCAAGTTGTTCGTCGTGAGATCGGCAATGTCGACCGTCCGCTCGGGAATGAAGTCATTGTCATCGGGAAAGGCCCAGTCGCCGTCCCGCACCGTGCCCGTGAAGAAAGCCTTGTCGAGATAATAGACCCCCACCTGGCGCGCCGTCGCGAGGCTCGCCGCGACCGTGCTGTTGTCGGTGCCGGAGACCACCAGGTAATAGATTTGCTTGCCGACGAGCGTCGGGGTCGTCGCCGTCGTGCCGTTCAGCGCCACCGAAAGCTCGCCCGGATTCGAGCTCCCTTGCTGGATGTGCGCCTCGGTGGTCGAGAAGCGGGTGAAGTGGCTCAGCAGCCCGCTGATGTCCATCGCGAAGGCCTGGACCGCGCTGTCGCTCATCGCCGTCCCGTTGGCCAACTGGAACGTCCCCAGCAACACCGAGCCCGACAGGAGGTCGGCCCCCTGCGCGTCGCTGAATCCGCTGCTGTCGTCAGCCTGCACGCTGACGGTCGACGCCTGCAGCAACTCGCCCGACGCGAGGAGCAGAGCCGCAATGAGAAAGGCGCGCATCGCGAAAATCCTCAGGTTAGAAGCTGACGGGGTGTTGCGGAGAGACCCAGTTGAAGGAGCCCGGGTTGATCCGCTTCACGATGAACGACGAACCCGCCGGAATCGGCGTCGCACTCGCGTCCGCGGTGCCGCCATTCACCTTGCGCCAACCGGCGCCCGGCGAGCCGCCCGCGCTGTAGTAATACGTGTCGTAGTTCGTGCCGTTATAGATCAGCACCTGGTCGGCCGTGGTCGCGAAGCCGGCCGCGACACCGGTCGCCGGATCGGTCGTATAGAGATTGGACGAACCGAGCGTCATCGGCGCCGCGTACGGATTCGCGAGAAAGTTCTGCCCCGCCACGATCGGGAATGAAGTCTGCCCCGTCTTCACCGCGCCCATGACGACGACCTGCGTCGTCTGCGAGGTATTCGCCCCTTGCCTGATGATGACCAACCCGTCGTCCGGATACAACACCGTGCCGCCCACGTCGGTGGTGGTGTCGGTCCCCAGCCGCCAACCGGGGGCCGCGGTGTTGTAGTAGTACTTGAGATAGGTGCCGCCGCTGTAGACCTGGATGATGTCCGCCGTGGTGGCGGTGCCGCCCGCAAGCCCCTTGTCATTGGCCGCCCCGAAGGCATCGGCGATCGTCCAGTGTTTGCGAATGCGAAACGCCGGCGTGCCGGCGACGTTGTCGGCGAGGCGTTGGGCCAGCGTGAGCGTGCCCGTGACCACCTGCGTATTCGGATCGGTCGCCAGCGTAGTCGAGACGATGTCGTACGTGGTCCCGGCGCCCGCGACCCCGGCGGCGCCCAGCAGCTCCACATAGTATTTGCCGTTCGCGCCGTTGAACTGGTTTGCAGTCCAGCCGGGACTCGTGATCGAAATGGAGTCGGGCGTCGGCGAGTTGAGCGGATTCGCGGAGACCGAGCTCGCGACCCCCTGGAAGTCGACCGGACGGAAAAGCCCGAGCGCGCGGAAGGAGATCGCTTTCGCCCCGGGTGCGCCGGCGGCATTGATCGGCAGCGTCATGAACCCCACGGGGTCCGTGGTTGCGGTTTGGGCGCTACCCAAGACAGACAGGCCGAGCAGCACGACCGCGCCGGCGAGCGGACGGAAAGAGGAAGGCTTCATAGATGGGGGGAAGGAGCAGATTGTGTTCTACGCCCAGATCGAAGTTTGAACAAGTGAGGATCTCCTCAATCGTGTAACACATACGGGTTATCCCGCCGGCCGCAGACTCGTTTCCCACCAACGCGACCCCTCGTGACGAAACTCCGTTTCGTCACGCACTATCGGGCGAAACTCCGTTTCGCGTGGGGCGGGGTGCCGGCGGGTGGGACCACGCGGGGCGTGGCATACGCACACAGCTCCGCACCCGCAGACACCCCCCTCCACGTGAAACGGAGTTTCACC
>DASYIS010000315.1:0-8548 GCA_035997375.1 Chthoniobacteraceae bacterium
CGGACTACATCGTGGTCGGCCGCCCGATCCGCAACGCCCCCGACCCGCGCGCCGCGGCGGAGAATCACCAGGCGCGAATCGCGCAGGTGTTTGCGGCGTAGCCCGCATCGTCCTGAGGTGTAGAGCGCGGCTCTCCTCCGAGCCTAAGCGAGCGAGGGTGCCGCCTCTAATTCCTTGAGCGTTTCACGCGCGCTCAACCGCCCAAATAAAGACGCAGCCCACACTTTTCTTGGGCGCTGGTCGCACCGGAGACACTCAAGGAATTGGAGGCGGCACCTCTTCGCCTATGCTCAGAGAGAGCCGCGCTCTACACATTTTTTTCGAGCGCTCCGCGCAGAAGCGCCTCTCAAATCCCCGCCGTTTGTTCTCCCCTATCGGTCGAGCTTCGTGAATGCTCAAGACCGTTCGAATGTTTCACGCTTCGCCAACGTCGCATCAACGCCTCTCTCTTATGATTCTGCGTCTCCTTCTGATTCTCGTCCTGGCTCTCGGATTCTCCTCTTGCAAGCCGAGCGGCCCCGGCGCGTTGAGCCCGGCGGACGAAAAGAAACTGAGCGAATTGCGCGAGCTCGAGGAGCGCGCGGCGCAGCGCGAGGCGGAAGCGAAGATGACGCAACTGGAGGCCGACCGACAAAAGCTCGCGGAAGACCAGGCGGCGCTGGAGGAAGAGAAACGCCAACTCGCCGCGCAGCGCGATGCGGTCCAGAACGACCCGCAGCGGCAGGCGCAATATCTGCAAAGCGAACGCCGCATCCAGGACCGCGAGGCCGAGCAACGCGCCGCGCAGGAACGCGCCGACGCCGCGGAACGTGCCGCCGACGCGGCGCGCGAGGCGCATGAAACCAAGCGCGCCGCCGCCGCGAAGAAGATCGACTTCTTTTACGATGCGCTCGACCCGCTGGGCGACTGGATGCAGGTGGAACCGTACGGTTACGTGTGGCAGCCGCGCGAGGCGCAATCCCACGGCTGGCGCCCCTACACCGACGGCACCTGGGTCTACACCGACTACGGCTGGACGTGGAAAGGGAACGAGCCTTTTGGCTGGGCGACCTATCACTATGGCCGCTGGACGCGGCTGCACGACCGCGGCTGGGTCTGGGTGCCGGGGAGCGAGTGGGCGCCCGCATGGGTCTCGTGGCGCAAGAGCCCGGACTACGTCGGCTGGGCGCCGCTGCCGCCCGAGGCGCACTCCAGCTCCGGCTTCAATGGCGCGGTCGACAGCTACTACGACATCGGGCCGGCTTCGTACAACTTCGTCCCCGCCCGCAGCCTGGGCGAGCCGACCTATCGCGGGATCGTGATCGAGCCCGAGCGCAATCATACGATCATCATCGAAACCTCGAACGTCACGCGGATGGGTTACGCCAATTACGGGCGCGAGCCGGTCTATTACAACCAAGGGCCGGACTATGACGAAATCAGCCGCTATGGCGGGCGGCCGATCCCGCGCTACCGGCTGGAGCGCGAGTCGTCGCGCGAACACTTCAACGGCAGCGCCGGCAGCTCGGTCGCGGGCAACGTGCTGCGCATCCTGGCTCCGCAAATCGCCCCCGCTGCCCGCGCCACCACAGCGCCCGTGCGGGTGGCGGCGAAGCTCGGCTCCTCGGCGCCGGACCACGGGTGGGGCACCGGCGGCAATGCGCAAACCTTCCGCGCCAAAGCGCAGCAGGAAGCGACGCAAGCCGAGCAAGTCGCCCGCACTCAGCCGGCCGCGACGCCTTACGTGAGAAGCGGCAGCCGCCCCTCCGGCGGACCCGGCGCAGGGACGCCTCGCCCGTTGACCGGCCCTTTTGGCACGAGTGCAACTCCGTCGCGGTTTGGCACTTCCGGCGTGGGCGGAACCCCGTCGCGCTTCGGCACATCGGGCGCGCCGACCCCGCAGCGGGTCGTCCTCGATCCGCCGACGACTCCGCACCTTGGGCCTCCCGGCACGCCGACTCCGCCGCGGTTCGGCACGGGTTCATCCACGCCGAAGGGGACCGGCCTTACGCTCACCACGCCGAAGCCGAGCAACTTGACCGGGACGCCTGAGAGGACCGGCTCCACGCCGAAGGCCAAACCATCGGAAACCCCGAACGGCACGCCACGCTTCGGCGGACCTCGACCCGGCTCCAGCCCTCGCTCGACCACGGTGCCGCCACGCGAAGAGACCGCCCCGTCCTCCACTCCGAAGATCGTGAGCTCAACTCCGCCGCCGTTCGTGCCGCCCCCGGCCACGCCGCGCCTGAGCAAGGGCACCCCGACTCCGCCGATCGTTCACGCGCCGCCGCCGGCCACTCCGAAGATCAAAATCCCGCCCCCAGGCACCGGCAATGACGGCGGAAACCCGACGCCGCGGCCGCTCGCGCCGAGTGCTCCGAAGGCCACCCCGCCGCCTATTCCGCGGCCCACGGCGCCCGTGATTCGCTCCACCCCGCCGCCGTTGAACGTGACACGTCCCACGACGGGCGGCGGCGGCGTCCCGGTCGTCCCGGCCGCCACACCACGCAAGTTTCCCAGTGCCAACCCGGATGGCGGAGCTGATCCGCGAAAGACCCTGCCGCCACCGCCGGCCGGCAAGCCCGGCGCACCAGCGACGCCCGCCGGCAGCCCGACGCCGAAGAAGAAACCATAAGCACGAACGGTTGCGCGACTTCTCGTTCTCCCTTCGGGATGCCAAGGGAGCCGGATGCCGCTCGAATGGAAGGCGCCGGCAGAGAAGGAGCGGCCGGCGTTGGGTCGGCGGCGCGATTCCTCGCCGCGCGCGCTTGTCGCTTTGCGGGTTCCTGCTCTTTAGTGGCGCCTGCCCTCCGCATGATCCACCCCTTCGCCTATCTCTTCGAGCGCTTCCCGTCGTTCGTGCAGACCTTCTGTTACCGCGAAGTGCGCGAGATGGTGCGGCAAGGGATGAACCCGCTGGTCGTCTCGCTGCGGCAACCCGAGGATGCGCCGAACCTCGCGGAGCCGCTCAAGATTCCGATCACCTATTTGCCGCCCGAGAAGCAGTTGCGCTCGGAGATCGACCTCCATCTCGTCGCGCGCAACCTGCCGTCGCGTGTGCGCAAAATCCTCAAGCAGCGGCGCTCCGAGACCGATTCGCAGCGCATGTTCGAGGCGGCATGGCTCGGGCCGTTTCTCGCCGAAAAGGGCGTCCGCCACGTCCACGCGCACTTCGGCGGCATGGCGGCGCGCACCGCGTGGTGGCTGGGCGAGCTCTACGGGATCGGCTTTTCGTTCACCGGGCACGCCAACGACATTTTCGTCGAACACGACGTGCCGGTCGGCAATGCCATGCTGGTGAAGCGCGCGAAGCTGGTCATCACGGAAACGGATTTCGCACGCCGCTGGATGGAGGAGCAACACTCGCCGGCGAAAGGCAAAGTCGTCCGCATTTACAATGGCATCACCATTCCTGAAGCCGCGCCGCGACCGCCCGCCAATCCGCCGCACATTCTCTCCGTCGGCCGTTACGTGGAAAAGAAGGGCTTCAGCGATTTGATCGAGTGCTGCCACCTCATCCGCGACCGCGGCTTGGATTTTCTTTGCACGATCGCCGGTGGCGGGCCGCTGCATGAAGAGCTGCTGCAACAAATCCAACGACTTCGCCTCGAAAGCTACGTGCGCCTGCTCGGGCCGCTGCCGCAGGCGGAAGTCGCGAGCCTGCTCTCGACGGTGAACCTCTTCGTCCTCGCCTGCGTGCCGGAGAAGGACGGCGGCAGCGACAATCTCCCGACCGTCGTCGCCGAGGCCATGGCCGCCGGCGTGCCGACCATTTCCACGACGGTCGCCGGCGTGCCCGAGATGATCACGAGCGAACAGGACGGCCTCCTCGTGGAACCGCGCTCGCCGGCGCAACTCGCCGCCGCGGTCGAGCGCCTGTTCGACGACCCCACCCTCGCCGCGCGCCTCGGCGCGGCGGGCCGCGAGAAGGCGCAGCGCAAATTCGCGATCGAGAACACGGTGCGCGAGCTCAAGCACCTGATGGTCGACCGGCTGCGCCTGCCCGCCCCGCCGCCGGCCCGCGTGTATGATCCGGAATGGCAGCCGGTGGAGCGGAAATGGTGGCGGTTTTGGTGAGGCAGAATAGCCCTGATGTGTAGAGCGCGGCTCTCCCCTGAGCCTGAGGCGAACGGGGGTGCCGCCTCCAATTTCTTGCGCGCCTCTCTCGCGTCCCACGTCCAAACCAGGTATGAATGAATTGGCGCTTTTCTTGGGCGCTGCCTCCGATGGAGACGCTCAAGGAATTGGAGGCGGCACCTGTTCGCCTATGCTCACAGAGAGCCGCGCTCTACACAGAATTTTGGAGCGCTTCGCGCACTGCGGACCCGCTCCGCACTTGCGAAAGTCCCGCTATGGTGCAGCTTTCCCGCTCCATGCCCTGGCGTGTTCTCCCCCTCATCTTCATGCTCGCCTTCCCGGCGCGCGCTCTTCTGGCCGCGCCCGCGGAGTTGCCCGGCACCGCGCAGGCCTTTCTCGAAAAGCGCTGCTTCGATTGCCACGACGAGCAGACGAAGAAGGGAAATCTCGACCTGACTTCGCTCTCGACCGACTTTGCCGATCGCGACGCCTTTGCCCGCTGGGTCAAGGTGCACGACCGCCTGCGCGACGGCGAGATGCCGCCGAAAAAGAAGGCGCAGCCGACCGCGCCGGAGCGCGAGACGATGCTGAAGACGCTCTCGGGCGTCCTTTCGCAGGCCGATCTGCAGCGCCAGCGTGAGCAGGGCCGCGTGCCGTTGCGGCGGCTCAATCGCACCGAGTACGAGAACACGATCCGCGACTTGTTTTCCATGCCGGGCTTGCCGGTGAAGGACATGCTGCCGGAGGACGGCCGGCTCGATGGTTTCGACAAGGCGAGCGCTTCGCTCGCGATTTCCTCGGTGCAACTCCGCAAGTATCTCGAGGCGGCCGATTACGTGCTCGATGCGGCGATCGCGCACCAGGAGAAGCCGATGGTGTGGAAGGAACACTTTCGCCGCATCGGCGGGCTGCACTGTTTCAGCGAATGCACGTTTCCGATCAAGAATGGGAAGCCGGACATGCAGATGCAGAAGCTGATGCGGCCGGAAGGGCAGCCGTCGCTGCACCTCCTTGTCTTGCAGCAGGTGCTGAAGAACATCGACTCGCTCGGCATCATCACCACCGCGCGGCCGTCGTTCGAGCCCGAGGTGGAGAACTTCTCGCCCTTTCATTCGGGCTTTTATCGGATCAAGACCTCACTCTGGAGCTTCGATTACGACAAGGGGGAAACGAAGGCCGCCTCGCGCATGCAGTCGTTCGCGCTGACGGCGAACGGCCGGCTGCTCGCGCAACTGGATGCGCCGTCGCTGACGCCGAAGGAGCACGAGCTCGTCGTCTGGCTGAATGCCGGCGAGACGCTGCAACTGAACCCGGCGAACCTCTGGAACAACTTCAATACGCCGTACAACTACGTCGGACCGGGCGTCGCAGTCGACTACGTGGACGTGGAGGGGCCGCTCAATGAAAGCTGGCCGCCGGCGAGTCATCGGCGCCTGTTCGGCAACCTGCCGCTGGCCGAATTGTCATTCGTGAAGAAGTACTCGACCCCGCCCGAACTCTATCCGCGTCAGCCGTCGGACCTGCGGCGCAAGCCCGGCTACCGGCCCGATCACACCGACGGCAAGGAGTTTCAGAAATATCAGCCGGTTTGGACGGCCGCCTCGTCGCGGCCGACGCAGGATGCGGAGCTGCTGCTCAAGGACTTCCTGCCGCGCGCTTTTCGCCGGCCGGTGCCGCCGGAGGAAGTCGATGTCTATGTGCAAATCGCGCGCGAGAAACTGGCGGCGGGCGAGTACTTCGAGACGGCGATGCGCGTCGCCTATCGCACGGCGCTTTGCTCGCCGGATTTCCTCTTCCTGCAAGAGCCGCCGGCCGTTCCGAGTGACAAAACGAGTCTCGATCAATATGCGCAAGCCGCGCGCCTCTCGTACTTCCTCTGGAACTCGATGCCGGATGAGGAACTGACCAAGCTCGCGGAGACGAACCGGCTCGGCGGAGAGCTCAAGAAGCAGGTCGATCGCATGCTTGCGGACCCGAAGTCGGACCGCTTCGTGAACGACTTCCTCGACCAATGGCTCGGCCTGCGCGACATCGATTTCACCAGCCCCGACGTGAAGCTCTACCCGGAGTTCCGTCTCGACCTGCGCGACGCGATGCTCGCCGAGACGCGCGATTTTTTCCGCGAGATGCTCACCGAGGATCTCGGCGTCACCAACTTCATCGACTCCGATTTTCTGATGATCAATCAGCGGCTCGCCGAGCACTACGAAGTGCCGGGCGTGGAGGGCTACACGATCCGCCGGGTGCCGAAGCCGGCGAACAGCCCGCGCGGCGGCTTGCTCACGCAGGCAGCCATTTTGAAGGTGACGGCGAACGGCACCACGACCTCGCCGGTCAAGCGCGGCGCGTGGGTCATGGATCGCCTGCTCGGCCGGCCGCCGCAACCGCAGCCGCCGGACGTGCCCGCCGTCGACCCGGACACGCGCGGGCTCACGACGATCCGCGAGCAGCTCGACAAGCACCGCAACTCGGCCGTCTGCGCCTCCTGCCACGCCAAGATGGACCCGCCCGGTTTCGCGCTCGAGAGCTTCGATGTCATCGGCGCGTGGCGGACGAAGTACCGCTTTGTCGGCGAGAAGGTCGAGTACCCCGACATGCGGGCCGGCGAAGACCCGGAGCCCGGGCGTTTTCTCGGCATCGGCCTGAAGCAGTGGGGGTATGTAATGGACGGCGTCCGCTCCGGCCTGCCGGTCGATCCGAGCGGCACCACGCCGGAGGGCGCGGCGTTTCACGACGTCTTCGAGTATAAGAAACTCCTCCTCTCCGACGAGGAGGGGCTGGCGCGCAATCTCGTCTCGCGGCTCATCCTATACGCCACGGGCGCGCCGGTCGGTTTCGCCGACCGCGCACAGGTCGACCTAATATTGCAGCAGAGCCGCGATAGTCATTTCGGGCTCCGCACGCTCGTCCGCCAGCTCGTACTCAATCCCACGCTATTTCGCCGAAAATAACTACTGAAGGATTGCCTACGAATCACACGAATCAAACGAATCTGAAATCGTCGTTCGAACACCGCGATGCGGGTAGCATGTCCTCTTCAGATTCGTTTGATTCGTGTGATTCGTAGGCAAAAATTCCGGTCCCTGAATAACCCATGAACATCGTCCCGCAACCCGCCGCCCTCTCGCGCCGCAGCTTCCTTCGGGGCGCGGGCGTCTGTCTTGCCCTGCCGCTGCTGGAGGCCATGCGCCCTGCCTTTTCCCGCGCCGCTGCGGTGGAGGCGCCGCGCCGCCTGGTCACCATTCAGACGAACCAGGGCATCATGCCGCACCTGTTCTTTCCGGAAAAGGCGGGCCGCGATTACGAGCTTTCGCCTTACCTGAAGCTGCTGGAGCCGCTGCGCTCCGAGTTCACCGTCTTCTCGGGGCTGTCGCATCCGGGTGTCGACGGCGGACACGCAAACGAAGTCTCGTTCCTGACCGGCGCTCCGCATCCGGCCGGCGCGGCTTTTCGCAACTCCATCTCGCTCGACCAGTTGGCGGCCGAGCGCATCGGCACGGAGACGCAGTTTGCCTCGCTCATCGTCTCGGGCGCCGCCAGCGAGCGCAGCATGTCGTACAACCGCTCCGGCGTGCTCATCCCGCCGGAGTCGGATTTGGCGAGGCTCTACCGCACGCTTTTCGTGCAGGGGACGCCGAAACAAATCGAGGCGCGCCTGGAAGATCTCCGCGCCGGCCGCAGCCTGCTCGACACGGTGCGCGAACGCGCGAAACGCCTGGAGAACTCGGTCAACCCCGCCGACCGCAGCCGGCTCGACCAGTACTTCACGTCGATCCGCGAGCTCGAGGGCCAGTTGCTCACCGCCGAGTCGTGGGAGCAAAAACCGAAACCGAAAGTCGCGATGGCCGAGCCCAAGGAGATCAAGGATTCCGCGATGCTCATCACGCGGCTACGGACCATGTACGACATCATCAAGCTCGCGCTGGAGAACGATTCCACGCGGGTGGTCAGCATCTTCATCCAGCCGCTCGGCGTCATCAGCGAGATCGGCGGCGTCGCGCACGAGACGCATTCGCTCACGCATCACGGCAACCGCCCCGAGATGATGGAGGAGTTGCGCAAGATCGAAGAGGCGCAGCTCACGGTCTTCCGCGATTTCCTCACCGGCCTGCACGGTGTCGCCAACGACGGCCACACGCTGCTCGACCGCACCTCGGTCCTCTACGGCACCTGCATGGGCAACGCCAACGGCCACAGCAACAAGAACTGGCCGATGCTCCTCGCCGGCGGCGGGTTCAAGCACGGCCAGCATTTGGCGTTTGATGCGGAGCGCAACGAGCCCATCGCCAAGCTGTACGTCTCGCTGCTGCAGCGGCTGGGAATCGAGAGCGACGAGTTCTCGTCGGGCAAGGGGACGATTGGCGGATTGGCGATGACGTGAGCGCGGTCGTGGCACGGGCGTCCCGCCCGTGGGGCCAGCGGGCGTCTCGCCCGCTGAGGCTCCGCGACACCATACGGTGCCTTCTGGACTCGACAGGCGGGACGCCTGTCT
>DASYIS010000316.1:0-27346 GCA_035997375.1 Chthoniobacteraceae bacterium
GAACGCCGGCTCGCCTCCTTCGAGGCCGATGGCGCGCGCGAGCAGCACGCTGTTGCCGAGCTCCGCATGCAGATCGAGCGGCAGGTGTGAGCTGTAGACGGCGAGGTCGCTCGTGATCGCGTCGCGCAGCTTGCGATACGCCGCGCCGACGTGGCGTTGCGAGGTCCAGAACAGCCCGTGATGCACGACGAGCAACGTGATGCCGCGCTTGACCGCTTCCGCGATGACCGGTTCGCAGGCGTCCACCGCGGCGCCGATCTTCGTGACCGCGCCGGAGTTCTGGAGCTGCAGGCCGTTGTGCGCGCCGGGGTAATCCGCGATCAGCGCCGTGCTGAGCAGGCGGTCACAGTGGGCGACGATTTCGGAAAGTGAGGCGTGCATGATGACATATTTTGATCTGCGGAGGACGGAACGACAGATTCGGTTCGGCGACCCGGAGGGTCAAAAGCTGGTAGCCGGTGGTGGAGCGAGTGTAACGAGCGCAACCACCGGATCCTTTCAAGAAGTAAATCCGCCCCGGAGGGGCGAGAAGATCGACTGAGTGCAATCGTTCTCGCGCCCCTGCCGGGGCGCAAACGCTTTTTTTGGCAAACCCGGTGGTTGCGCTCGTTACACTCGCTCCACCACCGAGGAGGGGGCGGGGAAGGTGGTAGACGGCGGGCGGGCGAGCAGGCTACCAGCTTTCGGCCCTCCGGGCCGCGGGCCATTTAGTACACGCCTTCGACGATCGTCTTTTCCATCGCGCCGAAGGGGCGCACTTCCGCCACGCCGTCCCAAGCGTAGGGGGCGCGCGGGCGGCGGCGGAGCGCTTCGTCGCGCTCGAGGAAGCGCGGCATGAAGAACTCCTTCGTCAGCGTGGTTAGCTCGACGCGGCCCCACGTGTCGTACTCCACGGTCTTCGCCGTGTCCTTCGGATCGACCACGCGCAGGATCGCGCGGGGTTGCGGCGCGTAATAGGTGATGGAGAAATTGTCCTCCTTCGTCAGCGGCACGGAGGCGGCGAGGCCCATGAGGGTGTTGCCGTAGGTGGGATAAAAACCGATGCGCCCCTCGAGCACTTCCTCGACGATGAAGCGGACGTATTGCGGGAGCATGGTGGTGCCGCCGCAAAAAACACCGCGGATGCCAGCCTCGTAGATGTCGACCTTTTCCGCGAGGGCCTCGAGCAGCTTGGGCGTGGTGAAGAGGCCGCTCACTTTGCGGTTCTTGAGGATCATCGCCGCCTGGTCGACGACGTGCTCCATGTACGCCTTTGCCTCGTCGAATTTCTTGTTCGAGATGAGCTTCTTCACCCAGCGCGGATCGAGATCGATGAAGTAGCACGACGAGCCGCGCACGTGCGCCAGATGCTCGATCGCGAGGCGGAGCCGGCGCGGGCCGGTCGGGCCCATCATGAGCCACGCGCCGCCGCGCGGGAAATGCTCGTCGGCGATCTTGTCG
Source organism: Chthoniobacteraceae bacterium (assembly GCA_035997375.1). Taxonomy (GTDB): domain Bacteria; phylum Verrucomicrobiota; class Verrucomicrobiia; order Chthoniobacterales; family Chthoniobacteraceae; genus DASYIS01. Next base: position 1,441 of record DASYIS010000316.1, read on the forward strand.
CTGAACTCGGAGTAGTCGGTCTTGTAGTCCGTCCAGCCGATGCGCTGCTTCGGCATGCCGGTCGTACCGCCGGTCTCGAAGATGTTGAACGGCTTGCCGAGATATTGCTTCGGCACCCAGACCTCGGGCTGCAAATCGCGCAGCCATTCATCCTGGAAATGCGGGAATTTCACGAGATCGGCGACGCTCTTGATCTCGGCGCGCGGGTCGAAGTTCTTCTTCGTCCAGTCGAGCCAGAACGGACAGCCGGTCTCGGGGCTGAAATGCCAGCCGATGATTTCCTGGAGATGGGCTTCGAGTTGCTGCTGGGCTTGTTCGGGGGGCAGGGACGTAACCATAAATGCGGACGGGCACTGTGGCGGCGCGCGGCGCGCTTGCCAAGCGCGCGGTGGAGTTTTTGCGCGGGGCGTTGCGGTGCGGCTGGAATCCGCGTACCCTTGCGCGATGGGTCAGGTCGAAAAAAATCCCGCGCTCCTTACGCCAGAGGAGTACCTTGCCCTCGAGGCGCGTGCCACGCGCAAGCACGAGTACGTCGGTGGAGTGGTGTATGCGATGGCGGGCGGCCGCAATCGGCATCATCTGATCGCGTCGAACATCGGCGGGATGCTCTACGTCCGACTGCGAGGGAAGCGCTGCCAGTACTTCAACTCCGACACCAAAGTGCGATGCCGCCTGCCAACGCACACGCGGTTCTATTATCCCGACGCACAAGTCGTGTGCCGGCCGGGTCCGCTGGATGCTACCTTCCAGGACGAGCCGGCGATCGTCGTCGAAGTTCTTTCCGCGCGCACCCGGAGGACCGATGAGTTCGAAAAGAAGGACGGATACCTCTCGATCGGTGCGTTGAACGCCTACCTCCTCGTGGAGCAAGACAGAGCCCTCGTGACCGTCTGGCGCCGGCACTCAAGCGGATTTACGCGGGAGATCTGGGAGGGCCTGGACGCGGCGATCCCATTGCCGGAAATCGAGACGACGCTTCCGCTGACGGAGATTTATGAGGGCGTCACGTTCGGGGAGGAGGAGAGCGAAGACGACGACTTCTTTGCTTGAACGGCGGCTGATTCGCCTCCGCCGCCAACGTGCGCGTCGAGTTCTTCGCGGCCTCACGCCGCTGGCGTCGCGCCCGGATTCTGCACCGCCGCCTTCGCTCCCTCGGCCACTTCCGACATGTCTTCGCCCTTCGGTTCCGGCAGGCCAAAGCCGAAGAGCATCCCGAGGACGACGATGCCGAGGCCGAGCCAGCCGGCGGCGGTCGCCATCTGGTCGAAGGGGGTGCCGGTAAAGAGCGAGGCGATCTTCGGCGTCAGGAAGGCGGCGCCGGTGCCGATCATGCGGCCGCCGACGTTGGTGGCAAAACTGCCGCCGGTGCCGCGCAAATGCAGCGGGAAGACCTTTGGCAAGTACTCGCCGAGGAAACTGAATTGCGCCGTGGTGACGAAGCCGGCGAGGGCCATGCCCCAGGAGAAGACCGCCACGTCCTGCTTGTATAAAATGAAGTAAACCAAGGGGAAAATCACCAGTCCCGGGATCTGGAAGGTTCGCAATATCCGGCGCCGGCCGATGCCGAGAATGATCAGCAATGCGAGCACGATTCGACCCGCCAGCCCGCCCATTTCCTGGAAGAACTGCGTCTGACTCCCGACTTCTTTCACCCGGTCGAGGAGCGGCTTCTGCTTCCCGGCGTTCGCCTTCAGCGGTCCCATGACCGCCGCCCGCTCTGGGGTATTCGGCTGGGTGGCGTCGAATTTCTGGTTGAGCATCTTCGCGTCGGCTTGCAACGGTCGCAGCGCCTGGCGTTCCTCGGCCAGGTTCGACAGGCCCGGGGCGATGCTGCCGGGAGTCTGCTGCAAACACCCAAAGGCCAGGGCGTAGGCACATGCCGAGAGGGCGGCCGTGATCAGCGTGACGCGGCGCAACTCGGGCGAGAAGAGGGCGGCGAAGCTGGGACGCTTGAGCGTGCCGGCGCGCTTCTTTTCCCGCCAGATTTCCGACTCGGGCACGAAGGGGAGCATGAGCGCGATCGGGATGGCGGGAAGGATGCCGGTGAGCATCAGATAGCGCCACGAAGCGGGCGCCGTTGCCCCGAGCGCCAGCGGCATCCCCCAGTGCGGGAGATTCGTCGAGTTGATGATCCACAAGTTAACTGCAGTCACCGAGATACCGCCGAGCGAGGCGAACGCCTGAGTGATGCCGAGCCAGCGCTCCCGTTGCGCTTTGCTGGCGAAGACTTCCGCCATCCATGTGATGGCGGCGACGAATTCGATGCAGACCCCGATGAAGGTGATGCAACGCCAGAAAATGAACGCATTCAGCGTCTGGGAAAAGGCGCCCGCCACCGGCGACAGCGAGTAGATGAAGATGCCGAGCGCCATGACGAACTTGCGCCCGAGCCGGTCGATCAGCCAACCCCCGAGCAGGCCGAAGACGCCGCCGCACAGCGCGGTCATCCAGAGCAGGTTGCCCATCGTGTCCTTCACGATCGGATTGCTGAGCGGCACCTTGAGCAATTCCGCAATCGCCTGCGGGCCGGCCAGCGGCGTCATCAGCAACTGGTAGGTGTCGAAGAGAAACCCGATGCTGGCGATGATAATGATCAGCCAGTTGCGGAGCGTGGGCTTGAGGTCGGGGGCGTTGGACATGGTGGGGTTCTTAACAGCGAAGCAGCGGAACGGGATACTGCAAGATCAGCCGGTCGGAAGTGACAAGAGTCAAGTCGTGTTCCAGTGCCTGACAGATCAGCATATGATCGAACGGATCCTTGTGCAGCTTGGGCAAAGTGGGCAGGTGCCGCGTTGTGCTCTCCAGCAGGGCAAGCGACTCGACATTTAAAATGCGGCGGCGCTCTCGGAAATACGCAGACGGCTCGCCGTCCAGCCTCAGCTTCCCGGTGCGGACCTTGATTGCCGCTTCCCATACTGAGGCGACGCTCAGAAACAGCAAGTTGCCCGGATCACGTACAGCATCGAGTGCTCTGCCTTTCAGGCGCTGATCACCGAGCGCCAGCCACAGGAAGATGTGTGTATCGAGCAACAACTTCATGGAGACCTCGGAGCGAGATTGTCGTCCTCATCGTCTCCATAGTAGGCACGCAGCATCTCATCCGGCAGCGGCTCGAAAAAGGCATCAGTTACTTCGAATTTTCCTTTGTCGATCCCGAAGGGCCGAAGTTCGCCTTTGGCGGGCGGATGCAATTCCGCCACATTTTTTCCGCCATCTCGAATAACAACGTGCTCCCCAGCTTCCGCCTTCTTAATGAAATCGCCCAAGTGCAGGCTGAGCTCTGAAAGTTCAACTGTCATGGCGGCACGATAAAGCGAAAGGCTCCGTGGGTCGATGAGAAGCTGAAGGGTTGCCAAGGCGCATCCCGCCCCGATTACTTCTTCTTCTTCGGCGCCGGAGTGGCCGGCTTGACCGGAGCCGCCGGCTTCACCGGGTCCGCCGCGGGCTTGGCCGGCTCAACGGCGGGCGCTGGCGCGGGCTTGGCGCCTTCCTCGACCGGCTTCGCTCCTTCGGCGATCGCGTAGAGGTGCGTCTGCGTGGCGATGAAGAGCGTGCCGTTCGCGACGACCGGGGTCGAGAGCACGGGCGCGCCCATGTTGATCTCGCTGATGATTTTCTTCTCCTTGTTCGACTCGAAGACGACGACGTCACCGTCTTCATCGCCGCAATAGACTTTGCCGTCGGCGACCAGGGTGGAACCCCACATGTGCGCCTGCATGTCGTGCGTCCAGTTCAGCTTGCCGGTCTCCGCGTCGAGGCAATGCACGAAGCCCGAGTAGTCACCGATGAAGAGGAGGCCGTTGTCAGGATCGATCGAGACGGTGGAAATGGTGCGATGGATGTCCTTGTATTCCCAGATGAGGCCGGTCTTCGTGATGTCGCCGGTCTTGGTCGGGTCGACGCAGATGAGGCGGCCGACGCCTTCGCCGTGCTCGGGGTCCTGGCCGACCGCCACATAGACGCGGTTCTTGTAATAAACCGGGGTGGCGTTGATCTCGCTCGGGCCTTCCGCCGCCGGGTATTTGATCGGCTTGCCGGCCTTGTCCTTCTTGTAGTCCTCCGGCACCGCGTCGAACCACCAGATCTTCTTGAGATAGTTGGTGTCGCCATCCTTCACCGGCTCGGGATTGAAGGCGTAGAGCACGCCGTCGCCGCCGCCGAAGAAGACTTGCTGCTTGCCGTTCACCTCGCCGGTCGAAGGGCTGCTCCACTGGCCGTGCTTGATCCGCGGCCCGATGTTGGCATCGTCCTCGCCGACCAGCTCGCCGGTCTTCTTGTCGAGCGCGATGAAGCTGGGCGATTGCGGCGAGGGGATGTTGACGTGCGTCCAGTCCTGACCGTTTGAGGTGCAGGAGTAGATCCGGTCGCCGAGGATGGAAATGGAGCAGTTCGACGCGTTGTGCGGGAAGACGCCGAGCTCATCCATCATGTCGTATTTCCAGATGATGTCGGCGTCCTTTTCCGTGACCTTGGCCGGCGGTTTGCCGGGGCCGGCCATGTACTGGCCTTCATCCTTGAAGGGGCCGTCATTGCCATTCGCCTGGCCGTTGAGATCGAGACAGATGACCTCGCAACGGCTGGTCACCAGATAGACGCGGTCGCCTTCGACGTTCGGAGACGAGAGGATGCCGAGCAGCTCCCAGTCGTTCACTTTGCCGCTGGCGAGCTTCGGCACCACGAGCTGCCAGAGAAAGGCGCCGGTGTACTCGTCGAGCGTGAGGAGGATCGATTTGTCGTCCTCGAAACGCGGATCGCGCGGCGAGCCGTTGTTCGTGCCGACGAGGATCTTGCCGCTGGCGACGACGGGATTGCCGTAGCTCTGCGAGCCGAGCTTCGCGACCCACTTCACGTTCTTGGTCGTGGAGACGTCGATCTCCTCGGAGTTCTTCTTGAACTTGCCGGGATCCCACGTGCTGGGGAGTCCCTTGGCCGGCGAGTACATGTTGCGGCCGGGGTCCGGACCGCCCCAGCGGGGCCAATCCTCGGCGACAGCCGTGAGGGTGAAGGTGGCGAGCGCGAGGGCGACGGTTGGGAGAAGTTTCATGGCGGGGATCAGTGATCAGTAATCAGTGGGCAGTGATCAGTATCTGGTTTTTGGAAGTCAGCGGCAAGCGGCGCAGTTCAGTTGCCGGCGGCGCCGTCGTTGTTCGGAGTGACCTTGAGGTTGTCGACCCAGGCGCGCTGGCCGCTGCCGGCGAAACCATAGACCCCGGGGCAACCGTGATCGTTCGCGTGCAGGTGCTTCATTTCGATCGCCCAACCTTCCGGCTCGACCTCGCCTTTCTTCCACGCCTTCGCGCGGACCACGCCAGCGCCGTGTTCATCCACGTCGACGCGGGTCTTGAGGTGATACCACTCGTTGGGCGACCACTTGAAGGGGACCGACTCGCGGACGCGCTCCTCGTTCGAGTTGATCTCGATCGACTGCGCGTTGCCCTTGAGGATGATGCGGTAGCGCTGATTGATGACGCCGATTTCGCTCATTTTGCGCTTGTTGCCTTCGGTCATCAGGTCGGCTTCGACGGTGTAGTTCTTGAAGTCGTCATGGCCGACGAAGAGCTGGCCGCGCTGGAAGCGGGTGTTGTCGATCGTCTTGCAGAGCGCCTTGTTTTCGCCTTCACCCGGCGCCTTGCGAATCTCGAAACGGAAGCGCGCGCCATTCCACGGCAGCGGAGGATACTGGAACGCGGTCGGAGGCTCGACGACGTTCCAGTTGGTCGGTCCGGGCACCACGACCGCGGCGGGTTTGGTTGGGTCGGCGGGCGCCGCGGCGTCATCCGGAGCGGGGACGCCGCCGAGGCCGGGGCCGGTGGTGTTGGTCAGCTCGAAGGCCTCGAAGTCCTGATTGATCGGCATCGATTGCAGCACCTTGCCGCGCATCACGCCTTTGAGCTCGCCGAAGGTCGCCTGGAACGCGCCAGCGCTCGGCACCGGCGTTTTGTCGGCGGTCAGCTTGCCGTCGGCGTAACTCCCTTTCATGGTGGCTTTCACGAGCGCGGTCGGTGGGATGAAGGTCTCCAGCTTCACTTGCGCCGGGTCGACCGATTCCTCGACCGTGAAGCCATTCGCGTCGACCGAGCGGAAGCGCAACGCCATCGCATCGCCGGGGTGCAGGTTCGCCTCGTTCGGGATGATCTGGAGCTTCGCGGCGGGGCCGGCTTTCGGCCAGGGCTCCTCGGCGGGCGCGGCGACGAGGCCCGCGTTGTTGCCCGCTTTGCCGAAGCAGTAGAACTTGTGATCGGTCTGCACGTAAACCTTGCCGTTGTACGCGATGGGCGAGCCGTAGCAGCGGCCCTCGAGCGTGGTGCGGGAGAGAATCGCGGCGTCCTTCGCGCCGGGCTTCATGATGATGAACTCGCCGTTGCCTCCCGTGGCGGACTCGTCGCCCGCCGGCTGGCCGGTTTGCGCGCCCGCGATGTAGAGCGCGATGTAAAGCTTGCCATCCGCATAGAAGGGCGAGCTCTGCCGCTGCTCGGGCGCGAGTTTCTTGCGCCAGAGCACCTCGCCGGTGTCGGCATTCACCGCGGCCGCTTCGCCGACCCCGGTCACCTCATAGAGCGTGTTGCCGACCAGGCATGGCGAACCGGCCAGGTTGCCGAGAGGATTGCGCCAGAGTTCCAGATCCTTGGTGGTGAAGAGCTGCGGCTGGCCGGGCGCCGGCGCCTTCAGCCCCTGCGGCACCTTGTAGCTTGCGCTGCGGCCGACCTCCGAGGTGTCGAGATTCTCCGACTCGTGGATGACGAGCAAGCTGTCCTTGTAACGAATGATCGAGGCATTGATGCCGCCCTTCGCGCCCGAGCGGGCTACGGGGAAGCGAAACAGCGGGTCGCCCGTGCGCGCATTGACCCCGATGACCGAGCTGTCACCCGCCGCCGAGATGAAGACGCGCTTCCCATCGAGCCAGGTCAGGAAGGGCTGCGAGAAAGTGTTGTCCTGCGGCGGGCCGGCGGGCGAAGAGCTCCAGACGAGTTCGCCCGACTTCTTGTCGAAGGCGTAGAAGCGATCGCCCGCCGCCCCCTGCGCCCCCCAGTTGGAAGTGATGCCGCGAATGATGACCAGATCCTGGTCGATCGTCGGCGTGGCCGTGCGCGAATTCGGGAACGTGAGGCGCCCGAATTCCTCCATCATCGAGTGCTCCCAGAGCTTCTTCCCATCGGCCGTGAAGCAGGCGAAAATGCCCTGCGTGCCGAGCATGTAGACGTTCCCGGTCTCGGGATCGATCGTGGGGCTGGAGGTCGCGTAGCGGTTGTAGACGGTGTCGCTCAGGAAGTCATTGAAGCGCGCGTCCCACACTTTCTGGCCGGTCTCCGCGTCGAAGCAGGCGATCACCTCCTGCAGGTCCGGTCCTTCGCCGAGGTAACCGTTGATATAGAGCTTGCCGTTCGCGATGACGGGCGCGGATTGCCCGGGAAAATCGGCGCTCCAGAGCGCGGACTTCGCGTCGACCTTCTCCGGCAGGCCCGTCTCGCGGGAGGTGCCGTTCTGGTCCGGCCCGCGCCAGTTGAGCCAGCCGGTGACGCCGCCGGCCGGAGTCGCGGGAGCCACCGCCGGAGTGACGGCCGGCGCAGGCGTGGCCTTGGCCGGCGCCGCGGGCGCGGGCTTCTTTGGGGCGGCGTACGCGGTGAGCGCGAGGAGGGAAAAAGCGAGCGCGGACAGGGGAGAAGTCTTCATAAGGAAGCGCGAAGGGAGGGGAAGCATGCCGGGAGGTTGGCCCAGTGTGAAGCAGTGAATCGCGGACGGGCGTGTGTGTCAATTAATACCTGTACGTATCAATTTCTTTGGCGGCACCTGCGGCCGATTGCTCCGCCGAGGCGGCCCCTTGCGGTGTAGAGCGCGGCTCTCCCTCAGCATAGGCGAAGGGGTGCCGCCTCCAATTCCTTGCGCGTCTCACGTACGAGCAGCGCCCAAGAAAAAATGAGGCGGCAGCTCTTCGCCGATGCTCAGAAAGAGCCGCCTCTGCGATGCTGCATCGGGCGGGACGCCTGTGCTACCCATCGTCAGGCAGCGCGCCCACTGTGAGAAGCCCGAGACCCCTCACCCCGCCGGCGTCTCCTTCGGCTTGGTCAGCCGCATCGCCAAAATGTACAGTCCGCAGAAGAGCACCACGAAGACGACGATCGGCAGCGAGTCGTGCTTGATGGCGTGAACCATCGCGTCGGGGTCGTTGATCAGCTCGGGGTTCTTGTTCGCCACGCGGGCGCCGAAGAACGCCAGCGTCCAGCACCAGATGAACGAGCCGACGATCGTCATCGCGCTGAAGAGCCCGAACGGCATGCGGACGATGCCGGCCGGGATCGAGATGAGATGCCGGATAACCGGCAGCAGCCGCGCGAAGAAGATGCCGCCCGCCTCGTAGCGGTGCACGAAATGCTCCGCGCGCTCGAGCTTTGCCTCGCTGATGAAGAAGAACCGGCCCCACTTCACGATGACGATCCGGCCGAGCCAGGCGGAGATCCAGTACGTGATGGCGGAGCCGAGATACGAGCCGAGCGTCCCCGCGGCGATCACACCCCAGTAGCTCATTTTTCCCTGGACGGCCCAAAACGCGGCGGGCGGGATGACGACCTCGCTCGGGATGGGGAAGATGGAGCTTTCCATCGCCATCAGGAGGACGATGCCCGGGTAGCCCCAGTCCCTGACCAGGTTGAACCAGTAGAGTATCAGTTGGTGCATGAGCGGCGCGGTTTATGCGCCCTCGCCGCCCGCCCGACCAGCGAAATCGAGCCGCTTCAGAGCGAGGCCCAACGCGTCAGGAGAAGGAAAAGCACCGCGCCGGCGGCGAGCTCGAGGCCGGTCTGGATCGCGAGCCGGTCGAACCGGTGGATATGGAAATGAGGCAAAGGGGGGAGTTTCATGACGATGTCTCAAGCATCGCCCGCGCCACGGGATCCTCTTCCTCTATTTCTTCATCTTCATCTTCATCGGTTCGGAAGATGAAGATGAAGATGAAGAAATAGAGGAAGAGGCGGTCCTCCGGGCCTTACGTGGCACCTTGACTCGACGCGCGGCGGACATGATCTTCCACCGCTCGCCCACCAATCAAACCTCATGCTCGCCCTCATCGACTACGGCAGCGGCAATATCCGCAGCGTGCACAATGCGCTGCTGCATGAGGGCGCGGAGGTGTCGCTGGTCTCCACGCCGGCGGGGCTGGAGCAGGCGGACTCGGTGCTCCTGCCGGGCGTCGGTGCGTTTGGCGACTGCGTGCGCGGGTTGCAATCGCGCGGGCTCTGGGAGCCGATGCGCGCCTGGATGGACGCGGGCCGGCCGATGCTCGGCATCTGCGTCGGCTACCAGTTGCTTTTCGAGGAGAGCGAGGAATCGCCGGGCGTGCGCGGCTTCGGCTTCTTCGAGGGGACGGTGAAACGCTTCAGCACGCCGGGCCTCAAAGTCCCGCAGATCGGCTGGAACGAAATCGTGCCGACCGATCGCGCGCACCCGCTCTGGGCCGGCCTGCCGGCCCACCCGCACGTCTACTTCGTGCACTCGTATTTCCCCGTGCCGCGCGATCCATCGATCGTCACCTCGACGTGCGAGTACGGCGAGACCTTCGCCGCGAGCGCCGGCCGCGGCAACGTAAGCGCCACCCAGTTTCACCCGGAAAAAAGCCAGTCCGTGGGCTTGCGCATTCTGCGGAATTTCATCGAGTCGACGAGCGCGGTGGCCGTCGCCTGAGGATGGGAGGAATAGGAAGAATGAGACGTATGCGACTCCACCCATAACTCCCATGCTTCGCATACTTCCCATTCTTCCCATGAGTCCCCGCGGGACTCCGCATGCTCCTCTGAAGAACTGATTACTGCTCCACTGATTACTGATTACTTCTCCTTGATGCTTCTCCTTCCTGCGATCGATCTCATGTCCGGCGAAGTCGTGCGGCTCCGCCAGGGGAAGGCGGACCAGAAGACGGTTTACTCCAACGACCCCGCGGCTTTCGCGAAGCGCTGGGAAGAGGAGGGTGGCGACTATCTGCACATCGTCGACCTCGACGCGGCGTTCTCGGGCGAGCATCGGAATCTCGAGTCGGTGCGCGCGATCACGAGTGCCATCGGCATCCCGTGTGAGCTGGGCGGCGGCATGCGGAGCGAGGCGGCAATCGGGCGTGCGTTTGACGCCGGCGTGGCGCGCGTGGTCATCGGCACGCGGGCGGCGGAGTCGCTCGAGTTCGTGGGGGAAATGGCGAAGACTTTCGGCGGGGAGCGGATCGCGGTCGGCATTGATGCGCGCGACGGGCTCGTCTCGACGAAGGGGTGGACCGAAATGTCGCAACTGACCGCGCTCGATCTCGCGCGGCGCGCGCAAGACGCTGGCGCGGGCACGATCATCTATACCGACATCGCGACCGACGGCATGCTCCAGGGCCCGAACTTCGGTGAGCTGGAAAAGATGCTCGCCGCGCTCAAGTGCCAACTCATCGCGAGCGGCGGCGTGACGACCGTCGAAGACGTGCGTCGGCTCCAGGCGATGCCGGGGCTCTACGGCGCGATCATCGGCAAAGCGCTCTACGACGGCGCGGTGAAACTCTCCGACCTCACGGCGCTCCGCTGAAACTCGGGAGCGATTTGGATGTCCACGAAATACACGAAAGACACGAAAAAGAATGCAGAAGAGAGCCAACGAATTGAGCGAATGGAAGCGAATGGGTGCCTCGCAACTTCAGATTTCGTTTCAATTCGCGTCATTCGTTGGCCTTCTCAGAATTTCGTGTCTTTCGTGTATTTCGTGGACTAATCCCTTTCCGAACATGCTGAGCCGAAAATCATGAAGCGCCGCATCGATGCGCTCGTCTCGGCGATCGGCGAAATCATCGTCGGCAAGGAACACGCGATCAGCCTCGCGGTCGCCTGCCTGCTGGCGCGCGGGCATCTGCTGATCGAGGACGTGCCGGGGGTCGGCAAGACGACGCTCGCGCACGCGCTGGCCCGGGCGCTGGGATTGCAATCGCGGCGGTTGCAATTCACGAGCGACCTGCTGCCGGCGGACATCCTCGGCAACTCCATTTTCGATCGCGAACAGTCGCGCTTCATCTTCCACGCCGGCCCGCTCTTCACGCAGGTCGTGCTGATTGATGAAGTCAACCGCGCGACGCCGAAGACGCAGAGCGCGCTGCTCGAGGCGATGGAGGAACACCACGTCACGATCGACGGTACGACGCATGCGCTGCCCGAGCCGTTCTTCGTCCTCGCCACGCAAAATCCGCAGCGGCAGATCGGCACCTTTCCGCTGCCCGAGTCGCAGCTCGACCGCTTCCTGATGCGGATCGACCTCGGGGTCCCCAACCGCGCGGCGGAGCGCCAGATGCTGCTCGGCACCGACCGCCGCGAGATGCTGCGCGACATGCAGCCGGTCTTCGACGGCGATTCGCTGCGGCAGCTCCAGGCCGCGCGCCGGCAGATCCACACCTCCCCTGCCCTGCTCGACTACGTGCAGGATCTGCTCGACGCCAGCCGCGCGCGGCATCGCCCCGGCCTCAGCCCGCGCGCCGGCCTCGCCCTGCTCCACGCGAGCCAGGCCTGGGCCATGATGCAAGGCCGCGAGATGGCGCTGCCGGAAGACGTGCAAGCCGTCGGCGTCGCCGTGATGGCGCATCGCCTCGGCCAGGACCTGGAGAGCACCGGCGAAAGCGGCCGCGGCCTCGCCCGCGGGTTGCTGGAAACGATTCCCGTGCCCTGAGGGCGCTTCGCGTTCCACTAAATACACGAAAGACACGAAAAAATGAGGGAAGTCGGAAGTGCCTACGAATCACACGAATCCGCGCGAATCCGGAGCTTTCCCCATGCGTGTCGATTCGTGTGATTTCACAGGCACTTCCGGCTTGGATTTCCGCCCCTCTTGCTGCAAAATGAACTCCGATAAACAGGAACTCAAGCGAACGCCTACGTGGTGCGTGGTGGTGATGAGTTGTATGGGGCTGGCTTTGGGATTTTTGATTCTCCTCCCATCGTACGTGCTAATCGATTTGAAGGATTTTCAGTTTTTGTCTTCAGACGCGACGATTCCTGAGATCACTGCCAAATGGGGGCCTCCCGGGGAGATAATCGAAAAAGGACAAGCGTTCCCCGAACGAGGCTGGCCGAACCCTCGATCCAAAGCTGACGCGCGTGCTTATGTTTATGTGCGAAAGACCGGCACGCGATTCGTCATCTTCTCGAGGGATGACCACGAAGTTTCCTATGTGTTCAGTTCGTCTTCCTAAACCGTAATTATGCAAAACGCGCGGCGATCCACGATGGGTGGCACAGGCGTCCGCCTTTTCGGCTCGGCGTCCCGCCGAGTTGTCGACGCGGCGCGTGGCATTCACCAAACGGTGAGGACGCGCGCTTCGGATGGCCGCCAGGCGGGAGAGGCGAATCACACGAATCGGCACGAATCTCTGCAGCCTTCCGGATTCGTGCCGATTCGTGTGATTCGTAGGCAAATTGCAGCCTTCCGGCTTTTCGTGTCTTTCGTGTGTTTCGTGGACCAGCGAAGCGCCCTCGCCTGATGCGCCCGAACCGCCACACCTTTGGCCTGGTCGGCGTGCTGCTTGCCATGTGGTACGCGGGGGCGAGCCAGAACAATGCGGCCGCTTATCTCCTCGGCTTCCTGACGCTCAGCGTGGCGGCGGTTTCGGCGGTGCATGCCTGGTCGAACCTCCGCGGCTTGCAGCTCACCGTGGAGCCGATCTCGCCGGTCTATGAGGAGGAGCCGGTGGCGCTGAACGTGCGCGCGAAGGCGGAGCCGGGGCGGCGGCACATCGCGGTGCGCGTGCAGGTGCGCGGGTCGGAGATCGCCGAGTTGCTCGACTGCGTTTCCGAGGATCAGGAGCAGTTCGAGCTGCTCGGGCCGGCGCGCCGGCGCGGACGCTACGGCGACGTGACGATCCTCGTCGAAAGCACCTTTCCGCTTGGCTTTTTCACCGCGCGGCGCGTCATCCGCCTCGCGCAGGAGCACTACGTTTACCCAAAGCCCGCCGGCGCGCTGCCGCTCCCGACCGATCTCCTGCGCGCGCAGGAAGCGGAGGTCGGCATGACGGCGTCGGAGGGCGACGACTTCGCCGGCGTCAGCGAGTGGCACCGGGGTCAATCGATGCGGCACGTCGACTGGAAGGCGGTCGCGCGCGGGCAGCGGCTCATGGTCAAGCAATGGAGCGGCACGCCGCGCGATCCCTTCACGTTTTCGTGGGACAAACTCGAGGGGCTGTCGACCGAGGATCGCCTGCGGCAACTGGCGCGCTGGCTCGTGCTGACCGAGCGCCTGGAGTCGCCCTACGGACTCAAACTGCCCGGTGTCACGATGCCGATCTCGCGCGGCGACGTGCATTTCCACCAGTGTCTGCGGATGCTGGCGGAGTTTCCGGCGTGAGCGTCCGCTCGCCGACGTAGATCATGTGCGCGGCGCGTTTCGCGCGCTCGTGGGCCTTCGCGGGCACGGCTTCCACGGTGAAGCCGGCGCGCTTGAGCTGGTTGGCGAAGATCGGCTCGGGGCACGCGGACCAGAACGCGACCTTGCCGCCGATCTTCAGCGCGCGCTTGATGATGCCGAAGCCGCGCTTGTCGTAGAGCGCGGAGTTGCGCTTCTGCACGAGCGAGGTCGGGCCGTTGTCGACATCGAGCAAAATGGCGTCGTACCACTCCGGCTGCGCCTGGCGGATGACGGTGAACACGTCGCCCACCACGACCTCCACGCGCGGCTCGTCGAGCAGCGCGCCGTTGACCCGCTGGAGGAATTCGCGGTTCCACTGCACGACCTCCGGCAGCAACTCGGCGACCTGCACTTTCGCGTGCCGCCCCGTCAGTTCCAGCACGCGCCGCAGGCTGAAGCCGAGTCCCAGCCCTCCGATGAGCACGCGGACACTCGCGGCCCCGTGCAGGCCGGTGCAGGCGAGGTCCGCAAGCTGCAGCTCGGACGTGATGGAGTCGGTACTCATGAGCTGCCGCCCGTTGAGCTTCAGGTAATGCTGGCCGTCGTGCTCGTGCAGCGTGAGGCGCGAGCCGTCGGGCGTTTTCGTTTCGGCGAGAGTGCGGAAGGGTTTCAATAGGTGGGTGGGCGAAGGTCTGAAAGTAATCAGTGAGCAGTAGGCAGTGAGCAGTGGCCGCAGGCTTGCAGAGCGGCTCGGGCTGATTACTGCCCACTGATTACTGATTACTCCGTGTTGGGCTTTATGGGTAGGACGACGTGCCGCTGCTCCCGGACTTCCCACGCAGGAGACGCTGAACCTGGGCGGCGAGATAACGCTTGCGGTCTTCGCGCAACATGGAGCCAAACTTGAGCGGCTTCCGCCCTTCGCTCTCCATCCGGATGACGTATTGCGGCTGGTTGTTCTTGGTCCACGAGCCGGCGACGATCTTCACACTCCGCACGCGGGCGGGATCGAAGCGGCGGCGGTAGCCGAGCGGCCCCAGCCCCACGTAGACGGAGCAGTCCGCGCCGGTGAACCGGACTTCCGTGCGGCCGCACAGCGTGGAGAGAAAGCTCAGAATCAGGCCGAGGCAGATGGCGATGAACGGGGTCAGGAACAGCCACAGGAAGATCAGGAATCCGCCATGTGGGAAATCGTTGTGTGAACCGTGTCCGGTCACCTTCGGCAGCCAGGAGGGCGGCGCGATTCCAAACTGCTGGAGCGTGCTGAGCGTGGCGAGCGTCACGAACACCGAGACGATGCCGCAGCAGAAGATCATCGCGAACAACGTGCCCGCCGCCTGGCCGAGCGAGCGGTGCGTGGCGCCGACGACCGTGCCGAAGCCGTCCTCGCGCAGCCAGGTGCCCGCCGGCGGCGCCGCCAGCTCCGGCGCGAAGTCGAGCTCCGCGCTTTCTAGGAGCTCCGACAAATCGTGCAGCAAGTGGCAGCGCCGGCAATACGCCACGCCCTTGCCGACATTCACTTCGGCCTCGGCGATCGGCTTTCCGCACTGCGGACAGGTGGGCGCGATGGAGTTCATTCTCGGAATTGAGATCCACGAGATACACGAAAGGGCACGAAAGGGAAGGAGACCGAAAAATCTTGCCGGAAGACGAAGGCGGGAAGGTTGTAGCCACGGCCCTACGGGCCGTCTGCGCGCGGCAGACAAACCGCGTGTAGAACACCTCTCGTTCCCAAAGTTAGCAAAGCGCTTTGGGAACGCCCTGCCGCCGAAACTCCGTTTCCTCACTGGTCGCGTGACCGCCGCCCGCTTTCTTGGCGGGAGGGACGGCGAAGGAAACAGAGTTTCCGGGGAACCGTGCGTTCCAAAAGCGCTTCGCTAACTTTGGGAACGAGGGGGGCAGAAAATTCTGTCTGGGCAGCGATACACTACGGAAAATGCGGTTCGTTATGGAAATCATAAGAATGGCACCACGCCTGCTTTACAGCACGCGTGACCATTTCCCGCTTTCTCCTCTCCCTCGCGCTGACTTTCGCCGCCGGCGTCGCCGCTCAGGCCGGCGTCTCCGAGCAAGTCCTCGCCGAGATGAACCTCGCCCGGACCCAGCCCCAGCAGTACGCGCAATACCTCGCCGCCGAGAGCCGCCCCGGCCGCGACACGGAGGAAGCCATCCGGTTCCTGCAAAAGGCCAAACCGCTGCCGCCGCTCGGCTCGTCCATCGGCCTGGGGCAGTCCTCCATGCTGCACGTGAGCACGCAGGGGCCGATCGGCGGACGCGGACACGGCGGGTTCGGAAACTCCCCGTTCACCCGGATGAACAAGTTCGGCCAATACGTCGGCTACGCCGGTGAGAACATCTACTACGGCCGCGGCAGCGCGCGCTCCATCGTCTGCACACTCATCGTCGATGCCGGGGTCTCCGATCGCGGGCACCGCAAGAACATCTTCTCCGCCAACTACGGCGTCGCCGGCGTCGCCACCGGCCCCCACGCCACCTACGGCTCGCTCTGCGTGATCGACTTCGCCGGCCAGTACGTCGAGCGCGGCGCGACGGCGGGGTTGTAAGAGCGACGATCGGGTAAGAAACCTTGGGCGCGGTGGCAGCCGGGTTCGGAGTCCCGCCTTGACCGCCTGAAAGGCGGGACTCCGAACGCATGAAGCGGCGACCATGGTAGTTGCCAGGCGCGAGTCACCACTCGGCGTCCTTGCCAAACCGCCCCCATCGGCGAAACTGCGCGCGCCATGCTGAACCGCCGCGCCGTGGATCTCGCGCTCATCGCGCTGCTGCTGGCCGCCGCGGCGGCGCGGGGAGCTGTGGCCACCGATGGCTCGCTGCCGGGTACGGCGGCGCGCACTTTGAGCGGGCCGGCCTACGTCATTCCGCAGCAGTTGGGCGGCGACCGGCTCGGCGTGAAAGTCGGCGGCAATCTCTTCCACTCGTTCCGCACGCTCGACCTCGCGGAAGGGGAGAGCGCCACCTTCACGGAGCTGAGCGGCGTGCAGAACGTCATCGCGCGCATCACCGGCGGGAAGAGCACGATCAACGGCCGGCTCTCGGCGGACGCGAATCTCTACCTTGTGAATCCGCAAGGGTTTCTCTTCTCGGAAAAAGCGACGCTCGACGTCACCGGCTCCTTCACCGCGACCACGGCCAACTCGTTGAAGCTCGGGACCGACGGCCGCTTCGCCACGGCGCTCGGCGAGCAGAGCGTGCTCACGTCGTCACCCGTGAGCGCGTATGGATTCACCAACCCGCCTGCCGGGTTCACCGGCCCGCCGCCTGGGATTGCCGTGAAAGGGAGCACGCTCGCGGTGCCGCAGGGCAAGGCGCTGCAGCTCGTGGGCGGCGAGGTCACCCTGGAGCAGGCACGGCTCACCGCGCCGGGCGGGCCGATCGCGCTGGCGAGCGCCGCGGGCGCCGGCGAGTTCAACGCCGACTTCAAACGGCCGGGGCGGATGGGCTCCGTCACGCTGGACAACTCCATCGTGGACGCAAGCGGCGCGCGCGGAGGCGCGATCGTGATCCGCGGGGGCGATCTCACGCTGAAAACGAGCGTGGTGCAATCGAACACCTCTGGACCGGGGCGCGGCGGCCGGGTCGATGTGCAGATCGACGGAGACGCGGCCCTCGGATTTCGCAGCCAGGTCTTCACGAAGACGACCGGCGCCGGCGCCGCGGGCGACATCGAAGTGCATGCCTTGAGCCTGGCGCTCAGCGTTGACTCGCTCGTGGGCAGCCAGGCCGCCCCCGGCTCACTCGCCACGGCGGGCGGCGGACTGGTGCGGGTTCGCGCCCGCAGCCTCTCGATCTCCGATGGCAGCGCGATCTCCGCCTCGACCTTCGGCCTGGGCAAAGGGGGCGAGGTGGACGTCGCCGCGGGCCGGCTCGACATTCGCGGCGAGGACAACGTGACCGGGATTTTTTCCAATGCGGACTCCACCGGGTCCGGCGGCCGCGGCGGCAATGTCCGCGTGCAAGCCGGCTCCCTGACGCTGCGCAACGGCGGCCAGATCGCCGCGGATACCAAAGGCCGCGGCCGCGGCGGCGACGTGACGGTGATCGCCGGGGAGGCGTCTCTCAACAGCACCGGGGCGACTTCCAAGACCGGCATCTTCGCCGACACGCTCTCGCCGACGAATGGCGGGGCGGGCGGCAATCTCATGGTCCAGGCGGGCACGCTGCGCATCGCGAACGGCGCGCTGATTTCGACCAGGACGCTCGGCCTCGCCCCCGGCGGCTCGGCGACCATCCGCGCCGATACGCTGACCATCTCACGCGACGGCTCACGGCTTTACACGGGCATCGCCGCGGACAGCCCCTTGAAAGGGCCGCGCGGCCCCGCGGGCGAGGTGTTGGTCGAAGCGGGCCGCCTCCGGCTCCTGCAGGGCGGGCAGATCTCTTCCAACACCTTCGGGCTGGGCCGCGGCGGAAATGTGAAGGTCACCGCGGACGACATTTTGATGACCGGCCAGGGAAGCGCGTTCTCCAGCATCTCCGCCGACACGTTCTCGACGGGTGCCGGCGGCCCCGGCGGAAATGTGCAGGTGCAGGCGGGCACGATTCGGCTGGAGAATGGCGCGCGCATCTCGGCCAACACCTTCGGCAGCGGAGCGGGCGGCGACGTCGTGGTGCGGGCGGACGAGGCGGTCTTTCGCCGAACCGCGACGGGCCTCTTCACCGGCGTCTCCGCGGAGAGCGTCTCCTCGACCGAACCCGGCCGCGGCGGCAGCGTGCTCGTGGAAATCGGCCGGCTCTCACTGTTCGATGGCGGCGGCATTTTCGCGAACACACGCGGTCCCGGCGCGGGCGGCGACATCTCGGTGCGCAGCGACGACTTGCTCCTCACGGGCAGCAGCCGCATCTCGGCCGAGACGTTCGGGCTCGGCGCGGGCGGGAGCATCCGGCTCGCGGCGGGATCGCTCACGGTCCTGGCCGGCTTGGAGCCGCTCTTCCCGGCCGGGGTCTATACCGGCAGCCGCGCGACCGGCGCGGGCGGCCCCGGCGGCACGCTGGAAATCGAGGCGGGCGTCCTCAATCTCCGCGACGGCGGGATGCTCGCCGCGACCTCGACGAGCAGCGGCGCCGGCGGCAGCGTGCGCATCGCGGCGGGCCAGGCGACGTTGCGCAACGTCGCGGCGATCGAGGCCTCGGCCACCGGCGCGGGCCTCGCGGGCAGCGTCGCGCTGAGCGTCGAGCGTCCGCTTTCGCTGGAAAGCGCCAGCGCCATTCGCACCACCTCCGCGCTGAGCAGCGCCGGCACGGTCGAGATCGTCTCCGCGTCGGACATCATCCTGCGCGACAGCAGCCTCAGCGCGCGCGCCGTCGCCGGCGACGCCGGCACCGTCACGCTCCGGACGACGCACCTGCTGTTGCTCGACCACTCGACGATCCTCGCCGAGGCGGGGCTGAACGGCGGCAACGTCTCGATCGATCCGCGGTTCGTGATCCTCGATCACAGCCGGATCAGCGCCAATGCGGTCCTCGGCGCGGGCGGCAACATTCTCCTGGTCGCGGACACGTTTCTCCCCACCGAGAGCGCGGTCACCGCCAGCTCCGAGGCGAGCGTGCAGGGGACCATCAGCATCCAGTCTCCGGAGGCCGACCTCGCGGGCAGCCTCGCCCCGCTGACCGGCGGGCTGATCGATGCCACCTCGCAACTCCGCGAACAATGCGCGCGGCGGCTTGGGATGGATTTCAGCTCGCTCCTGCTGCTGGGCAACGGCGGCGTCTCCGCCGCGCCCGGCGGCCCGATGTTCACGCCGTGAAACCGGGGACGCTTCTCCTCCTCCTCGCGTGCGGCGGCGCCGGCGCGGCCGAGCCGGGACCCGAGGTGCCGCTGCCGAGCTACGACAAGAAATGGCTCGGCAAGCACAACTACCTGAGCGGGCTGGTGCTCCACGCCGGCCGCGAGGCACCGCCGGACATCTATTTCCTCGGCGACTCGATCACGGAGTTCTGGCCCATCCTCGGGAAGGACGTCTGGAAGAAGGAATTCGGCGGGATGCGCGTGCTGAATTGCGGAGTCGCCGGCGACACGACGCAGAATATCCTCTACCGGATCACGCATGGGGAGTTCGACCACATCGCGCCCAAGGTGGTCGTCGTGCTGGCGGGCATCAACAATCTCGGACTGAAAGCCGACCTCTCGCCCGACGATCTCGCGCGCGGAGTGCGGCGGATCGTGGCGACCATCCGCGCCAAATCGCCCGTGAGCAAAGTCCTGCTCCTCTCGATTTTCCCTTCGAGTGAGCCGGCCGATCCCGTGCGCCGGCGCATCGTCGAAACGAACAAGCGGCTCGCCTTGCTGAACGACGACAAGTCCGTCTTCTACCTCGATCTCTACCAAGCCTTCCTCGACCAGGACGGTGTCTTTTCCACCGCCATCTCCCCGGACGGCACGCACTTGAACGCGAAAGGGTACCAGATCTGGGCCGACGCCATGCGGCCGACCTTGCAGAAACTGCTCGCGCCCGCGGAATGATGGCGGCGCTTGATCTAAGAAATCTGCCGGCGACACGTAAGCTCCCTGAACTCCCCATGAAACTCTTTTTCTCCGCGATCCTCCTCTCTCTGGCTCTGCACCACGCCGGCTTCGCCGCCCCCGCGGGCGAGCCGAGCAAGGGGCTGGTCACGCGCATCGAGCTCGAGCGCACGAAGTTCAAGCCCGGCGAGCCGATTCTGGTTCGCTACACGAAGACGAACGTCTCCAAGGGGCCGCTCACCGTCTGGCACAGCGCATTCTGGCCGAACCACCGCATCCGCGTGTGCGACCAGCTCGGCGCGCCGGCGCCGCTGACCGAGTCCGGCAAAGTGCGTTACGGCGCGTTCGCCCCCGGCGGCTCGCGCGACAAGAATTACCCGGTGGAAATGGCCCCGGGCAAGGACGACGTGACGGAGGGAAACTACAACCTGCTCGAGTTTTTTGACCTGAAAAAGCCGGGCCTCTACTCGGTGCAATACCTCTACGAGGAATACCAGTCGGGCTGGCAGGGACAGGCTTGGAGCAACGTGGTCGTCATCGAAATCGCGGAGAAATAAGTCCCGGTCATGAAACTCCTCCTCTTCTTCACGCTCCTCGCAACCATGCTCGGCACCGCCCCGGCCGCGGAGCCGGCGCGGCTTCCGCAGAAACTCTCGCTCTACATCGGCCACTACGGACCCGGCGGCCGCACTCACGTCGACCTCGTGGACGGCGCTCTGCGCTACAAGGTGGTGAAGAGCCAGAAGGAGACGGTGGAGACGATCACGCCGACCGCGGAACAGTGGACCGCCTTCGGGCTGGCGCTCGATGCGCTCAAAGTGTGGGACTGGAAGAAAACCTACGAGATCCCCTCGGAGGACGGCACGCAGTGGTCGGCCACCATCATCGAAGAGGGACACCGGCTGGAGAGCACCGGCAACAACGCGTACCCGCCGGACTTCAAGAAGTACCTGGCGGCGGTGAAGGCATTGCTCGGCGGGCGGCAGTTCGACTGAAGCGCCGCCAAAATGAGAAGCGCTCCATGCTCTCCACCTCTCGCTCCCCGCGTTCGCTCATCCTCTTCTCGCTGTCGATGCTCCTCCTCGCCGCGTCGCTCGACGCCGTGATGGACAAGCTCCAGTTCCACTACGACCGCAGCGTGTTCGCGCCGATGAAAGCGCATCGGCAGTGGCTCGACCCGCGGCTCTCCTGGCGCAACAAATGGCGCAACGGCGATGCCAGGCAAGGCGAAGCCTTCCCGCTCAGTTCCACCTCGCTCGTCGGCCTCACCGATGCGTGGCACTGCGCGAAGAGCCTCTGGATCGCCTGCATCCTGCTCGCGATCCTCGCTCCATTTACCGCGCTCGTGCGGCTGCGGTGGTGGGCGTGGGTGCTGGTGTTTTTCGGCGCGGAGGTGGTGTACGGCGGGTGGTTCGAGCTGCTCTTCTCGCGGGTGCTGACGCGATAGCATTCGACTTCAGGCGTTTTTATTCAAAACGCGCGCCGCCACGGATGGGTAGCATAGGCGTCCCGCCTGTGCGGCTCGGCGTCCCGATCGACAAACGTGCTCGAAAAGCATCACTCGCCCGCCTCGACCGCGGCATACTTCTTCCGGGCCGCATCCAAAGTGAACCAGTTCTCCGGGTCCTTATTATCCAATTCCTCGGCGAGCAGCTTCTGGAACTCTTCGTCGCCCGCCGTGTCTCGCGCAGCCAGAAAGGCCATCAATTCGCGACGTTCGCGGGGTTCAAGATTGGCCGCTTCTTCTTTGAGTTGCGCGAACGACATGCCGAAAGTTTACGTCCCCGCCATTCGAATTCAAGGCTTGGGCGCGGCTGTTCCCACCGCCCCCATCTCCGCGCTGGCTTCCCCGCTTCCCCCTGCTACCATTCCGCGTTACCATGCACTGGCAGCCCCCGTCCCAGCCACTCCCGCCCGATGCCGATGCGCCCTCGGGTTCGGACAAATGGATGCGCGTGCTCTACTGGCTCGCCGGCGCGCGCTGGGAGACGCTCCAGCATTGCCCGGCGACGGAACGCGAGCGCGTGGCGGTGCTCGGCAGCACGGTGCTCATCCCGACGATCATGTCCTTCCTCGGCATGGTCTTCTACGCGAAGAGCCGCTTCGCCGAACCGCCGTGGCCCGCGGTCGCGGCGATCGCGCTGGCGTGGGCGTTCGTCATCATGAACACCGACCGCATCCTGCTCGCGACCTACCGGCCGTTCCAGCCGTGGTACCGCAAGCTGATGCAGGTCGTCTTTCGTTTCGCGCTCGCCGGCGTGGTGAGCGTGGCGATCGCGTTTCCGTTTTGTCTCGATCAATACCGCTCCGCGATCACGCACCGGTACCAGACGGAGCTCCAGGGGAAGCTCAACAACTTGCGCGAGGAAGAGGCGGGCAAGCGCAAGGAGCTCGCCGTCGCGCTCGAGAAAATCCGCGCTGACGAAGCGGCTGCGCGCAAGCAATTCATCGCGGATTACACGGTGAAACGCGACGCGCTGACCGCGCAGCTACCCGCGCTGGAGAAGGCGATCATCAACACCGAGGTCTACGCGGACGAGCGGATGGAGGAGGAGCGGAAGAAGGCGAGCGAACCGGAATTCGTCGCGCCGGCGAGCGGCGCCACGCGGAGCGTCATCGCGCAGATCGAGGCGCAAAAAGAGACGCTGGCGAAGACCTCGACCGTGCTCGAGGAAAAGCAGGACCTCCACCGCCGGCTCGTGGAGGCGATCGCGCGGGAGGTCAACGGGCAGCCGAATGAATTCTACCCTGAGCCCAAGAAAGGTGGCGAAGGGCCGCGTACGAAGGACCTGCAATTGCGCGACAAGGCGGTCTTCGCCGAGATCAGCCAGACGGAAAACGCGAAGCGCGCGCAGCAGGCGGCGCTCATCACGAGCGACAAGGAACTGGCCGCCGCGCGGCTGGTCGACCGCAATTCCTACCTCGACGCGCTGGGCGCCAAGCGCGCCGCGTACCTCGAGGAGGCGCAGGAAAAGGAGCGCATCCGCAAGGACCGGCTCGCCAAGGTCATCGCGGAAATCACCGAGACGGAGGCCGAGCAGCCGCTGCGCCTCCAGCGCCTCGCCGACCAGACCGCCGCGCTCGAAGCCGAGCACGCGAGCGGCGTCAAGCGCGCCGACGAGCGCTACGGCCCGCACATCGCGCGGCTCGAGCGGAAGATGAACGGCGTGCTCGATCCGATGGAGGAAACGATCGGCCTCTACCGCGTCATCTTCCTCCCCGCGCCCGATGCCGACGAGACGGAGCGCGGCGAGCAGGGGAAGAAATGGATCGCCGGCCTGTTCCAGTTCCTCGTGATCTTCGGGACCCTCTTCGTCCTCGATCTCGTGCCGATCATGGCGAAAATCTTCAGCCGCCCCGGCCCGTACGATGTCCTCGTGGAGCACCCGGAATTCGTCGCCAACGCCAACCTGCGCGCCTTCTGGGCCAACTACGGCCGGCACGCGCACGACTGGGCCACGGTCGGCATGGCCGACGACGCCAGCGCCCGCCGCCTCCTGGAAAGCCACCCGCGCCGCGAGAACGGGGCGGAGAAGGGCGCGCTCGCGGAACGGTAGTTGGCCGGTGGCGCCTGAGCCGACCGGCCCCGGAGGGGAAATGAGATTAGCCGGTGGTGAAGCGAGGTCCGAGCGGAACCACCGGAACCGCACGAAAAACACGCATGCGCTCCGGCAGGAGCGCGAGAAGCCCCGCGCCTCACCTCCGGTCTTTTCCTTCTTCCATCAACCTACGGAACACCCGCTCAAGCCCTTCTGAAACCGTCTTCCACGCATCCGCTTGCCGCGTCCATTTATTCAGCGCTTTGCCCTTATCCGGGACCGCGTTCAGATCGGTAAGGGCCGTCAAATCCCATCGGCATTCTTCGAGAATCAGCGGCACTACGACGGCTTCGCCGGCCTTTTCTCGCGCCAGCGCCTTCGGAATTTCATGCTCGGTAATGTAGTCCGTCGACAGCGCTGCACTACTCACGAGGATGATCACCACGTCCGCGCCGCCCAACTCCCCTTGAATCTTCGCGTCCCACTTATCGCCGGGATCGATCATGCGATCCTGCCAATGGCCGGCGAGCAGGCCGGCGTTCTTCAGGATCTTCAGCTCCGATTCCAGCCGTTTGCGTTGCGTCACGTTGTTCTTCGAGTAACTGATGAAAACCGTCGGCTTCCAGACCTCCACGGTGCGTGCGGGTTTTTCGGAGTAGGCGTCGTTCGCTCTCGCAGGATCGATTACCACCGTGCCGACGCCTTTCTTTGAAACGCCCGTCATACGGCCCTTCTCCTCGTCGAGTTCCAGCGTCGCCGTCTCCACCCATGCGGTCTGCACTTGCGTCTCTTCCGTCGGATCGAGCCCCGGGATCTCCCTGTGAATGTCCCGCATCTCCGCTCGGCAGAGCCCAGCGAGTTGCTGGCGTGTTCTCCGGTCCAGCCCGGTCACCGTGATCATCACCACCCGGTCCTGCGGTTCCTTGCGGAGCAGAGCGCGGGCTCCTTCGCGCGTCAAGATCGCGCCGCTCGCCCACAACTGCTTCTTGCCGTCGGTCTCCTCGATGAACTCGTGCAAGCGCACGATCGCCCGCGCCACCAACCCTTCTGGCAGAGCCGGGTACGTGTAGCGCAGCCGCGTCGCACCGGACTTCGTGGCGAAGGCTGCCGCGCCCTCGGGTTGCTCATCGGGTAGCGCCTGCGGCACTAACCAGAGACCGACCGCGCCTGTCCTGGGCGCATAGGCGATCTCGAAGCGCTCCATAAGGTGAATCAGGTAGGCGTGCACAGCCGGGTTAGGCTCATCGCTCAGCACCTTGTGCAGATCGGCGTGGCGAATCATCCCTTCCTGCGTCTCTGCGTGGCGCATAAGGGCGTAAACGTGATTCGTCAGCCACTCCGGCTGTAGCACCGTCGCCTCACGCAATCGTGGATCGTTTCGGTAATTCAGCGCAGCTCCGAGATTGTGCAGAACGTCCGATAACGAATCCTGCAGGCGCTCCTCCGTCACGTCGTGCGCCGCACAGAGCAGACGATAATCGGTATAAGGGAGATGCGGACGCTTGTCGGCACCCCTCGCGAGCGCCCGGCGCACCGCGTCCCAAGTGGCGGGAAATGGCTCGCGCACCCATGGCAGCTGATCCACCTCCGAACAGAGGGCCTTCTCCAGGTCGTCGATTCCCTTCTTCGTCTTGCAGTCCGTCTCCACGAAACCGCGAATAAAGGTATAGCGCTCCCGCAATGCTCCTCGATCTACTCGCGGACGGCAGCCCGGCACGTCCCATTTGTTAAGCACCACAATGACCGGTGGCCCCTCGCCCTTTTCGTCCTTACCAAAGGCGTAGATCAACTTAAGCCAATACTCCGCATCCTCGCGCTCGCTGTTCTCCCGCCCCGTAAGCACCAGCACGTAGACACTTCGCTCGCTGAAGAAAAACTGGTGCAGTGCATGCGTAATAACTTGCCCTGCAAAGTCCCACACGTGCGCCGTTACCGGGTCGCCTTGGCATCCAACCAATTTCCAATCACAAAGCGCGATACCCGGCGTGCTGTCCTCGCCCTCATGGAAAGGCTCGCCGCGCAACGCCTGTACGGTACTCGTCTTTCCCGCGCCTCCGCGGCCGACGAGGATCATCTTCACCTCATTCAAGGGTCGCGTCGCTTCCGTCCGCCGGCTGAAGTAGAAGTCCATGATGGCTTGCGGCGAGGCAAATCCATCTTGGGTTTTTCGCGGGTCAGCGCCCAAGACGGACGGAGAGAGGTCCAGTGCAGGGTTGTCGTGCAAGCAGAGCCGCTTGAGTTTCTGGAGCTGTCTCAACTCTGTAGGGAGCGAGGTGAGCTTGTTCGACATCAACAGGAGGTGCTCCAAAGCGCGCAGCTTACCGAACTCCGCCGGCACCGCCGCCAATTGGTTGGTGTGCAGATAAAGTAGTGTGAGCGTACTGAGGCGACCGATTTGCGGAGGCAACGAGGTCAGTTGATTGTTCTGGAGTCGGAGTTCCCTCAACGATGTCAAGTCGCCCAGCTGCGTCGGCACTGCGGTCAGCCGGTTATTGAAGAGATAAAGCTGCGTGAGTGCGATCAACTGCCCGAACTGAGCCGG
>DASYIS010000317.1:0-36483 GCA_035997375.1 Chthoniobacteraceae bacterium
AGGACGATCCAGGTCGGCGCGACGTCGGTGACCGGCGCATGCGGATTGATCCCCTTCCCGTTCTTGCCCGCATTGATCCACTCGCCATACCCGCGCGTGATGTGCCCGGCGTCAAACGTGTACGGCGCGCTCAGCATCGGCTCGGTCGTCCATTCCGCCTCTGCGTTCGCCGTGCCGGCCGGCGTGTGATTCGTCACGCGCGGCGCGAGCAGCCGCAGATACGGCCCGTCCTTGCGCGTCGGCAGGCTCGCGAGCACCGCCCGCGTCTGCGCGCCGGGCGGCAGCGGCGCGAACGACGGCGACGACTGGCTCGCGGGGACTTCGAGCGCAACCCAGTCCGACGGGTTCGCGACATTGGCCGGCCACGGCGCGCCGCTTTTGTGCAAGCGCAGTTCGCCACTGGCGCCGAGCACCGTGCCGATCGCGACCGGTTTCTTGAAGACGAGCAGATACTGGGGCAGGGCCTCGCCCTGCGGCGCGCGCGACGGCCGCGGCCGCCTCGTCTCCTTGCCCGCCACTTCATCGAAGCCCAGTAGCCCATGCAAACTGTCGGCGTCCAACGGCTCAGCCGTGGCGCCCCGCAGGACCTGGCACGCTGCCACATCGAGGTCCGCCTCCGTGACGGCGCTCGGGAGCGGCGCGGCCTGCAGGAAAGCGACGCTGGAAAGCACCAGAATGAGGAACGGGAGAACGGATTTCATTGGTCAAAGAGAGAGCGTTGGCTTGGGGATTCCTTAGGCCGGCAAGGCGGCCTGCTTCGGAATATCACACCCTGCATGTACTGCGGTGCAAGCCCTGCTCCCGAAAGTCGCTCCTCCGCCCTGTGGAGGAGGGACGGTGTCACTCTGCAAGGCCGCCATCCTACTGGTCGGCCGGCCCTTGGTGCCATCGCGCCATGCGGGAGCGGCCGCCTTCTCCTCGACCTCCCGCGCGAGATCGTCTATTGCTCACGCTCATGGGCAGGTCGAACGAGTTACATCCCCTCATTCTCGCGAGCATCTTTGGCTATGGAACCAACCTGTTTATGGTGGATCCGGGCGCCGACCTTCTGACCAAGTTGGCCTGCGGCGTCGTCACGGGATCTCTGGGCTACGCCATCAATCGGCTCGCCGCGCGCAGGGATTCCCTGGATCCCGAGTTGCCCCTTTCGGCGGAAGAAGTCGGCCTCAACCACCACCTCGCGCGCCTCGCCGCCCACGCTCTGCGCTCCATCATCGATGCCGAGGCGAAGCGTCTCCCGGCAGGCAGTCCGTCGCGCGAAGCACTCGTCCGCGCGGTGCCGCGCGCCGAGCCGTGCTGGCTCGCCGTGCTGCAGGCGCCGAGCGGCGGGGAGTTCCGCCGCGTCGATCTCGGCGACATCGCTGCCGGGCACGCCATCGCGCCGGGCGGGGTCGAGGTGCTCGACGCGAAAACGTGGGAACCCTTCGCGCGCTTCGTCCTCCAGGGGAAGGATGACCCGGCGCCGCCCGCGGACCTCGCCGCCGAGTTGGCGAAGCGCTTCGAGCAGGAGTTCGCCGCGCATTTCCACGAGCACGCCAAGGCCAGCCTGGAAAAGGACCCGCCCGCCTTCGCCGCGCTGCTGCTCCAGTTTCACGCCGAGCTCCGCTTCACCCAGCACGCGCACACCGCGGCCTTCGCCCACCTCGGCGGGCAGATGGACGCCCTGGCCGCGAAGCTCGACACGATGGCCGCCGCCACCGTGCGCCTGCCCGGCTTCGACTGGACGAAGCTGACCCTCCACCTCGCGGAAACCGAAACCTTCCACGCCGAGTTCCGCGCCTTCTTCCAAAGCGCCGGCCAGCGCTGGGACGAGCTCCTGCCGCAGGTCCGCCAGACCCTCCTCCTCTTGCAGGAAGTCCACGGGCCGCAGCATCGCCAGCTCCTCACCGGCCTCGCCGGCCTGAACCTCCTCATCCACGACCAGGTTCTCCCGCTCATCCGCGAGGTGCAGCAGCACGAGCGCGACCGCTACTCCGGCGCCTCCATCATTCTCGACCTGCTACGCGTCCAGCGCGAGCGCGACGCCGAGGCCCGCCGCGGCTTCGAGGCCTTTGCCCTCCGGCGCGAGGACATCCAGGGGCGCGGCGGCCATCACTATCACCAGCCGGACCGGTGGACGCCCGGCCACCGCACGCGCAAACTCTGGCGCGAGGCCGGCACCGTCTTCGTCCCGCGCCCGCCCCTGTTGCAGCCCGGCGACGTCCCCGAGCCCGGCACGAACCTCTATCTCTACGGCGAATCCGGCCACGGCAAATCGCTGCTCGCCGCCAACATCGCCGACCGCCTCCTCCACCGCGGCTACCGCGCCCTCACCTTCAACCTCCGGCAGCCGGGCGACATCCTCCGCCACCTCGCGCTCCTTGCCGACAAGGAGTGGCTCGGCCTCGACGCCCCGCCCGGCACGCCGCCGGAGAAGTGGGACGACGCCGCGCGCATCGTCGCGGCCATCACCTGGCTCCTCGAGCTGCCCGACGCGCCCGATCCGCTCCACCCGCCCTACTGTCTCGTCTGGGACAATGCCGACGACCTGGTGACCCTCGACCACCTCTTCCGGCTCCAGCTCCTGCACCACCGCGGCGTGCAGATCATCACCAGCCGCATTCACCCCCTGTCACTTTCCTTCGAGGCGTCGCACCCCTGCCACGACTGGCCGCCGGCGCGCCTGAAGCTCCTGCACGTCAAGCCCTACAACGAAAGCGAAGCCATCGCGCATCTCCGCGAGGCCTGGGCCAAAGACGACGACGCCAGCGGGGAGATTCCGCCGCACGAGGTGCGTGGTGTGTTGCTGACGACGGCCCTCCGCGGCGACCCCGCGCACTTCGATCCCCTGAAGCTCGACGACGTCGCCCGGCGCCTGCGGCAAACTGGCTGGGACTTCGAGCTAGTGCTCCATCCCGAGCCGGGCTTTTTCGCCCTGACAGGGGAAGTTGCCGTGGCCGGGCGGTCCCACGCCGAAGTTCTCGCGGAGACCGTCGCCGCCCTCCCGCCGCTCGCGCGCATTGTGTGGCGGCTGCTCGTCCATCTCGCGCCCGCGCCCATTCCCGAGGAGTATTGGGGGAAGATGGACAGCTTCCTCCGCGACACGCCGGACGTCTCGGCCACCGAGCGCGCAGAGATCGACGCCGCCCTGCGCGCCCGTCTGCCCATCGTCCAGGCGCGGGCGGCCCTCGCGGAAGCAGGCCTGCTGACCGGCGGTGATGAGGGCGACCTCGTCCACACCCGCCACCACGCCCTCGGCCGGGAACAGGTCGAGCCCGCCGAGCGCCCCGCCGCCTACCGGATGGCGCTCCGTTTCCTTCATCACGTCGCGCCGGCGGGCGATCCCTATGACGACGTAAGCCTCTGGCCCAGCTACCGTGCTGCTGAGCCACACCTTTTGGCCGTCTTGTCCGCGGAACGCCATTCCTCAATTGTCGCGCTTTCCGAAACCGGCTGGCTCACGTACCGATTTACCTCATACCTATTTCACCAAGCCCGGCTGGCCGAGGCCGAGGCCGTCGCTCAGTTGGATTTGGAAAGCAGTCTTGCGGTTAATGGAGCGAACTCTCCGAATCACGCTACGTCCCTGCACGAGCTGGCGGGCGTCCACCTTGCGCAAGGCCGCTCCACCGAAGCCGAGCAGGGATTGCGCGAGGCGCTGGAGATTTATCGGCAGCACCACGGCGACAGGCATCTGAGGGTTGCTGCCGCCCTTCACGAGTTGGCGCGCGTGCACCTGGCGCAAGGCCGCTACATCGAAGCCGAACAGGGATTTCGCCAGACGCTTGAGATAGAACGGCAGCTCGACCGCGAGCGGCATCCGGGCTTTTCCACCACACTTCACGCACTGGCATGCGTGCACTCGGCGCAAGGCCGCTACACCGAAGCCGAACAGGGTTTTCGCCAGGCGCTGGAGATATCTCGGCAGCACCTTGGCGAGAAACATCCGGCATTGGGCCTCACCCTGCACGAGCTGGCACGCGTGCATCTGGCGCAAGGCCGCTACACCGAAGCCGAGCAGGGTTATCGGCAGGCGCTGGAGATAGCGCGGCAGCACTTCGGCGAGATGCATCCAGCATTTGCCACCACCCTCCACTCGCTGGCGCGCGTCCACCTCGCGGAAGGCCGCTACACGGAAGCCGAAGCGGGCTTTCGGCAAGCGCTGGAGATTTATCGCGAAACAAGGGGCGAGGCGAGCCGGGAGCCGGCTGTTACTCGTGGCCAACTGGCGCGGTTGCTTTGGAAAAGCGGGAAGGAGGAGGACTCTAAGGCTCTGTTCGCGCGCGCATTGCAGGACATGGGGGCGGCGCTGGGACGCAAGCATGACCGAATCGCCGAGGTGCTTCACAACTGGGCGGAATGCGAGCTTGGCGCGGTTTCGGAAGCCGAGCCGCTCGTCCCCGCTCCGGCGGCTTTGCAGCGAGCCGAGCGGGCGTTGGAGATTCGGCGGCGCGTTTTCGGGGAGGATCACCCGGATGTGGCGGCCACTCTGCTGCTGAGCGCCGAGGGGCGGCGCAGGAGTGGAGACTTGGACGGCGCGCGCGCGGATGTCGAGAGCGCGGGGCCGATGCTCGCGGCGGCGCTTCCGGCGGAGCATGTGCTCAATCAACAGGCGCGCGCGCTGATTGCCGCCCTCGCCTAGGGGCGAAGCTGGTGGATGACGATAATCTTCCATGGCCACCCGGCAGCGCTCCTCGATTCATAACTCGGCCTCCAGAATTATGAGCAATGACTCTCGAATTTCTGGTATGATTCTTTGAAATTAGCGAGCCTGTGATGCGAAAATACAGGCTCGAAATCGGAAATTCCTTGCGCTGGGTTTGTGGTCGGATACCGTCGATCTCAGCTTTTCACCTCCCAACACCCCATGCCAATCACCAATAACTCCTCTTACCGCCCCACGATCAATGAGTTCATCGCCCACTGGTCGCAGGTCGACGCTGAGCTGCCGGTTCCGATCGTGACGTACAATGAGGCGAAGCTGGCGCAGAGCCTGGCGCAGTTTACCGATCTGAGCACGACCCTCGACACGCAGGCGACGGAGGTGATCGATGCGCTCACGACGATGGCGCTCGCGCGCGGGGACATCGATCTGAAGAAGGCGCAGCTGCTCGCCTGGCTCATTGAGTTTACGGGGTTGATGGATGCCTATTGGGTCGGCACGGCCTACATGAAAGCGCGGCCGCGGGGGCCGAGCATCACGCTCGGGGAGGAGAAGTTCATCAATCCAATGCGCGATGCGGCGTCGCTC
The DNA here is from genome assembly GCA_035997375.1 of Chthoniobacteraceae bacterium. Lineage (GTDB taxonomy): Bacteria > Verrucomicrobiota > Verrucomicrobiia > Chthoniobacterales > Chthoniobacteraceae > DASYIS01. The sequence continues at coordinate 5,231 of DASYIS010000317.1, forward strand.
TGGACGAAGCTCAACGGGGCGCCGGCGCCCGGCGGGGTGACGCTGCCGCTGGCGCTCTCCGATGGGACGACGCAGGCGCAATTCGCGACGGCGCTGGCGGCGTTGCAGGTGGTGTACGCGCAGGAGAGGATCGCGGCGCAGGACCTGGTGCTGGCGCGGGCGTTTCGCGAGGAGAGCAAGCGCTCGGCTTACCTCACGATCAAGGCGTACCGGCTCGCGGTGGCAGCTCGGTGCGCGCAGTTCCCGGTGCTGGTGGAGACGCTGCCGGCGTTGACGCCCGCGCCCGGCCACACGCCGGACCCGGTGCAGGCGAGCGCGGTCTTCCAGGCGCCGGATCTGGCGAAGGTGGTCTACGAGGCGTCGGAGGAGGCCGAGCTGGACCACTACGAGCTGCGCGGCAACCCTGGCGACGCCTACCACGACGACGATGCGGTGACGATCGACACGCATCTGCCGGGTGACCCGCGGGAGTTCCTCACGGGCTTCTCGCTCACCCAGCCCGGCGCGCACGTGGCGCTGAAGGTTTACGTGGTGCTGAAGACGGGGAACGAGGCGGGGAGCGCGCCGATGGTGGTGCAGCGGCCGGCGTAGGGGGGAATGACGGATGACGAAATGACGAATTCGACGCGCCCCTTCGTCATTCGTCATTCGTCATTCGTCATTCGTCATTCGTCATTCGTCATTCGTCCTTCGTCATTCGTCCTTCGTCATTCCTCCCTTTCTCTTGTTGATTTTTCAAACTGCCCGCCCATGCTTCGCGGTCCTCCCATGGGTCAGGCATTTTTCACGACGCGGCAGCGCGCCGCGTGTCCGTCCTTCGGCAGAGGAATCCTGCTAATCTCCCTCCCTTCGCGAGGTATATCCACCAACCCCTTTATGTCCCCACTGTCGAAGTCAGCTTTCCTGGCCGCCCTTTCCGCTCTCCTGCTGACCGCCGCGCCGGTCGCGTTCGCCCAAGCCCCGCCGGCCGGCGGCGGCGCCGGCTCGCTGATCGACGACAAGAAGGCCAAGGCGCTGCTCGACGCCGGCGATGCCCGCTTCGATGCCGGGGAGCTCACCGCCGCCATCGATCTCTACAAGGCGGTGCTCGATCGCTACCCGGTCTCGCGCTGGCGTTTCCTCGCCCGCTTGCGGATGGGCAAACAGTTCCTCGTCGAGAAGAAATACGACCTCGCGCTCGACCAGTTCCGGCGGGTCGCGGTCGAGGAGAACAAGGACGCCGACCAGGTGGGCGACGCGAGTTTGCAGGTCGGCATCTGCTTCTTCGAGCTGGCCAAGTACGAGGAGGCGTTCGCCGAGCTGCGCAAGGTCATCAAGGAACACCCGGGCACGCCGTACTCGAACGACGCCTACTATTATATTGGGCAGGCGCACTTCAAACTTGGCCGGTACGGCAACGCGATCGAGGCCTTCAAGAACGTCGGCACCTCGATCGATCCGAAGGCGCAGGAGTCCGAGAAGCTCGACGCGGGCAAGCGGCTCTACGTGAAGATCGAGGACAAGGACCTCTCCGCGCAGGCGGGCGACGTCGGCATCGTGGCCACCATCGAGACGACCGCCGGCGACAAGGAGACGATCACCTGCTACCCGGTGACGACCGGCGCCTCGGTCCTCATCGGGAGCCTGCGGACGCAGCTCGGCGAGCCGATCCCCGGCGACGGCATCGTGCAGTTGATCGGCACCGACAAGATCAAGGTCACGACCATCGACAAGCAGACGGCCGACGCGCAGCTCAACGTGCCGCGGGTCAAGCAGATCCTGGTCGTCGGCAATGCGCGGGTCAAGGTGGTCGACGGCGCGTTCGCGGAATCCGTCGGCGCGGTGGTGCTCGACAAGCCGGCCTTCCTCTACGTGCAGGATGCCGACCGCGACGTTTCGGCGAAGGCCGACCAGTTGGAGGTCATCGTGCGGACCAAGCATCTCATCGAGGAAGTCCCCGCCGAGGGCGCGGAGAAAGTCGTGAACCCCGCCGACGCGCTGGAGAAAGCGGAGCCGGTCTACAAGGTCGTCGACGAGAAAAAAGTCACCCTAACTGAGAAGCCAGAGGACCCGACCAAACCCGACGCGCCGAACCACTCCGGCGTCTTCGTCGGCGTGATCCCGATCGCCAAGCAGGGTGACACGCCGCAGCCCGGCGCGATCGTCGGCGAGGTCGGCGACATTCTCGAGATCGAGTACCTCGACAACGTCTCGCTCGAGGACAAGCCGGCGACGCGCAAGGCGGTCGCCAAGCTCATCGAGGGCAACCTCAATCCGCTCTCGGTGGCGAATGCGCGGATCAGCGACGAAGAACTGAAATTCAAGACCGCGCTCAAGACGAGCGAGGCGCTGAAGAACATCGGCAACATTTACAAGGACCTCGGCCTGACCAAGCAGGCGACGGACAAATACAAGCAGGCGCTCGCCGAGACCGAGCAGGTGGCGAAGAGCTACGGCGCGCTGAACCAGCGGCTGCTGGAGCAGACCTATGTGCAGATGTGGAAGATCTACTACGCGATGGACGACCTCGGCCGCGCGGCGCAGATGTGCCTGGAGCTCCAGCGCCGCTTCCCGGAGAGCCCGTTCGTCGACGACGCGCTGCTCCTCATGGGCCAGGTCAGCCAGAAACAGGGCAAGTACCAGGAGGCGATCGGCGTCTTCCGCCGGCTCGCGGCGCTGAAGAATTCGCCGCTCGCGCCCGCCGCGCAGTACTCGGTCGGCGAGTGCTACGAGGAGCTCGGCACGGTGCAAAAGAACAAGAACTACTACGACGAGGCGTTCCTCGCGTTCAAGGCGTGCTTCGAGAAATTCCCGAACTCCAACCAGGCCGGCGACGCGCTCTCGAAAATGGCCGAGTACTACTACAGCAAGGAGGATTTCACGCGCGCCCTCGACCTGTATGAAGAGGCGCTCCAGCAGTATCAGGACAGCAAGTTCATCGACGTCGTCCTCTACAATTACGGGCGCTGCCTGGTGAAGATGAAGAAGCTTGACGGGGCGGTGGAGAAGTTCAACCAGCTCATTTCGACCTACCCGAACAGCAAGATGGTCGCGAACGCCCAGAAGATCGTCGAGGCCATCCAGAAACGCGCCGCCGCGGGCGCCGGTACCACCAACTAACTATGCAACTTCGCCGCGAACGCAGTGGTGGCACGGGCGTCCCGCCCGTGGGGCCGACAGGCGTCCCGCCTGTCGAAGCTGGAAGTCGCCAATCAACGATTACGGAATCAGCGGGCGGGACGCCCGCTGGCCCCACGGGCGGGACGCCCGTGCCACAGAACCACACCTTCACTCCTCTCCTCATGAAACTTCGTTCCTCTCTCCCGCTCTCCGCGCTCCTCGTCACCAGCCTTTGGGCCGGCGCGGCGCCGATCGATGACGCCCGCGCGCTCGCCAAGGCCGGCAAGCTCGACCAGGCGATCGCCCAACTGGAAACCGCCCTCCGCGCCGGCGGCGCCGACAAGCCGACGATCGCGCTCGAGCTCGCGCGCACGCAGATCGCGGCCGGCAAATTGATCACCGCGCAGCAGACCGTCGAGCGCCTCCTGCGCGAGACGCCCGCCGGCCCGAACACCCAGGCGATCGCGTTGCTCAATGCGCAGCTGCGCGAAGCCGGCGGCAATGTCGCCGACGCGCTCTCGCTATATCGCACCATCGCCGAGATCACGCCCGCCGTGCCCGAACGCGCCGACGCGCTCGCCGGCTCGATCCGCACCGCAGCCCTCCTGACCAACGCTCCGATGGTCGAGCGTTCGCTGACGGAATTCACCGAGTCGTTCCCGCAGGATGAGCGCGCGCGCGAATTCCTGCTCCGGCTCATCCGCCAGCGCGCGGCGATCAGCGACAACAAGGGCGCGGCCGAGGCCGTGCATCGCTACAAGGCCGCGTATCCGCAGGATCCCGCGAGCTCGACGATGTACGAGTTCATGTACCTCTCGCTCGCCGGCGACTACAAGGGCGCCATCCCGGTCTACCAGGCCGAGCGCAAGTTGCCGAATTTCACGTGGACCTACGGGATCGCCGCCGGCGCCATCGAGGCGGCGCGCCGCGACCCGAGCGGCTATGCGCTGATCGAGCCGGTCGCCACCGAATTCGCGACGCTGACCGGCGACCCGCAACTGCAGATCCTCGCGATGGAGTATCTCCCTTCTCTGAAGATGGAGGACGCCGCGGTGAAGCTCGGCACGTCGCTCCTGCCGAAACTGGACAAGACCGCGTGGGCTCCCCGCCTGCGCCTCGCGCTCGCCAATGCGCTCCGCGTCGCGAAAAACGACGCCGAAGCCGAGAAGCAGATCGTCGCCGTCCTCGCCGCCAATCCCGCCAACGGCGGCGCGTGGGACATCTACTCGGGTATCGTCTCGGGATTGAAACGCCCCGAGGCGTACGAGGCCTTGCTCAAGCAGACCCAGGCGACGCTCCCGGCGCTGAAGAACTACACGCTGCAACAGGCCGCGCAGAGCGAAATCTCCTATCGGCTCGCCGCGCTGGCGTTTGCCGCGAAGGATCTTCCGACGACCCAGCAGCGCCTGGTCGGTTTCCTCGAAAAAGAGGGCCTCTCGACGGAATCCGCGCGCGTCACGCAACTCGCGACGACGTTCTGCTTCGCCGGCGTCACCGAGGCGACCAAAGCGCTCGAGACCGCCGACACGGCGTACAAGACCGCGCGCACCAATGCCAAGCCGGCCGATGGCAAGAAGCCGACCGAAGCCCAGGAGAAGGCGGTTGCCGACGCCAAGGCCGCCGCTGAGAAGGCGCAAAAGGACCTCGACGACGTCCGTGCCGCGTCCACCGCGCGGCTCGATGCGGTCATCCCCGCGTTCCAGAAATATCTCACGCGCACCATGACCTGGGGGCCGGCGGTCGATGCGATCCAGACCGCGTTCAAGCCGTTCTTCGCGCTGAATGCGAAGGACCCGAACGCGCGCAAATTCAACGAGATGCTTCAGGAGGTGCGGCAGCAGGACCTCGCGAAAACGCAGATCACCCAATACATCCAGGCGCGCGACACCGGCAACTGGGCGAAGGCCGCGCAGGTCGGCGAGACGCTCCTGCCAAAGCTCCTCGAGACCGGCGGCGCCGTCGGCTTGGAAGCCGGCAACAACATCATCGCCGCCATGACCAACGCGCGGGTCTTCCCGAAAGTCATCATCGCCTGCAAGGCGTATTTCGCGAAGTATCCCGGCGCGACCGGCCCCATCCCTTCGCTCGCGCTCTCCGGGCAACAACTTGGCGCGCCGAAGAACATCGAGGTCGTCGCCATGGTGAACGACGCCATCGCCAAGGCCGGTGGCAGCACCTGGCCGAACGATCAGTGGGATGGCATCCGCCGTTACACCTTTGAGGTTCTCGAGCAGAACCGCCAACCCGCCGACATGGAAGTGGAATACAAGACGTTGGTCACCACGCAGCCCGGCAACAACCAAACGTATGAATTCCAGCGCCGGCTCGGTGTGGCCTACGCCGCGACGGGCGACATGGCCGCGGGCAAGAAGTGGCTGCTCGAATCCGCGAAGAACGCACAGCCGACCGGCGCCGATCCGGCGACGCTCTACGCCATGGGCACCTCCTTCACCGATGCGGCGCCGTGGGCGCTCCCGGCGATCGACGCCTATCTCGCGCGCGCCAACCGCGGCCCGCAGCAAGGCAATCTCCAACTGCTCCGCGCCCACATGCTGGTCACCGAGAAGAAAGACCTCCCCGGCGCCGCGAAAGCGCTCCACCTCGCGGCCACTCGTCCGGCCGATCTCGCCGTGAGCATCGGCAGCGTCCCGTGGCAATGGGGCGAGACGCTCTTCCAGACCGTCGGCTCCAAGAAGGTCGAGGAAGTGACGCCGCAGGATCTCACCCTGCTCAACGATCTCACCACCGCGCTCGGGCCCGTGCAGGGCCACTGGCTGCCGGGCCTTTTGCTGCGCCAGGCGCAGCTCAACCAGCACCTGGAATTCACGCAAACGCTCAACCGCCTCGTCGCCGCGCAGAACCCGAATGACGGCGGCTCGCTCACGACCTACTATCTCGCGTGGTCGCAGCAGCTCGTCACGATGGAGAAACAGGAGCTCGCCGGCCTCGTGCTGCGCAACGCCGTGAACCGCTTCACCGGCGTCGATCCGAAGCTCCGCGCGCAGGCCTCGCAGGCGCTCGCCAGCCTGAGCACCAAGTTCGGTTTCACCGCCTCCGAGATCGACGACAAGCTCGAGTGGGCGCCGCTCCTCCACGCCGCGCAGAGCTTCCGCATGGGCGACCCGATCGCGGCCTGGAAGTCTTACCAGGAACACGAGGCGCTCTTCCAGAAGCACGAGGACAAGCTCTCCGCCGACTTCCTCCGCTGGGTTTCCGATCGCCTCCTGCAGCGCGAAGACGAGCCCTCGCGCGACGCCGCCGAGCGCATCTTGCGCCGCTGGATCATCGCCAACGAAAACTCGACCGTCGTGCCGGCCGATGAAAAAGCGAAGACGCAGCTCGCGCTCGCCGACTTCTATTTCAAGACGCTCCGCTACGACCTCTCGCGCTCCGAGTGCACTTCGCTCATCAATCGTTTCCCGAACACGTCGGAAGCAGTCGACGCGCAGTTCCGCATCGGCGAGTGCTTCCTCAACCAAAAGATGTACGTCGACGCCGCCAAGGTCTTCGAGGGGATGGCGAAGTCGAAGGACAAAATCAGCGCAAGCCGCGGCGAGTTCCTCCTCGGCGTGCTCGCGCAGCAGCGCGGCGACGCGGACGACGCCAAGGCGCGCTTCCGCAACGTGATGGACCTGGCGCCGACGAGCGAAGTGGCCGACGCGATCCTCTACCGCCTCTCCGAGCTCTACGGCCAGGAGAACCGCTTCCGCGATGAGCTCATGCTCCTTCGCAGCATCGGCCTCATCGGCAGCAGCGCGAAGCAGTGGCATCCGCCGGGCATCCCGCTCAACATCGTGATCCAGGACGCGGACCTCGGCGTCAGCCGCGGCCAGAGCTACGTGCCGGTCGTGGTGACCACGAGCAGCGGCGACCGCGAAGTCGTGCGGCTGGAGTCGGGCTCCGCCGGCAAGGGCTTCTTCCGCGCCGAGCTCCCGACCGAGTTGGGCGACGCGAAGCCGGGCGACAACATCCTGCAAGTGAACGGCTCCGACACGATCACCTACGATTACCCCGAGGAGTTCAAGAAGCAGTTCACCGCGATCGCGAAACCGGTCTCGAACATCCGCCTCGCCTCCGATGCGGAGTTCAAGATCTCCGCGACGGAGATCAAGGACGAGCTGGAGGTCAGCTTCGAGGATCGCCTCCGCGAGCAGCGGCAGCGTTCCGGCAAGCAGGTCGGCGTCGAGTTCCGCCAGGAATTCCGCAACGCCATCGACCTCAAGCCGGGTAACAACGTCTATCTGCAAGTCAAGGACGCCGACCGCGACACGACCAAGGACGCCGACACCGTCACGGCCCTCGTGACCGCCGCCAGCGGCAGCCGCGTCAGCGTCCCGCTCACGGAGACCGGCTCGCACACCGGCATCTTCCGCGGCATCCTGAAGACCACGGAAATCGCGGCCAACGTCTTCGCCAGCGACCGCTCGGTGAACAACGAAGCGGTGCGCGCGATCGACAACAATCGCAAGACCGCGTGGGAAGGCCTGAACGACGGCAAGGCGCCGAAGTACATCGTGCTCGACCTCAAGCAGCCGAAGAAACTCGGCACGCTCAAGTGGGCGAACGACGGCTTCACCAGGGACAAGATCCCGACGGAATATGCCGTGCAAACTTCGGACAACGGAGCCGACTGGAAGACGGTCGCCGCGACCGCGAAGTTCACCGGCGCGACGCCCGAGCAGACCGCGCGCATCGAAACCAAGACCGAGAAGAACGACACCAGCGCCTCCATCAAGCTGGACGGCGGCGAGGGCCGTTACGTCCGGCTGTTCATCGAGAAATTCTCCGGCACGTCGCCACGCATCGCGGAGATCGAGTTGACCGACACGACCGGCGGGCTCCTCATCCCGGCGAAAGCCGATGAGCCCGTCACCGCCGGCGAGGCCCTGCGCCTCACCCCGAGCGACCGCATCTCGGCGACTTATGAGGACGAGACCAGCATGGCTTCCGTCGGCAAGGCGCGCACGCTCAACCAGCAGCTCCAGGCCACCTATTACAACGGCAAGATCGACTTCATCGCCTACGAGTTCAAGGCGCAGAAAGGCCAGAGCGTGCCCGAGAAATACGTGAAGCAGGTCCGCCGCGTCGATCCCGGCCAGCGCGTCATTGTCCGCATCCAGGATTACGACGCCGACGTTAGCGACCAACGCGACACCGTGAAGTTCACGCTCAAGGCCTCCGACGGCACCGAGACCCAGCTCGAGGCGACCGAGACCGAGCCGTTCACCGGCGTCTTCACCAAGGAGATCGACATCTGGTCGGCCGAGCATCCGAACGGCCTCAAGCTCGCGCCCGGCACCAAGCTCGAGGCGGTCTACCTCGACACGCAGAACACCGACCCCGGCGCGCCGATCAACCGCACCGCCTACCTCGAGCCGGTCACCCCGGGCGACGTCGTGGCCGCGTTCGTCCAGACGACCGTCGATTACGACGCGAACGGGAACGAGAAGTTCCAATTCAAGTCCGCCGGCGCCGACGCGCCGCCGATCAAGCCGGTGGCCTTCCGCGTCCCGCTGACGTTTGAGATCATTGATCCCGCGGCCGCGAAGGATTCCTTCAGCGAGATCAAGGCGACGCTCACCACCTCCGGCGGCAGCAGCGTCGAAGTCATCTGCCCGCTGGCCGAGATCGCCGCCCCACGCCGCGTGCCCGGCAAGGACGCCGACGACGCGCTGGAAGCCGGCCGGTTCGTCGGTCAGATCTTCATGAACCTCGGCGACAAGGATTCGCCGCCGACCATCGTCCTCGAGCCGGGCGACACGCGCACGCTCGTCCAGCGGCGCAATCCCGCGATCGATCAGGACGAGCAGTTGGCGCACGTCGTCCCGGTGCTGAACTTGAACGGCCAGGACGTCATCACCGTCAGCTACCAGGGCGGCGGCAAGGAATACAAAGACCAGGCGCGACTCTCGGTCCCCGCGAGCGCGGAGTTCACCGACAGCGGCTATGAGAAGCCGGTGACGAACCTCTACATCGGCGACAAGATCTATCTCGCGGTCAAGGATCTCACCGCCGACGCCACGCCCGAGCGCGACTCGGTGCAGGTGAAACTGACCAGCCAGCGCGGCGAGATTTACACCGTGAAGCTCGAGGAAACCCTGAGCCACAGCGGCGAGTTCACCGGCAGCTTCCCGCTCGTCGCCGGCGAGAAACCGGTCCCCAACGACGACAAGATGGAGGCTTGGTTCGGCGACACCATCACCCTCACCTTCGCGAGCAAGAACGACCCGAACGCGAAGTTCGAGAAGACGATCGGCGTCGTGAAAGGCACCGACGCGAACATGCTCGTCTTCGAGAAGAAGTACGCGACGGAGAAGGTGGCGATCGAGTCGCAGTTCCGGATGGCCGAAGCGTACTTCGAGCTGTTCAAGAACTACCGCGCGCTCAAGCAGACGCCGCAGGCGACCAACGCGCTCAATGAAGGAATGCTGCTCCTGAAAGAGCTGAGCGTCGACTACCCGAGCAAGCAATACGAGGCCCGCACCGACTACCTGCTCGGCCAGTTCGCGCAGGAGCTGAAGCAGTACGACGAGGCGATCGCCTACTACAAGCGGATCGTCCAGAACCACTCCGACCATCCCCTTGCGCCCGACGCGCAGTACAAGTTGGGCCAGTGCCACGAGGAGAAGGGCGACATGGACGCCGCCAGCGCGGAATACGTGACGCTCGCCTACACCTGGCCCGACAACCCGCTCGTCGGCAACGTCGTCGTGCGCATCGCGGAGTACTTCTACAACAAGAAGGAATATCCGACCGCGGCGGAGGTTTCGAAGAAGTTCGTCGACCGCTTCCCGCAGCACGAATGGGCCGAGCGCATGCTCTTCCGTTGCGCGCAGTGCTGGTTCAAGGCCGACCAGTTCGTCAAGGCCGGCACCGAGTTCGACCTGCTCGTGGAGAACTATCCGCGCGGCAAATTCCGCGCCGACGCGGTCTTCTGGGCCGGCGAATCGTATCGCAGCGCCAACCAGCTCGAGACGGCCTACCGCCGCTACAAGCGCGCGACCTGGGACTTCCCGGAGAGCGACGCCGCCAAGTTCGCCCGCGGCAAACTCGTGTTGCCGGAGATGGTTTCCATTTCCGATAAGGAAGCTCAGCAGTAGCCAATCTTCCTCTTCCTCTTCCTCTTAATCTTCCTCCAAAGGATGCTAACCAACACCCAAGTCGTCCGCCGCCCCCGCTCGACCGCCGTCCTCTGGGGATGGACCATCGTCTCCGCCATTTTGCACGCCCTGCTCATCGGCGCGCTCTGCGGCGTGAGCTACATGGGCCACGCGAAGGAAGAAGCCGCCTCCAAAGCCAAGGCCGCCCAGGAGGAGGCCCTGGCCGCGAAAGCCGAAGCCGACGCCGCCGCGAAAGCAGCCGGCGAAAAGCCAGCGGCCACTCCAGCCGCGCCGAGCACGGCGACTCCGCCCAACCAGTCCACGCAAACGACCCCGGCGACTCCGGCGCCCGTGACGACGGCCACTCCGCCGACGGAACCCGCCGTCCCCTCGCCCGGCACCACGGCCCAGCCGCCCTCCGCGGAAAAGATCCTCGGCATCGACAAAACCGCCAAGCCCGGCGACACGCCGAAGAGTCCCTTCGCCGGCGGCACCGACGATCTCCTCAAGGACCTGAAGTGATTCGATTCCTCGACGGAAAACGCGCGCCGCAGCAGGTGCAGGGGCCCCGGGTAGGGCGGGCGTCCCGCCCGCCGCGGAGGGCGTCTTCGCCCGACGCGAATAGCAGCCCTTTCGTTGATCCACACGGATCGACAATATTCGAGGCGGGCAAGATGCCCGCCGGGGCGGGCGGGACGCCCGCCCTACCCGGGGCCTCTGCGTCGCGTGCAACGTCTCGCTCATAGATTGAGCCCCCGATGAGCCAACCCGCCCAGCCAATCGTCCGCCGCTCCTGGAATCCGTTCCGGAAGAACGCGGTCTATTGGCAGGGGAAGCACGGCCGGCTGCGCCGCTTCTTCACCTACTCCGCGCTCATGCACGCGATGGTCATCGGCGGCTCGGTTCTCATCATGTACATCCCGAGCTGCAAGAAGACCTACGACCTGGTCAAGGGCTCGGGCAAGCCGCAGGCGATGATCAAGCAGATGAAGGTGCAGGTGAAGAAGGTGCAGCGCAAAAAGATCCTCGTGAACCCGAACAGCCCGATCGTGTTCGAAGTGCCGCCGCTGGAGCTCACGCCCCTCAATCTCAAGGAAGTCACCGCCAACGATTACAAGATCGGCCAGGGCGAAGGAAATGGCCCCGCGGGTTACGCGGCCGGCCGCGAAGGCGCGCGGTTCTCGTTCGTCCGCGTGCGCTACGAGGGCGGCGACTGGGACTTCAACATGCGCAACGGCTCCGACGAAAACATGACCAAGGAGTTCGGCCGGCGGTCCAAGATGCCCGTCTCGACCATCCCCCTCGACGCCACGCTGATGGAGCTGGGCAATTACGTGAAAGGCAAAGCGCCGCCGGTCGTTTTCATGTGCGGCAGCAACACCTTCCGCTTCGAGCCGCGCGACGTGAAAGCCGTCCGCAACTACCTGCTCGAAAACCGCGGCATGATTTTCGCCGACAACGGCGGCAACGCCTTTCACAACACCTTCCTGCGCCTCATGGCCTCGGCGCTGCCGGAAGTGAAAGAGGTCGACATTCCCGATGACGATCCCATCTACCAGGCCCCCTACCCGCTCAACGGCTGCCCGCCCCTCTGGGCGCACAGCGGCACCCGCGCGAAAGGCTGGAAAAAGGACGGCCGCTGGGTCGCCTTCGAGCACCAGGGCTCCATCTCCGATGCGTGGAAAGACACGCACGGCGGCACCAGCGCGGAGTCCGCGGAGCAGGCCTACCAGCTCGGTGTCAACATCCTCGCCCAGGCGATGGCCGGCTACAGCGAGTGGAAGCTGGGGATGGAGAAAAAACGCAAATGACCGCGCGCCGCGAAATTCACTAACTTAACCCTGCCAGAAACACTTAACCTTATATAACCTATGTTGTGGGATTGGATTCTTGCCGGTGGCTCTGTCATGGCCACGCTCATCATCATGTCGATCGTCAGCATCGGAGTGGTGCTGGAGCGGCTTGCCTTCTTCAAGCAGATCAGGAAAGCGACCCAGAAGTTGCGCGCCGGCATCCAGGAGGCCTTCGCGAAAAAGACCTTCGACGATGTCCTGACTCATTGCACGACCAGCGAGTCGCCGCTCGGCGCCATGATCATCGCCGAGGCCGCCTCGGGCCGCGAGGCCGAGAGCGCGGACGCCGAGCGCGCGATGATGCTCACGATGCGCGGCGAGATGGCGCGCCTGCGCCAGTACCTGCCGATCCTCGCGACGGTCTCCTCCATTGCGCCGTTCGTCGGGCTGTTCGGCACCTGCAAGGGCATCATCACCGCCTTCGGCGACATCGCCACCAAGGGGATGGGCGGGCCGAGCGTCATCGCGGCCGGCATCTCGGAAGCGCTCGTGTCTACCGCGACCGGATTGCTGGTGGCGATTCCCGCGCTCATGTTCTATAACTACTTCACCAAGGCGATCGCCAACCTCTCCCTCGAGCTCGAGTCCTCCGCCTTCCAGGTCTACCGCGACCTGCGGCAGCACACGGGCGCGTCTCACAAATCTTAACTTCCCCGACTTATGGCAATGGACATTCAAGACGAGTCTGATGAGCCGATCGCGGCCATCAATTTCATCCCGATGATCGATATCTCGCTGGTGCTGCTCATCATTTTCATGGTGGCCACCACCTTCGTCACGGTCACGGGCATCGACTTGAAATTGCCGAAGGCGAGTTCGAGCAAGGCCACGGAATCGAAGACCGTCTCCGTGCAACTGACCGCGACCAAGGATGTCTTTCTCAATGGCGAAAAGACCACCTGGGAGGGGCTGAAAGCCGGCATCCAGGCCAAGTTGGTGGGCCAAAAAGATCCGGCCGTCGTCATGAATGTCGACCGCGGCGTCGACTACGGCAGCGCGGTCAAGCTTATGGATATCGTCAACGAGTCCGGTGCCGCCATCGTGCTCGCCACCGAAGTCGACAAGTGAAAGTCCCGCTCCTCCTCGCCTTCCTGGCCGCCGCGCTCGCCGCGCAGGCCGGGATTGCACCGGCGCGTCTCGCGCAGGCGAGCGAGGAGGATCGCCGCTTCCTCGCGCAAGCGGAGAAATTCTACGAGCAGCGGCGCTACAAGGACGCGCGCGATGAGTTCGACCACTTTATTCAACTTAACGGCAAATCGGAAGTCGCCGCTTACGCGCAATTGAGGTTCGGCGAATGTGCCCGCCAGCTTCACGAATGGCATGGCGCCATCAGTGCCTTCCGCGACGTCATCGATTATTTCCCGGAGTCGGTCGACGCCGGCCGCGCGCAATATCTGATCGGCGTCTGTCAGCAGGCTTCCGGCGAAGAGGCGCAGGCCGTGAAGTCCTTTGAGACGACGATTGCGAAATGGCCCAAGGACGAGGCCGCACTTTCCGCCCGGCGCGATGTTTGCGCCCTCTATTGGAAACAAGGGAAGATGGAAAAGTGGGTGCCACACATGGAATCGCTCGCAGCGGTGCCCGAGGAGAGCGACCTCCCGGAGTATCGTCCGACCGCCGCATGCCGTTTGCTCGTTTATCGGATCGTCGAGGGCAAATTCGAGGAAGCGCGCGCGCACGTTGAAAAGGTCGCCGGCCAGGATCCGCTGGTCACCTTTGCGGAGAGTTCCCTCGCCGTCTTTCAGTCGGGCGACTTTGTACAACTGTACGGCGACGTGGTGAAAGAAAAGCTGCCGGGCTTCGCCATCGCCACCGTCGCGTTCATTGAGAAACAGTCGCCGGAATTGACGGCCCCGCCCCAGCGCCCGCGACTTGACCGCCTGAGCGCGCGGCTTCTGGCGCAGGCCGGCGCAGCGAAACAGGCGGCCGCCCTCTACACGCATCTGGTGGAAGACAACCCCGCCAACGACGGCCTCCGCCTGGAGTACGCCCGGAGCCTCCGCGCCGCGGGGCAGCCGAGCCTCGCGCGCCCGGTGTACCGCGCGGTGAGGGACCGGTTCGTCGCCGATGAAGAAACGGCGCAATCCTTCGGCGAGGAGAGTGACTGGAAAAACTGTGCGGAAGCTTATCGCGCGCTGATCGCCGCTTATCCCGACAAAGCCGCGACTTCTCAATGGGCGCTCGCGAGCGTCCTGCATCATCAACTGCATCAATGTGCCGACGCCATCGCCGCCTATCGGCTGTCGCAACGGGAGCCGGAAGCGCGTTTTTGCATCGCCGAGTGCCAGACTGAGCTGAAGCAATACGCCGACGCGCTGCAAACCCTGATCGAAGTGCGGGAGAATTCCAGGGAGGACGCGCCGCGGGCCGTGTATCAAATGGGCTGCATCCTCTCCGCCAAGGGCGACAAGGAAGGAGCGATCCGCGCGCTGAAGGCGGCCTGCATCGCCGACAGCTCTTCTCCATGGGCGAAACGGGCGTTTGACGATCTCAGAAACGTCTACGGCCTCCAAGTCGTCTCCGCTCCGCCTCGTGACCGGTAATGCTCTTCTCACCTTCCACGCTCTTCGTACCATGAAACTCCTCCCCTTCCTCGCCCTGCTGCTCGTCACCGTCTCCGCCCAGGCCAAGATGGCCGCCGCGCGCTGGGAGCGCGCGACCGAGGAGGAGCGCCATCAACTGACCCGCGGCGAGCGTTACTTCGACCAGCGGGAGTACAAGAGCGCGCTCTCCGAGTATGAGCTCTTCCTCCAGCTCTACCCCAGGTCGGAGGTCGCCTCCTACGCGCAGCTCATGTTTGCCGAATGCACCCGCCAGGCCGGCCAGGTGAACAACGCGATCAACGAGTTCCGCAACGTCATCGATTATTTCCCGGATTCCATCGACGCCGGCACCGCCCAATACTCCATCGGCGTTTGCCAGACGCAGGCCGGCGACGCGGAAAAGGCCATCAAGTCCTTCGAGGCCGTCATCGAGAAATGGCCCAAGGAGGAATTCGGTGGTCTCGCGCGGCAGGAGGCTTGCACGATTTATTGGCGGCTCGGTCAGGTGGAAAAGTGGATTCCCCAAATGGAGTACCTCGCCAAGGGCGAGTACGCCGACACGCAGAATATCCATCGCGCGGCGGAGCACCGCCTGATCATGCATCGCATCGTCGAAGGCAAGCTCCCGGAGGCGCGCGCGCTGGTGCATGAAACCAAAGGCAAAGACCCGCTCGTCAGTTTCGCCGAGCGTTGCGCCGAGGCGTTCCGGCCCGAGTACATCCTGACGGTCTACGGCGAGAAGGTGAAGAAGACGCTCCCCGGCATGGCGACCGCGACGGTCGCGTTCATCGAGAAGCAGTCACCGCAAATGACCGACGCCGCGCAACGCCCCGCGCTCGACCCGCTCTGCGCGCGCATCTACGCGCGCGGCGGTGTGCCGGACAAGGCAAACGAACGTTACGCCCTGCTCGTGAAGCAGTTCCCGGACAACGACGTCTTCCGCCTCGAGTACGCTCAGCACGTGCGCGCCACCGGCAAGAAGAACGAGGCGCGCCTGATTTACCACGACATGAAGGACCAGTACGTCGCCGATCGCGAGATCGCCGAGACGTACGGCGAAGAGAACAACTGGAAGAGCTGCATCGAGGCCTACCAGGCCATGCTCTCCAAGCACCCCGACAAAGTCGGCGCGATCCAGTGGACGCTGGGCGAAGTGCTCTATCGAAACCTCCACCGCTGCCCCGAGGCGATCGCCGCCTACCAGCAATCGCAGCGCGAGCCGGAGTCGCTCTTTCGCATCGCCGACTGCCAGGCCGAGCTGAAGCAATACGACGCCGCGCTGCAAAGCCTGGTGAGCGTGCAGAACTTCTTCAAGGAATCCGCGCCGCGCGCGCAGTACAGCATGGCCGCCGTCTACGCCGCCAAGGGCGACAAGGATGCCGCGATTCGCACACTCAAGACCGTGTGCAAAGTGCACCTCAACACCCCGTGGGCCGGCCGCGCCCACCAGGACCTCTCCTCCACCTACGGCGTCGACGTGACGCTCGGCGGGGCGGCGAAGAAGGACGACAAATAGCGGCGGCGTATTTGGCTCAGGATTGGTCGCGCATTGCAGGGTTGTAGCCACGGCCCTATGGGCCGTTTGGACGCGCCAAGCAGACGGGGGCTTGAAATCCCGAGAGCCTTTCTTCGCACCAACCTCAGGTTTCCGTCGCGTTAAAACGGCCCACAGGGCCGTGGCTACAACCCTGCAATGCGCGAAGTCGGCGGTCGAAGCCCCACTCGCGCAAACCTCTGCGAATTACGCGACCGTCTCCAGCACCGCCGCCCCCGCCGAGCCGGCGAGCAGGCGCAGGCTCCGCAGCGTCTCCGGCCCCTTGTAGTGGCGCCGCAACCCGCTTTCCGTGAGCGCGGAGGCGGGCACGTTCGCGATGAACTCCGCGAAGGATTTCTCGACGCGATCCTTCTGCATTTGCAGGCCTTTTTTCGTCTGCCAGAACTCCTCCTCGATCTTCGCCAGCGCGCGCGCCGCCTCATCGGGCCCGAGATTTTCCCGCCGCGCGAGCGCCCAGACGAGCTCGGGATCTTCCGGCAGGGAGACCGGGAACGGCACGAACGGCGCCACGGATTCCTCCTCCAGACCGATCGTCGGATCGACCTTCACCTTGTGACTCACCGTGCGATCCGGCAGCGTCACTTCGACCTCCAGCTCGACGCCGCTTTCGGCCGGCGTGACCGTCACCGTCTCCTCGCCAAATTTCCCTTCCAGCTCCGCCTGCAGCGTGGCGATCGTCTCGGGCTCGGCGTCCGGCACGCCTTCCTTGGCGCAGAATTTCTCCAGGCTCTCGAGCCCGTTCAGGATGCGGACTTCGTGCGCCACGCCTTCGTAGATCTCCGAGACCAGATGCGCGTCCGCGGTCTTGGCAGAGAGCACTTTTTGCAACAGCGCGAGGAACTGCGTTTCGTTCAAACCTTTCGTCTTCATAGGGTATAAATCAGGAGTCGATCCGGAGGGGGCGTCCTCTGTAGCGCGATCCCGGCAAAGTGCAATCGCGGAGCACGGAGGGGCGCTTCGCGGTCCACGAAAAACACGAAAGGCACGAAAAAGTCGGAAGGCTGCAACCGGACACTGCAGGATTCGGATTTTGGCCTACGAATCACACGAATCAATCGAATCGGGAAGCTGCAGGATTCGTGTGATTCGTGTGATTCGTAGTCCCAGCAGCCTTCCGGCCTTTTCGTGTCTTTCGTGTATTTCGTGGACCACCTTCCGGGGCAGCCGCGATTCTCCTGGTGATGAGCACGAAGACCGAGCTGACCGTCGGCGACCGGAAGGTCACCGTGAGCAACCTGCAAAAGGTCCTCTACCCCGCCGTCGGCTTCACCAAAGGCGACGTGATCGATTACTACATCCGCATCGCGCCCGTGCTGCTCGCGCATCTCGAGGGCCGGCCGCTCACGCTGAAGCGCTACCCCGAGGGAGTCGCCGGCTTCTTCTTTTACGAGAAGCAATGCCCGAAGCATCGCCCCGACTGGATCGAGACGGCCACCGTCCAGAGCCGCCGCAAGGAGGGGCAGATCGACTACTGCCTCATGAACAATCTCCCCGCGCTCGTCTGGGTCGCGAACCTCGCCGACCTCGAGCTGCACACCTTCCTGCACCGCGCGCCGAAGCACGACCGGCCGACGTTTCTCGCCTTCGATCTCGACCCCGGCGCGCCGGCGGACATCCGGCAATGCTGCCAGGTCGGGCTCTGGCTCAAGACGCTCTTCGACGGCTGGGACCTGCAGGCGTTCCCGAAAACCTCCGGCTCCAAAGGCCTGCAAATCTACGTCCCACTCAACACCGCGACGACCTACGAAAAGACGAAGCCGTTCGCCCAAGCCATCGCGCAGCGGCTGGAGCGCGAGCATCCGGAGTTGGTCGTCTCGAAGCAACTCAAGAGCCTGCGCGGCGGCAAAGTGCTGGTCGACTGGAGCCAGAATGACGAGCACAAAACCACCGTCTGCGTCTACTCCCTGCGCGCCAAGGAAGAGCCGACCGCCTCCACGCCCGTCACCTGGGAAGAGGTGAAAAAGTGCGCCGCCGGCAAAGCCGAGCTGCGCTTCCACTGCCGTGAAACGCTCCGGCGCGTGGAGAAACTCGGCGACCTCTTCGCGCCGGTGCTGACGCTGAAACAAAAGCTGCCGAACCTACGCTGAACGGCGCCCTCGGCGGCAGTGGCGGGCTTCACCAAAGACGGCAGCGGGAAGCTCCCAATCGACCCATGTCGCCGGACCGATCTGCGTTGCAGATGGCCCTCGGGCCCGATAGTGATTTGCCGCTACGCACCATGAAACGTGAATCCGAATTATGCGGCTTGATCTCTGTAACTCTATTGGTCTTACTGACTGCATCTGGTTGCGAGCCCTATTCGGACGATTATTCACGGTCCCGAAGACAGAGCTATCGGTCCGGTTCGTCGTCGGCGCGACCGGCTCCACAAGGGGACGAAGCCGTATACGATGCGACTAACGCGGTTTGGGACAGTAACGATCGTGCCTATGAAGAAACGAAGCGAAAAGCGGCAGCGGGTGACCCGGAGGCCCAACGCTGGATGCAGCAATACGGCGCGCTATACGAATCGACGCGAAACTGGTCGCGCTCGAAAAACGAGGAATGGAACGGCCCGCATAACCAATAGTCCGCCGTCCGCGTCCCGGCTTTTCGCCGCCAACAATTGCACCATCCGGACGCCCTCGCTGAACTCGTGGGCGTTACGCGTTGCCCTTCGGCACGGGAGCGTTACCCTGCCGGCACTTCATGAAACGACTCATTATGGCAATATTCACCCTGGGTTCGTGGCTCGCGGGGGCGGCGGGAGATGACAAGGCGGCCGCGCCAGTGCCCGCCGAATGGAGCGGCAAGGTGACGGACACCGCGCTGCTGCCGGTGGAGAAGAACGCGTGGGGCACCCTCCAGTGGATCTGCAATGAAAAGCTGATGCCCGGCTCGGCGCAGACGGTCGGCCTGGCGACGATCCTGCCTGGAAAGCACAATCCAGTGCATTTCCACCCCAACTGCGAAGAGGTGCTCTACGTGATCGCCGGCGAGGGTTTGCAGAGCTACGATGGCCGCACCATCCTGTTGAAGCCCGGGATGACCATCCGCATCCCCGCCGGGGTCAAACACAACATGGTAAACACGGGGACGGAAACCCTCCGCACGCTGATTTCGTTCTCCTCGGGCGACCGCAAGACCGTCTTCCTGGAAGAGCAACCGGCGAAGTGAGCCGGCGCTTCCGACCGGTCGCGGCGCTTGCCTTCCGCGTCCGATTCGGCACGATCATTCCTCATGCCTCCCCTGCTCCTCCGCACGCTCGCGCTCTCTCTGCTCCTGCTGCTTCCGGCCGCGGCGCAAACCCCGCCGGCGGTTTCGGAGGTCAAAGGGAAGCGCGTCTTCACCTGCGCGCATAGCTTCCATGTCTTCGTCTATCGGATGCTGGACGAGGCCGCGAAGAACGCGGGCATCACGGGCCATGAAAACGTCGGCCTGTCCTCCATCGGCGGCTCGCAGGTCATCCAGCACTGGAATGCGGCGGAGGAGAAGAACGCGGCCCGAAAGGCGCTGACGGAGGGCAAAGTGGATGTGCTCACGCTGGCCCCGATCTGGATGCCGGACAAGGGGATCGATAATTTCGCGAAGCTCGGATTCGAGCATAACCCGAACATCGTCGTGACCGTGCAGGAGTTCTGGCTGCCGAACGACACGTACGAGCCGCGCTATCCGCTGGAGACGCGCAAACAGGTCGACCACAACGCCACCGATCTCGCCGAGCTGCGCAAGAACCAGGCGGCGTACGATCACGACGTGGACGAGTACTGCGCCGGCATCAACAAGGAGCTCGGCCACCCGGTCATCGTCACGGTCCCGATCGGCCAGGCGACGCTGGCGCTCCGCGAAAAGATCGCCGCGGGTCAAGTCCCGGGGATCACCAAACAGTGGGACCTCTTCCGCGACATGTGGGGCCATCCCCAAATCCCCGTGCAAATCCTGGATGCCTACTGCCACTATGCGGTCATCTACAAGCGCAGTCCCGTCGGCCTGCCCATGCCGTCCGAGTTCGTGAAAGCCAACAAACCCGAGTGGGATGAGAAGCTAAATCGCCTGCTGCAAGAGCTGGCGTGGGATGCCGTGACCCATCATCCGATGAGCGGAGTGACGGCGGGGAAGTGACGGCCGGCGCCGCGACTTAGACGGGGACTGCCGAAGCCGGCTGCGTGACCGCCTCCGTGTCCTCCTCGTACCGAGGCACATTGTTCAGCCTCACCTCAGGCAACGGCTCCCCGTCCCTCAGGTAGTCGTTCACCACATCCTCCACGATCTCACAGAGCTGGGCGTACGCGCCGATCTCGACCTCATTATGACAAACGCCTCCGGAAGGAAAGAGGTCGGGGCAGTACCCGATGTAGAGCTGGTCCTCGTCGCTCCATTGCACGAACTTCAGATACTTATCGTGGGCCTTCATGGGTGACTTGGCGGATCGCCTGTTCGATGTACTTCTCCTGATACTCTTGAGCATCACGCCCGGCATTTCCACTCAATATTAGGACGCCCCGAAACCGCGGGTGAACGAATTTGCGGTGTGCCCCCTTGCCTCCTTGCTTGAGGCGGAACCCTGCCGCAAGCAGATCGGAAACCAATTCCCTGACCTTCCTCGGCATGACTCAAAACTGGTTTACGCCCGCTCCCGCTGCATCCGCTTCAACCTCCCCGCAATCCCCGCTTTCGTCGCGGAGTTCATGCGGTCGATGAAGAGGACGCCGTGGAGGTGATCGACCTCGTGCTGCAGGGCGCGCGCGAGGAGGCCGGCGGCTTCGAAGTCGATCTCTTTGCCGTCGAGCAGCATCGCATGGCAATGGACGCCGCTCGCGCGCACGATGTCGGCGGTGATCTCCGGGAAGGAGAGGCATCCTTCGGACGCCGTGTCGCGCTCGGTCGAAAGCTTCAGCACCGGGTTGAGCAGCACGATCGGCATGTGCTCCTGCAGCGGCACTTCCTTGCCGTCGATGTACATGGCGCTCGGGCGATCCTCGATGTCGGCGACGTCGATCACGGTGATCTGCAGCGCCTTGCCGATCTGCTGCGCGGCGAGGCCGACGCCGTGGGCGGCGCGCATCGTCTCCAGCATGTCTTCGGCGAGCTTCTTGATCTCGCCGGTCACTTCCTTGATCGGCGCCCCCTTGGCGCGCAGGACCGGGTCTCCAAATTTAACGATGGGGTGAATCATTTCTTCAGCGTCTCCATAAAGGCCGAAAGATTTCCTTTCACCCCGGCCTCACGCAAGACATCGATGACGCGAATGACCGTGCCGAAGGGCGCTTTCTTGTCGGCGTTGAGCGCGAGCGGGCGTTTCGAGTTCTCCCGGACCATCTTTTCGATCGCCGGCTTCAGCGCTTCCAAGGTGATCTCGTCCGCGTCGAGGTAGACCTTGTCGTCGGGCGTGATCGTCAGCATCACCGGCTCCTCCGCGGTGTCGGAGGCGGTGGCGGTCTTCGACTCCGGCAGCGCGATGGTGACGGCCGGCTGGTCCCTTTTGAAAGTCGTCGTGACGATGACGAAGATGAGCAGGATGACGAAAACGTCGATGAGCGAGACGATGATGACCTGCGGCATGCGCCGCTGCCGGGTGTAGAATTTCATCGCAGGCCGTGGCTCAAGTCTCGCGCGCCGCGCCACTGTAGTCCGGCTCTTTCCCCTCCATGACCGATGAGACGCGCGCCGTGTAGCGGCGCGCGCGCTGGAAGTAGCACTTGGCCAAAACGTCGGCGACCAGCGACTCCATGTCCGCCGCCATCGTCTCGATCTTCTTCGAGAAATACGAGTACGCGATGAGGCTCGGGATCGCGATGGCCAGGCCGACGATCGTCGTGCCGAGCGCCTCGGAAATGCCGCTCGCAATCACGTGCGGATCGGTCTGCGACGCACTGGAGCCGAACGCGCTGAAGACCGTGCGCAGGCCCGACACGGCGCCGAGCAGCCCGAGCAGCGGGGCGATGCCGACGATGATTTCCAGGATGAAGAGCCCGCTCTCCAGCCGCACGATCTCATGCCGCGCGCGGGTCTGGACGGCTTCGGTGTTTTCCGACTTCGGCCAGGCGAGATGATTCAGGCCGGTCGAGATGATGCGGGCGAGCGGAGATGGGTCGTTGCGCAGCGTGCGCGCCAGGCGCGTGGAACCCTCGGTGTCCTCCGGCTTCAGCGCGTCGATCTCCTTTTCGATGTCCGGCGGCATCACGAAATCGCGCCGCAACGCGAGGGCGCGCAGCACGATCACCGCGACCGAGACGATCGAGCAGACGACCAGCAGGGCCATGAAGGGGCCGCCTTGGTAGAAGAAATGGGCGACCGAAGAGATCGTGGCGATGGGCATGCGCGGCAGCATCTATAGTTCGTAAATCGAGAATGAGAAGGCGTATTCGAAGATGCCGTTTTCGAGCAGCGGCTCGACCTCTGGCGGCATTTTCTCCGGGCGGAGCTCGCGGATCACCTGCAGACAGATCTCGGTGTGCAGGGGTCTCGCCACCGCATCCTCCGGGGCCACTTTTGCGCTGGCGACGGTCCCATCTTCACGCAACCGCAGGTTCACCCGGACCATCCCGATCTCCACGTTTTTTCCCTCCTTCTTCAACATCCAGATGGAGACGAGTTGCTGGCTCAAACGCTTAAAGTAGCGGCCCACCGGCGAACTGACGGTATTCACCCCGTTCGGCCCTTTCGTGACGATGTTGCCCTCCACGCCGGTCTTGCGCAGGTTCTCGTGGAAGCGGTCGGTCGTCGATTTCGGCGGCGCCTCGGGCACCGTGGCGGGCAGCGCCGGCGGCACGGGCGTTGCCGAGGACTTCGGCC
Organism: Chthoniobacteraceae bacterium; assembly: GCA_035997375.1. Lineage (GTDB taxonomy): Bacteria > Verrucomicrobiota > Verrucomicrobiia > Chthoniobacterales > Chthoniobacteraceae > DASYIS01. The sequence goes on from DASYIS010000317.1 coordinate 28,155, forward strand.
GCGGCGTCGCCGTCAACATGGCGATCGAGTTCTCCGGCCGGTCGCTCATCTTGAACGGCGGCGGCGTGGCTTTCACGGTCTTCGCCGGGTCGGGCAAATCCTCCACCGGCTTGGCCTTGTCCGCGCTGGCGAGCGTGTCGGGCGCGACCGGCTGCGGCTTGTAAAGCGGCGCCGGCGAAGGCGGCGCGCCGGCCGGATCCTTCTGCGCCGGGTCCGGCGGGCTCAGCGTCTCCGGCGTGGGATCGGGCACCGCGCCGAGGCGCACGTCCTGATTGCGGAAATCATAGCCCGGCAAATCGGTCCGGCCCTGCTGGCTCGGCAGCGGCAGGATACCCGTCGGGGGCAACTCGGCGCCCGCCTTGATGTTGATGTCGGACTCGAACTCCGCGTTGTCCGGCTTCTCCTTGCTTTCGTCGAGCCCCTTCGCATTCAGGAGTTGCCGGCGCGCTTTCACCAGCGGGTCGTCCTCGTCTCGGAGCTGCGGCTTCGGCACCAGCATGACCTGCAGGGGCGCGGTCGGGGTCGGCTTCATCGGTTCCGCGCGCACCGGCCAGACCATCTCGTGGATCACGAAGCCGGAAAAGAGAATGAGGTGAAAGAGGATCGAGGCGATGGCCGCGATCGCCACCTGACGCTTCCGCGGGATCGCCGTCACGTCGGGAATCCAGGCGACGAGCGGCGAGAGCCAGCGCCCGAGGGCGCTGCGGACCGTTTCGAATGTCTGCTCAGCCTGCATGAAAAGGAAGATTAGCAGGATTTTCGCGAGCCGAAAGCCCTGCGCGAGCACGAATTACACCTTCCTTCATCACTCCGTAAATGTCGAACACCGACTCGCGGGCGCACCAGGCGACCTCCGCCTCGCGGCCCTTCGCCGCCAAAGCGCGTCCATTGCGCGCCGCGCGGAGCGCCTCGAGCGGGTCCGGATAAAGCCGGCTCACCGCGAGCGCCGCCCTCGCGGCATCGGTGCCTTCGCCCCCGCCGAGGAGGTCGACGAGACGGCCGGCGGCCCACGCGTCCTCCAGCGCGAAGCTGTCGAACGTGCCGGCGCAAACCAGCAAAACCCGCGACGGCGCCGAGGCCCGGATGCGCTCGGCGACCGCTTGCAAATTGAGGATCGCGCCGACGAGCACTTCCCGCGCGCCGTCACACGCCCGGAGCGCGATGGTTCCATTCGTCGTCGTGCTGACGATCGTCCGACCCGGAAATGCGCGATACTCGAAGGGCGAGTTGCCGACATCGAAACCGGCGATCGGATCGCCATGCCGCTCACCGCCGAGCACGGCCTCGGGCAGTCGCTCTTTCGCCAAAAACGCCTCCTCGATCGTGCAGACGGGATGGATCGCCTCCGCGCCATGCGCGAGCGCGGTGATCATGGACGAAGTCGCGCGCAGCACGTCGAAGACGACACAGGTCGTCTCCGTCAGGTCGGCCGAGGAAAGGCGGGCGATCTCGGCGGGGTTGAGCGCGGCGTCGAGGATCATAAGTGGCACAGGCGTCCCGCCTGTGGGGCCGGCGGGCGTCCCGCCCGTCGAATCTCGGACAAGGCGTTCGTCCCTCGCAACATGCGACAGGCGGGACGCCCGTCGGCCCCACGGGCGGGACGCCCGTGCCACGAGTTCGCCTGCCCGACGGTGGATGAAAATGCGATCATGGCTTTTTCCGGGAAGCCGGCCGGTGCTTTTGCGCCCGCGGACGCTGCCAGGTCTGGCGCGCGTGATGAAACAGATACTGCTGCGCGTAGCCGCCGTACGGGCCGAAGTAGGTGCGCGAGTACTCCTGCAGGCGCGCGGTCGTCACGCGCCGCCGCCCTTTGAAAAAGTGCTCGCGCAGGACCCGCTCGATCCAGACATCGATCGGGAACGCGCCGAGCTGCTCGTAGCCGAAGAGCAGCACGCAATTCGCCACCTTCACCCCGACGCCAGGCGCGCGGCAGAGTTCCGCCAGAGCCGCCTCGGGTCCGAGTTCGCGCACGCGCTCGAGATCGAGCGCGCCTTCCGCGACCATGCGCGCGGTGGCGAGGAGATTCTTCGCGCGATACCCGAGACTGCACGCGCGCAGCTCCTCTTCGGTGGCGGACGCGAGCTCCGCCGGCGTGGGATACGCATGGAAACCCGGCGCGACCTGGCGGCCGTACTTCCGCCGGATGGCATGCGACATCTGCGCGATGTGCGCGACCTGCTTCATGGACGAGGTGAGAAACGTCGCGAGGCATTCCCAGAGCGGCTGGCGGATGACGCGCAGCCCGCGCGCAAACTCGACCGCGCCGCGCATCGCGGCGTCGGCGGGGAACGTACCGTAGATTTCCGCCAGCGGATGATCGAGCGCGAAGTAGCGCCGCACGGTCTCTTCCGCGCCGCGCGTGGCCAGCAGCGTGTCGCCGCGTTGCTCCACGTAGACCGGTGTACGGTCGATGACGCCCGCGTAGCCGGCGCCCTGCCGCACCCAGTGGAAAACCTGGCCGCACTCGAGCGTGGCTTGGAGGTGAAAATCCGGCGCGGGCAACTCGGCGAGATCGCGCACCGGCAACGCCGCCGCAGGCGCGGAGGCGGGGTGAGGCGAGGGCTCGGCCGTGGCGATCATTGGATAAAGTAACTCAGATTCTCCAGCTCGATGGCGAGGTCGACGTTATTGACCACGACGCGATCCGGCACCTGCAAGATGATCGGCGCGAAGTTCAGCACCGCCTGGATGCCGGCCTCGACGAGTTGATTTGTCACCTCTTGCGCGACCGGTCCGGGCACGGTGAGGATGGCCATCTTCACGCCCTTCTCCTTCACCACCTGCGCGACCTTGGTCATCGGGTAAACCTTCACGCCGAGCGGCCGGCTCCGCTTTTGCGACGGGTCCAAATCGAACGCCGCCACCACCTCGAACCCCTCCTTCGCAAAGCCCGGGTACCTCAGCAGCGCCAGCCCGAGATGCCCCGCGCCGACGAGGACCACCGGCTGCAAGTGCGTCGTCCCCAGCGCCTCCGTCAGGCGGGCGCTCAGCGCATTCACATCGTACCCGAGCCCGCGCGTGCCAAACTGCCCGAAGTGCGTCAGGTCCTTGCGCAATTGCGTCGGCTTCACGCCCGCGGCCTTCGCCAGCGCCGCCGAGGAAACGGTCTCGATCTTGTTGGCCTTCAGCCGCTGGAGCGCGCGCTGATAGAGCGAGAGCCGGTAGACGGTTTTCCGGGGGATGACTAGCTTCGACATTTGTGAAAAGGCACGATCTTGAAGGGTAGATAACCCTTTTTCCCGCCCTGTCGAGCGGGGTTTGCCGGAATCCCGCAGCGGGGAAACCCGGCCACACTCCGCCTCCTCAATGCGAGGTCACTTTCGCTTCGTGACGCGCCGCGTGGCCAGGTCCAGATGGTAGACCGCACCGCGCTCGTTGGTGACCACGAGCATTCCCCCCTCGAGGGCCAACGAGGTGATGAAGACGTCCTGCACATCCTTTTCCAGGTCGGCGTCATACTGGACGCTGTAAATGCGCTCGCGCCAAAGCTCCTTGCGGCTCGCGGTGTCGGTCGCAATGACGAAACCCATCTGGTCGTGAGGCGCCGAATACGCAATGCCATTGGCCGCGACCGGCGCGACGGGCTTGGGCTCCGAACGCTTGGCCTGCGCGGGATGGGCGGCGAGGAACAACGAAAGCAGCAGCGCAAGCGCACGGAACACTCGCGAAGCACGGAAGCTGAAAATGGGAGCGGCGTGGTTCATGGGAGAGACTCTCAACTTAGATTGCCACGAGCGGCTCAGCCAGCGTCGAGTTCCCCGTTCGTAGTTCCGCCTTCAGGCGGCCAGGCTCCGCCAGTGCGCAGCGCCTTCGATGGTTTCACACCCCGGCAAGTGCGGCGCCCACGCCGCCTGAAGGCGGAACTCCGAACGGCGGAACTACGAGCGCCGTTGCACGAACCACTCCACCGACGCGCTCAGCACATGGGTTCCCGACTCGTCGTGCAACTCGACGCCGATGGAAATCAGCGCGCGCCCCTTTGCCGCGAGATCGGCTTCGAGTTGAGTGAGCGCCTCGACCGCGGCGCCGGCGGTGGACCCGACCGCGCCACGGGCCGGCTTGCGGAATTTGGCTTCGATCCGACGCACCACGGGAATGACGCCGTCACTCGAGCCGAAATGCCGCAGCAGAAACTCGCCGCTGGAGGCCTCGGCCAGCGCGAGCAGCGCGCTCGCGTGGACGGTGCCAAGATGGTTGAGATACTGCTCTCCGGACGGTAGTCGGAGAAGGTGCGCCGCATCGGCAGCCACCTCAATGCCGACGAAGCGGTTGAACGGAAGTTCGGTGACGCTGTGTTTCAAGTTGGCGTTCGGGTTGGTGGTTGTTTGGCCGGCCTGCGTCAGCGCGGGACCGCCGTGGCGGACACGGGAATGAAGTCGCGGATGACCCTGATGAACGGTTGGACGTTCTGCTGTCCGTACCCAAGGATGAGGTCGAAGGAACCGTCGTGGTTGACCGTGTCCGGGAGGAAACACCGGACGATATTCCTGAATTCCTGGGTGCCGGCACCGGGGTCGCAAACGATGCCGAGATGCGGCTCGACCTTGAGCCGGCCGTCTTCGCCGACTTCGACACGGTCGAAGTCGATGGTGTTGGAGTTATCGTCAAGGCGCTCGTGATGAAAGAAGATCCGGCCGTCGGGTGAAGTGAAGATGACCTGGCTGGGGCGTTTGAATTCCAGGAGGCGGATCTTGCCGCCGGCGGTGGTTCTTAGATCTACGCCATCCACGAATTCCCGGCGGGCCAAATGATAGGAGTAAAGCTCGCCGGCCTGCGTCATGATAATGAGAAAGCGGCCGCACGAGGAGAGCGCGATGTGGCCTTCGACGGCCTGGTCGCCTTCGCCTCTCGGCAACGAGAATCCGTACAGCGCGCGCAAGCCATCCTGCTCGGAGACGTCGTACAGAAATATCTTCGCATCGAGATTCGCGGGACCGACGGAAGGGTCGTTGAGCTCGTTGATGATTTGCTTCCGGACGGAGCCGCTGGCCGCGAAGATTTCCTGGTGGCGGCTGCCGTCATGCGCGCGCCAGACCATGCGGCTTTGCAGGGTTTTCAGCGCGAAACAGCGGCTCATGCCGGCCGAGGTCTGGCTCGGCGTGTGGCCGGCCGGGTCGTTGCTCAGTTGACGCGGATCGAACAATTCCACGCCGGTCGAAAAGGCGTCCCCGCCGCGGCCGTCGAGCCCATAACCGGAGTCGAGCAACCGGCCGCCGAAGACCGGCAGCAGGCCGTCGATCTTCTTCATGGAAGTGCGGCCGTGCCCATCCACGCTCGTCTGCGCCAGCCGGCTGTTGAAGAGATCCACCGCAGGATTGCTTAACGCCTTCCCTCCCTTCGAATAGAGCAGCCGCGACATGCCGGTATAGCCGCTGAAATAAAGCCACTGCTCATCGCCTTGCCGATGCCAAATTGAGTTATAAGGTCCGAGCCCCGCCGCCGCGGGCAGGCCGGGCGGCAAGGAACTCTTGCGCACCGTCTTCTTCTCCTCGAGTTGCGACAAGTCGAGCACGGAGAGCGGATAGCCGGCGTATTCACACACCGCGGCGAGTTTGTTGGTCTCACCCGGGATCGGTGAAATTAAGAAGGCCGGACCCATGCTCGATCCGCCGTCGAGCGATTCCGCCAGCGCCCCCTTGGCATCGGGATGCGCCTTTAGTTTCGCGATCAAGTCATAGCTTAAGCTAACCGTGCCCTTGGGGGCTCCCTCATAAGTCGTCACATGCTTGCTTACTTTGACGAGGGTGACGCCTTCCGCGCCTTGCATAAGCAGGCGGACCGAAGCACGCGGGAGGGTGATCTCACCGGACTTATATTCGACAAGGCCGCGACCGCCCCCCGGGCCGACATTCAGCTCACGGCCTTTCTGCATGCCCTTGACCATGATCAACCTGGTGGGCGGCAGCTTGGTCCCGTCGGCCGCGACCGTCTCCTCGAGGTTTTTCACCACGCCGAAAAACTTCGTCCGGCCCTCGTCATCCAGGTCCAGACGCCACGGGCCGCCTTCATACTTCGGCTCGGCCGTGGTAATGAACAGGCCCGTCGCCGTGACGCTGCAAGCGCCGAGTTTTCTCACCACCGCATCGGCTTTGGGCGGGGTTTCGTAGAATGCCGGGCGCGCCGCTTCCCAGCTTCCGACATGGAGCCGGATGTCCGAATCGAAAGCCGCCGCGGTGCTCCAGTCCTGGGAGATGGAAAAGACGCCGCCAATGCGCCGGTTGAGCGGATTGCCCGGAGGTCCGCTGCTCAGGGTGTCGCTGCACATGGTGAAATAGACGCGGCCCCGCGTGCAGGAGATCTTGCACAGGCCGTCGTTCAAGACACCGGCGCCGGCGGGAACGAGCTTCGAGAAATCGACCCGCGCCGGCGGCTGCTCGAACTTGCGGGTCCGCGGGTCGAACCGCACGACATACGCGCCACCACCGCCGTCGATGCGCCAATAAATCCGGCCCTGGTCATCCGTGTCCATCTCCCCGAGCTGGCCAAGGTCCCCCTCCTTGTCGTTTAAGATATTTTTCCCGGACGGCGACAATTCGTTGGTGATATGAACGCTGAATTCCTCCGGGCTAAGCGCGATCTTTTCGTTCCCCTCGCCCTTTCCCCACCGATCCTGGATTGGCACTTCGACCAGAAACTTCTGCCAGCGCGCCACACGGCCCCCATTGTAAATCGCTTTCTTCGCCGTGAAATAGAGGCTGGCCTTTTCAGGGTCCTGCGGCGCGATTGTGGACCGGCCGACGATGGCTCCTCCCATGACGGGGTAATCCACCTCCGCCACCACGGGAAAAGTGATTTCGTTCCGCGTCAACTGCCGGGCCGGCGCCGGCAATTTGGTCACCCGAAGCTGCCGCGGATCAGGCAGCTCAATGCGCGGAGCGCCGCCCATGCCCGCCCCCGGCTCGATGTAGGCCGGCGTGCCCGCTGATTTCATGCGCTGGACGGCGATCTCCGGGATCGGGGATACCGTCCGGTTCACAAGCGTGCGCCCATTCTCTGAGACGGTGAGGGCGGCGCCGTCGCATTCGCCAAACTGCGACAGATCGACCACCAGCGCCGCCTGGACCGCGGGGTCGCTCAAATCAATCACCAGCTCTTTGTCCTGGCCTTTCCGCTTCAATTGCAAGACCGCCTTTAGCTCCGCATGTTGCTGACGCAGCAAATCAAGCCGGTCGATCTTTACGATTAGCTCCTCGCCTGTCCGGAAGATGGTCACCGGCTCGCCGGCGCGCAGCTGCGATGCCGGCAGGAGGGTGAGCGCCAGACAGCACGCCAGGAGGCTTTTCATAAGTGCGGGGACTTAGGCTTTTCTTCCCAGGATCCGGTCGAGCGAATCCGAGGTCTGCCAGATGAGCGCCTCGGGATAGTGCGGGTAGGGATGAAAATACTCGAAGGTCAGGAAGCCGCGGTAGCCGATCTTGTCGAGTTCGTCGGTGACGGCGGGCCAGTTGGTGGTGCCGTCGAGCAGCGGGCGGAAGGTTTCAAGCGAGTAATCCGTCCCCTTCTTGGTGAACTCCTTGAGATGAATGTTCTTCGTGCGCCGGCCCATGATCGGCACCCAATGCTCGGCGTGCTGAAACATCGAGATGTTGCCGGTATCGAAATGAATGCGGACGTGCTCGCTGCCGAAGTGATCGACAAAGGCGTTCATCTCCATCGGCGTCATGAGGTAGCCGTTGAAGAAGATGTTCTCGATGTTGAGGAAGACCTTCAGTTTCTCGGCCTGCTTCGCGAGTTGGCCGACGGCTTCCTTCGCCCGCTGATCGCACACGTCGTTCGGCACCGGCTCGTGGTCCGTGCGCCACGGGATGTGCACCGCGCCGGGGACGACGAGCACGTTTTCCACGCCGAGATCGTGCGCCGCCTGCGCGATCTTGCCCGCGAGCTCGAGGCCCTGCGCGCGCTTCGCGGGATCGTTGCTCGTGAGCGGATACGGCCAGAACAGGAACGAACAGAGCCCGCTGATCTGGAGGCCGATCTTGTCCGCGAGGCGGCGGATTTCCTCGTATTCTTTCGTGCCGGATTTCGGCGAGAGATCGTTGTCGAGATCGTAGTTGAGTTCGATTCCGTCGAAGCCCGCGTCCTTCGCGAGCTGCATGCATTCGCGGAGGTTCATCCGCTGCGGAAACGGAAACGCCCATTGGTTGATGGACTTGAGCATCGGGTAACGCTTCGTCGCACCGCGCCGCGCATCGGGCGGAGCCGGCTCCGCGGCCTGCACGGGCTCGAAGGCGAGGGCGGACAGGCCGACGCCGGCGATGGTGGCCTTGAGGGCGTCACGGCGGGAGATGCCGGAGGGAGTGGTGTTCATCGGGGGAGAGGCGGTGGAACG
>DASYIS010000318.1:0-10712 GCA_035997375.1 Chthoniobacteraceae bacterium
CACCGTTCGCCCGCGCAGTCCTCATCACCGTCGCCGCGCTCGCGCTCTACGTCCTCTCAGTGGGACCGGTCGGGCGCGCCACCTACTATGGGTTCAGGGCGCCAATCTGGTTGCGTACAGCTTATCACCCCCTCTGGTGGACCGCCAAGCATTGCGAGCCGGTGCGCGGGGCGCTGTATTGGTACCTGAATCTTTGGTTCCCACCACTAAAAGCCCCTAACGCCTAACCCCATGCCCTTCGATCCCAACCTCCCCGTCGAACACACCCTCGCCGACGCCGCGCAGATGCGCGCGCAATTCAACGGCCTCGTCGAGTTGATCCAAAGCATCCCCGTCGGCCCGCAAGGTCCTCCGGGAACCAACGGCACGAACGGCACCAACGGTCTCGACGGCGCGACGGGTCCGCAAGGGCTCCCCGGGGCGCAGGGCAACGACGGCCCGCAGGGCCCTCCCGGCGCGACGGGAGCCGAGGGGCCGCAAGGTCCGCCCGGAAACGATGGCGCAACAGGCCCGCAAGGGCCGGCGGGACCGCAAGGGCCGGCGCCGGACACCTCGGCCTTCGCGCCGCGGCCGTCGAGCGTCGCGCCGCTGAGCCTGACCGTCAGCGAGCCGCCGAGCCAGGCCGACGTGCAGGCGATCGTGACGAAGCTCAACGAGTTGATCGCCGCGCTCCAGGCAGTGTGAGGCGGCACGACCGGCCGGCAGCGCATCGTAAACCGGTGTCGAGCGCTGCGCGCGGTTCACCGCCCGCTCAAATCATACACCGCCAGCTCCCCCGCGTTGTTCCGCACAAACAACCGCCCACCCGCGAGCGTGGGCGTGGCGTAGCACTTTCCTCCGACGCCCTGGAAACGGCCGATCGGTTTCAGGCCCTCTTTCGTCGCGGGCGCGAGGACGACTTCGCCGGCGCGCGTGAGGAAAATCCAGTGGCCGTCGGCGAGGATGAAGGTGCCGGTTTTCACGGCGTCGCTCACCCAGCGCGCCTCGCCGGTGGCGGCGTCGAGGCAGGTGAATTCATCGCGGCGGAGCTTTTCGTTGAAGGCGAAGACGGAGTCGCCGAGGACGATGGGGCTGTTGAAGAGGAGCGCGAATTGTTTGTTCTCCCAGACCGGATGCATCTCGTCCGGCTTGGCGGGATTCCAATCGAGCAGGGCCGCCGGCTGGTCGCCGGTGTTGCTGACCAGGATGCGGTGGCCGATGAACGCCGGCGTGGTGGCGTTGCAGAAATCGCGTGCGGTGGTGCGGTACGTCCACAGGGTCTTGCCATCCGCGGGATCGAGCAACTCCATGCCGCCGCCCTTGAACATCGCGAGCAGGCGTCGGCCGTCGCGCTCCAGCATGCGCGCCGCGGAGTAGCCGGCCTCGCCGCCGCCGGGACTGCTCCAAATCACCGCGCCGGTTTTGGCGTCGAGCGCCACGGTGGAGCCGAACATTTTCTCCTCGCTGCCGAGATCGATATAGAGGCGTCCGGCGTCGGCCAGCACGCTCTGCGTATAGCCGTACACCGGCCGCTTCCCGCGGAGATCGCGCACGAGTTCCTGCCGCCAGATGAGTTTGCCGTCGGCGAGATTCAGGCAATGCAGATCGCCCTCCCGGCTCAGGGTGTAGACGAGCCCGTCCGCGATGGTCGGCGTCGCGCCGGGACCGTTCGGGACGATTGCCATCTCGTGCGCGGCGGTGGCGCAGGGATACGAATGACGCCAGCGCTCTTTCCCGGTCGCGGCGTCGAAAGCGATGACTTGGTCGGTCCCGGAGCCGTCGTTGCCGAACATGACGACCTCGCCTTCCGCGACGACCGGCGAGCTCATGCCGACGCCCACTTGCGCCGACCAGAGCTGCGCCGGCGGGTGGGCCGTCCAGTCCTTGTTCCAGCCGGTCTCGGAGGAGACGCCGTCGCGCGCCGGGCCGCGCCATTGCGGCCAATCGGCGGCCGCCTGTTTCGCCGGGGCAGACCGGCCGAGGGTGACGATCTCCGGTTCGACAATGTGCCCTTTGGCGCCGGAGCCGCCGACCGCGAAGACGCTGTTTTCGGAGACCGGGAGCAAGCGGTGAAAATAGCGCGGGGCATTCAGCTTCCCGACCTCCTGCCACTCCGAGCCTTGCGCGCTCAGGGCGTAGAGCTTGCCCGTCACGGGGCTGGCGACGAGCTTTCCGCCAACCACACACGCGGCCATGCCGAAGCCCTGCATCGTGCCATCGGGCAGCGCCGGGCCTTTGCCCCATTGGCCCGTCGCCGGCTCGAACCAGTCGACGTCGAGCAGCAGCGCATCCTTGTCATCCATCCCGCCGAGGAACCAGATGCGCCGGCCGTCCGCCGCCATCGCCAGCGCCCGCCGCTGGAAGGGCTGCGGCTCGGTGGTCCAGCCCTTTTCGGGATGTGCCAGGTCGAGCTTCACGAGCGTGGTGTGCCAGTCGCCGTCGCGCCGGTCGGGATTCTTCGGTGCGCCGAGCCACCAGCCGCCGGCGGCGTAGAGCGTGTCGCCCAAGACCACGACATCGTGGCTCGAGCGCGGCTCGGGGAGCGGCGGCAAGTCTTCCCACACCCCGTGCGCCGGCAGGTAGCGCGCGACGAGTGTGGTCGAGTGCAGGTCGTCCTTTGCGCCCTTGGCATTGCGCGCCTCCATCCCGCCTACGCGATAAAGCGCGCCCTTGTATTCCGCCGTCGCCGCGCCGAGCAGCCGCGGCCCGGGTTTCAAAGTCTCCCACGCCGCGCCGCCGGGCACCTGCAGGCGCAGGAATTCGCCGGTGATGCACTCGTTGTTGAACTCATGCGCGCGCCCGGAATTGCCGCCGTAAAGGTAGACCCAGCCGTCCACGTTCGCCGCGCCAAAGCTGGTCATGCCGTGCGCCAGCGCGGGCAATTCGGCACGCGCCGGGAGGGCCGAAATAACGAGCGCGGCCGCGAGGAGGAGGGAGCGGGAGATCATGATCGTGGGAGGCGAAGGTGGTAGCCGGTGATTGGCCGTGACCAAAGGTCGCAGATTGGAGGGCGGTGGAAAGCCGAGAACGCGCGAAGCGCTCGTCCACATGTGTAGAGCGCGGCTCTCCCCTGAGCCTAAGGCGAACGGGGGTGCCGCCTCCAATTTCTTGAGCGTCTCACGCGCGACCATCGCCCAAGGAAAGATGGAGTCGGCATTTTCATTGGACGCCGTTCGCACTGGAGTCGCTCAAGGAATTGGAGGCGGCACCTCTTCGCCTATGCTCAGAGAGAGCCGCGCTCTACACAGCTTTTTGGAAGCGCTTCGCGCCGGACCGCGGGCGCGCGCCTACAGCAACTGATACGCGTCCACATCCACCGTCACCACGACGTCTTCCGGAAACGTCAGCTTCTCCAAAATCGCGCTGAGCCGGCGGCTCATTTTCACGACCGACTTGGTCCGCAGCGAGAGCTGGAAGCGGAAGTTGCCGTGGCTCTTTTCCAGCGGCGCCGGCGCGGGTTCGCCGAGCAGCGTGTTGGCGGGGAGCGCCTCCTTGAGCCGCCGCGCGAGGGTCTCGGTCGTAAACTGCGCGCGCCCCTGGTGCGGCGAGCGGACCTGGATGAGGATGAAATGCGTGTAAGGCGGGTAATCCCACTGGCGGCGGAACTCGTTCTCCTGCTCCCAAAAGCCCTGGAAATCGTGATGCCGCGCAAACTGGATGCTCGGCGAGAAGGGCGTGTAGCTTTGCACGAAGACCTCGCCCTCCACCTCCCCTCGCCCGGCGCGGCCGGCGACTTGCGTGAGCAACTGGAACGTCCGCTCGCCGGCGCGGAAGTCCGGCATGTGCAGGCCGAGGTCGGCGTTGATGATGCCAACGAGCGTGACGTTCGGAAAATGCAACCCTTTCGCGATCATCTGGGTGCCGACGAGGATGTCGATTTTGCCCGTGCGAAAGTCGCCGAGCGTCTCGCGGTACGTCTCGCGCTTTTGCATCACGTCGGCATCCATGCGACGCACGACGGCGGTCGGGAAGATCTTCGCGACGACTTCCTCCACGCGCTCGGTGCCGGTGCCTCCGTATTTGATCCCGGGGTCCTTGCACTCCGGGCATTGCTTCGGCGCGATGGCGTGGTAGCCGCAGACGTGGCAGACGATGCGGTCCTCCTTGCGATGGAAGGTGAGCGAGACGGAGCAGTTGGGGCAGGTGCAGACGTAGCCGCACTTGAGGCACATGCAATTCGTCGAGTAGCCGCGGCGGTTGAGGAAGAGGATCGACTGCTCCTTCTTCAACAACCGCAGCGAAATCGCGGTGATGAGGCGCTCGGCGAGGATCGAGCCTTTCATGCGCGGCTCGGTCCGAAGATCGACCACGCGGAAGTACGGCATCTTCTTGTCGTCGATGCGGAGGAACATCGTGAGCAGCTCGTACTTCCCCTGCGTCGCGTTGTAGTAGCTCTCGAGCGACGGCGTGGCCGAGCCGAGAAGCACCACGCACTTTTCCAAATTGGCGCGGACGACGGCGAGGTCGCGGCCGTGATAGCGCGGCGCTTCCTCCTGCTTGTACGAGTTCTCGTGCTCCTCATCGACCACGATGAGGCCGAGCTTTTCCACCGGCGCGAAAACGGCGCTCCGCGCGCCGATGACGATGCGCGCGCGGCCGGCGCGAATCTTGTGCCACTCGTCGTGCCGCTCGCCTTCGGACAGGTGTGAGTGGAGCACGGCGACCTCGTGTTGCAGCGCGGCGAAGCGGCTCTTGAACCGCTCCACCGTCTGCGGGGTGAGCGAGATTTCCGGGACGAGCACGATCGCGCTCCCGCCGCGCTCGAGCACCAGCTCGATCGCCTGGAGATAGATCTCCGTCTTCCCGCTGCCGGTGACGCCGTGGAGCAGCAACGGCTTGGGCGCCGTCTCGCCATGGCTGGCCTCGATCGCGGCCTTCACCCGGGCGAACGCGGTAAGCTGCTCCTCGTTCATCACCAGCTTGCTGCCGGCGACGAAGGTCTCGTGCTCGAAGGGATCGCGCTCGACCACGCGCGGCTCGGAGACGATGAGCTCCTTCTTCACCAGCGCCGTGATGACCGCGTGGCTGGCGTCGCATTCCTCGGCGAGCTCGGAGTTGCGCACCGGCTCGCCTTTCTCCGCAAGGTACCGGATCACGCCGGCCTGGAGCGGCGCTTTCTTCTCCAGCGCGGCCAGCTCTTCCTCGGGAACCTCGCGCACGAGGTGGGAGAAAAGCTGCGTCTTGTGCCCCTGCTCGGCCTTGCGGATGACCTGCGGCAACACGGTGCGCAGCGCGGTCTCCAGCGCGCAGCAGTAGTAGTCGGCGATCCATTTCCCGAGCTGGATGAGCAGTGGGCTGAGGATGGGCTCGGCGCTCACGATCTGCTGAATCTCCTTCACCCCCTCATGCTCCGTCTCCTCCGCCAGGCCGATGATGGTGCCGAGCGACGTACGCGTGCGAATGGGCACGCGGACGCGCGAACCGATCACGAGCGCCTGGGCCGCGCCGGCCGGCAATGCGTAATCGAACACACGTCCGCCGGACTCATCGACGAGCACACGAGCGTAGCGGGGCATGGCGGGCAAAATGGAGCGCGCGCCTTTTGGTGTCGAAAGGTTTCGCGCGGTTCCCTCTCCCAAGTCTTCCCCTCTTCCGCCGCCCTACCGCCGGGCGGGCCTTGGGGGCCTGACTGTCCCGGTTGGCCGTCGAGGCCGTTGTTCCCCTGCGGCCCGGTCTGCCCTTGCGGGATGCCGAAGGCGAAGCGCACGAAGGTGCCATCGAAGGTCGCCGGAATGCAGGCTCTCCACGGGGAGTAATCAGTAATCAGTCCGGCAGGAGTAATCAGTGACCCGCGCGTTCGCGCCTTCTTACTGATTACTGCCCCACTGCTTACTGACTACTTCCGCCCCGCCGCCCCATCGAGGAACATTGGCGGCAAGAACCTCACTTGGTACCCACCTTCATCGATCCTATTAAACTCCCCCCGTCGCCGAAGCCCGTCAATTCGCGATACTCTGCTTCGTCACAGGAAACCCCTTCGAAGTAATACTTTCTCACCCACTCTCTCCTCGTCGCGTCTAGCTCGGAGGTGGCGCCCGTCCAGACTTTGCCGTCCCGGTACCACATCAACCACGGCTTATCGTCCCAAAAATCACACAAACCTGACCAGGGTAGTCCATTTCTAAACTCATACGTACGCTCCACTTTGCCACTCAGATCGAAGTACCGCTGTACCCCGTGCCGCTGACCGTTGAGATAAGACAGTTCTTCGTGACCGTTAGTGCGATACTCAAGCCAGACGCCCGAGAAGTTTCCCGGTGGCCAACCGAAGGCGTACGGCACGCGGGTGTATAAATGGAGCATCCAAGCCGGCTTCCCCCACCAAGGTGGCAGAAGCCAAGTCGCGAGCAGGGCGAGCAGAAGCACGCCGGTCAGAACGACGACCAGTTTTAACAGGCGTGTCATTCGAATCTTCACTTCAGAGTTAGTCGGACGATGGACAAGTGGCGTCAAGCAGATGCTTCGAGGGTGCGATGCAGACGATTCCAAGGATAAGCGGAGGGGGTTTCCCTCGTTCCCAAACTCCAGTTTGGGAATGCCCTGTGGAGCGAAACTCTGTTTCGCATGGCGGGGGTGTCTGCGGGTGGGGAGGGCTTGGATCTACAGACTCGGGCGGCTCTTCCGAGATGCCAACGCGCCGGCGGCAAGCTCGGCACGCTCTGGTCGATCCCCAACCGCCCGAAACAGGCGTTTCGCCCGATAGTGCGCGACGAAACTGGGGTTCGTCACGAGGGGGTTGCCGCATGGAGCGTCTGCGGTGCGGCCAGCTCGGCGCGCACAAGACTTGCGTGGGCTTCGCGCAGTCTAGTCTCCCTTCGGGCTGCCCAGTCGCTCACTCCGTCTCGCGGAGCTTCTGTAGCGCGCTTTGCGTGTCAGCGATCCGCTTCATCGTCGAGGTGCGCTCCGGTTCCAGCATATCCAGCGCATAATCCCGCGCCTCCTCCAACACGCGTGCGCAACGCTCGTATCTTTCACTCTCGGGCAGCGTCGGGTTCTCCACCCACTTGTCCAGTTCCGCCATTTTCCGCTTCGTGTGCACCACGCCCTGGTGATGCTTGAATGTCCTGAAGGCCGCCTCCGTCCGTTTGTGCATCTCCTCCGATTCCGGCGACAAAGGGATCACGAGCTGCGTCTCATAATGCTTTCGCATCTTCGCGGCGAAGGCTGGGTCGTGCTCCAGCCGCCGGAGAAACTGTGGAATGGTCAGCGGCGGCTCGTCCTCGGGCAGCGGTCGAAAGGGGATCGGCATAAAGGGGGGCGGCTCGGTGAACTTGGAACGGCGTGCGACGGCGGATCACGCGATGGTGAATGGATGCCAGCTTCGTCGGCAAGAGAGTTCCGAAGTACTTTGCATATCATCTTTTGCGCCTTCACGAAGGTCCAACTTGTCGCGCGGTGTGGCGGGTCAGGCGCGCCCCGGCCATTATTACGTTTTAGTCACTTGCCAGACTCAGGACGCATCCCTAAACATGCGCCATGGTCGCGGCGGTTACCCCAGAGCGTGGCGCAAACAGCGGTGGAGCGGTGGCTCCGGCGGTGTCTGCGAGTGGATTCGCCACGCGGTGCGCGGACGGGCATTTCGTCGGTGTGGAGATAACCTTTTCCGTCGCGGACAAACTTATGTCCGGCGCGGACAAAATTTTGTTCACTCCGGAAAGGCCTTTTTCCGTCACGGAGAAGGTTACCTCCAACAGGGAGAAGGTTACCTCCAACATGGAGAAGGTGACCTCCAACAGGGAAAAGGTTATCTCCGCGACGGACAAGGTTATCTCCGTCTTGGAAATGGTTATATCCACCACGGACACAACCTTCTCCATCACGGACAAAACTACTTCCGAGACGAAAAAAGCTTCTGCGGCAGCCATAAAACCTTCTCCACGACGGAAAAAGGTTTCGCGGCGGCGGAAAAGGCGATCTCCAAGGCGCATAAGCCCTTCTCCCCGAGCGAGAAACGCGTTTCCGCAGGCCGAAACCGCCTCGCTGGGCTCCCACTCCCCCTCTCCGAGTCTCCAAGTGTTCCCCTGTTCGACCGCACGCTCCCGCCCTTCCCACCCCCATGCCCCAGATCCCGGTCACTTGGAACGGTCTCGACTCCCACGGCAATCCGCTCACGTGGGGAAGTCCCGAATTTGTCTGGAACGGCACCATTTCAACCCCAACTCCTAAGAAAATGCCCCAACTACGCGTCCTCCTCGGCTTCAGCAACGCCCCCGATCACTCCCTCGAAGAAACCGCTGAGGCGGTGATCGCCGGCCTCTACGGCAACGCTGCCTTCCCCGACCCGCCGTCCCCGCCGGTCACGAAGGTGCAGCTCCAGGCCGCGCTCGCCAACTTCAGGGCCGCCATCGCCGCCCAGGCGCAAGGCGGCCCGGCCGCGACCGCGCACAAGAACGACATGCGCGAAGCCCTCATCGCTCTCCTGCGCAAGCTGGCCGGCTACGTGCAGCAGTACGGCGACAACAACCTCGCCAATATCCTCTCCACCGGCTTCGAAGTCGTCTCGACCAACCGCGCCCAAAGCCCGCTCGACGCGCCCACCATCAAGGACATTCGCAACGGCAACACCCGCCAACTCATCGTCAGCGTCACCCCGGTGCCCAACGCGAAGACCTACGAAGGCCGCTACGCCCTGGCCCCCGCCGGCGGCATGCAAGGCCCATGGCTGAGCGCCGGCCTCTTCACCAATTCGCGCGCCATGGTGGTCGACGAGCTGACGCCCGGCGCCAACTACGTCTTCCAGTTCCGCGCCATCGGCGGCAGCACCGGGTATAGCGACTGGAGCGATCCGGTGGGGCATATGAGCATGTGAGGGGCGACGAATTCTCTGGTTCCCAAAGTTAACGAGCGCTTTGGGAACCCCGCGCTGACTCGAAACTCCGTTTCCAGAGGCGCTCGTGAATTGGTGAGTTGTTCCGATGCGGAACGGTGTGGGAAATGGAGTTTCGGGCGGCGCGCCAAGCCCAAGACTTCTTCCTTGCCTGGGCAGACCCGAAACGCTTGCATCGACCCATGCGTCCATCCCACGCCCCATATGCCAACCGTTCGCCAGCCCCGCGAGCGGGTTACTAGGATGTTAGCCGTAGCGCAACCGTTTTCCTGAACCATGAAACTCGACAAAGTAACCTGCAAGTTCACCAAAGAGGAACTCAATCACGCCTCAGTTGAACTGATCCATGTCGCCAGCCTAAATGGGGTGTATAAATTCGAAAGCTGGACACATCCCGATGGAGATGAAATTTTCGTGTGTGTTCTTGCTGGCGGCTCATTCGAGCGCGATACGGCCAGAGGATACTCGACCGCGCTGAATCTGCAGCATGTGTGTTTTCCGCAGAGCATAGCGGATCTCATTGAGCGCCACCCAGATCAGTCGGTTGCGCAGTTTCGAATTTGCTCGCCTCAGCAGAACTGAGGAAATGCATCATCTTGCGCCAATGAACCTCGCCCTCCACGAGCTACCTAAACGCGTCGTCGACCTCCTTAGGCGGGTGGGACCGATCCACGAAGACGCAACGGGAGCTTACCTTTTCACGATCCATGTCGTCCTCCGCGATGACAACGAAGTTGCGGGCTTTCTGGTCGAGCAACGGCTGATCGAAGGCCATTCGACTCCGCCCGTCCTGGCGGGATCAGAGTCCAAGGCGACTCCGGCACCCATAGGCATGCAATTCAAGGCCCCACCTCGCGCTGCTCGTGGCAGCGAGCCCACGTTCATCTTTGCAAACTCCCTCGAAAGCGCCCTCGCCTGCACGCGGGAGCGGGCGACGAACAACACCCCTCTGTGACGAATCTCAGCCTGAGCCGAAAAATGCTAATCAACGTCTCGTCACAACCAAGAAAGGCACCCATCGCGCCGTAGTAGAAAACTCCCTCATTTGTTCACTCGTTTCGCCAGATTTAGGCAGGTGCTATCCGACGCTGTCCGGAAGGAGCAAGTTGAAGTCGCGAAGCGACGCCCCGCCCCTTCCCCCGCTTATGCAGCGTACAAAGCCGCCACAACAAGCGCAGAACGCGCGGCCGCATACGGACTTTTTACAGCTGCCGACAGAGCAGCCCATAACGCAGAGTGCGACGCCTCGAGGGTAGCGTTTGAGGCTCCCTTACTAGCTGAACGGCGCGCCGAGCAAGCGCTCTGGAAGGCTCGCAGGGAGGCGGAGACCGCGGCAGCTCAACTGGCCGAAAACGCACGAATTGCGGCCTTATCCCCCTCGGCTCGCCGCTGGGCCGATTTCCTCCGCGCAACCGTCAACACTGCAAAGTCTATTGGTAATATTCTTTTGATTTGTCTCATGCTTCCTAAGGTAGTGTTTCTACTATTTATTCTAATATGCTACATGATTCTCGGGCTGCCGATTCTCTTGATTTTCCATTGGCGGGATGTCGGCGCGGTCGTTAAAGCCCTTCCCGAAGCGACCAAAGCCTTACTAGGCATGAGCGACCATGTTTGAGGGAAGCTCTGCTTTTCAGGCTCTTAAGCGCTTATGTATAACTCTGACGATGCAGAAAAAGCCCTGCAGGATGACTTATTGGATCTAACAATCATCGGAGCAAGCCACCTAGCCAATGGTAAGACTGATTTCGCATCGTGGTCGGCGGCGATGATGGAGGAGGGCTATCCGTCGATTCGCAAATTTCTCCCGATGCTATTTCACAATTCCACAGCTATGTTACTAAGAATGCGGGAGATCTATCCTGAGTGAGCCCAGGTGACTAATGATCTGAAACGCGCTGGGTTG
>DASYIS010000319.1:0-11884 GCA_035997375.1 Chthoniobacteraceae bacterium
CCGCCCGAAAGCCGCGTGCTACGTGCCGCACAACGCGTTCGTCTTTTACAATGCGGAGCACCGGCCCGTGGCTTTTCTCGAGATCTGCTTCGATTGCCTCGGCGACCGCTCGGGGCCGGCGCTGAAGGCCAACGGCGATCCGGATTTCATCGCGCTGGCGAAGATCTTCTCGGAACTGAAGCTGCCGTTCGGGCGCTTCAAGACCTTCGCGGAGTTTCGGCA
Organism: Chthoniobacteraceae bacterium; assembly: GCA_035997375.1. Taxonomy (GTDB): domain Bacteria; phylum Verrucomicrobiota; class Verrucomicrobiia; order Chthoniobacterales; family Chthoniobacteraceae; genus DASYIS01. Next base: position 223 of record DASYIS010000319.1, read on the forward strand.
AAACACGGCGCCGATCCTCGGGCAGTGAGGGCGGCGATGGAGTGATGGAGTGATTGATCGCCAGCCAACACTCCATCACTGCACCATCCATTCCACGCCGCTCCACCCGTTGGGGCTTGGCAGGCTCGGGGTTCCCCCTCACGATGAATCGATATGGATTCAGGGACTATCTTTGGGCAACCCACGTCGACCAACCTCGCGTTGGGCGCTTTCGTCGAAAAATACCGTGAGCTCTGCGAGCCGGACCGCGTCTTTTGGTGCGACGGCTCGGAGGCGGAGCGGGCGCACCTCACCGCCGAGGCGGTGGCGACCGGCGTCCTCATCGAGCTGAACCAGGAGAAGCTGCCGGGCTGCTACTATCATCGGTCGAACCCGAACGACGTGGCGCGCGTGGAGCAGTGCACTTTCATCTGCACGCCGTCGAAGAAAGAAGCCGGCCCGACCAACAACTGGACGGCGCCGCGCGAGATGTACGCGAAACTCCACGAGCTCCTCGCCGGCGCGCTGCGCGGCCGCACGATGTACGTCGTCCCGTATCTCATGGGCCCGCCCGGTTCGCCGCTGACCAAGGTCGGCGTGGAGATCACCGACTCCATCTATGTCGTGCTGAACATGCGCATCATGTCGCGCATGGGCCAGGTCGCGCTCGCGCAGTTGGGCGAGAGCGACGACTTCAATCGCGGCGTCCACAGTACGCTCGATTGCCACCCGGACCGCCGCTACGTCTGCCACTTCCCGCAGGATAATGCGATCATCTCCGTCGGCTCCGGCTATGGGGGCAATGTGCTGCTCGGCAAGAAGTGTCTCGCGCTGCGCATCGGCAGCTATCTCGGGCGCGACCAGGGGTGGATGGCGGAGCACATGCTCATCCTCTGCGTCGAGGCGCCGAGCGGCGAGAAGACGTACGTCGCAGCGGCCTTCCCGAGCGCATGCGGCAAGACGAACTTCGCCATGCTCATCCCGCCGGAGAGCTTCGACGGCTGGAAGATCACGACCATCGGCGACGACATCGCGTGGATGAAACCGGGCGCGAACGGCAAGCTCTACGCGATCAATCCTGAGGCCGGCTATTTCGGCGTGGCGCCGGGGACGAATTACAAGTCGAACCCGAACGCGATGGCGACGATCGCGCGCGACACCATCTACACGAATGTCGCGGTGACGCCGGACGGCGATGTCTGGTGGGAGGGGAAGGACGAAGCGCCGCCCGAGGGTCTCATCGACTGGCTGGGCAAGCCGTGGGATCCCGCCTCCGGTGAGAAGGCGGCGCATCCCAACAGCCGCTTCACTTCGCCGATGGGGAACAACCCCGTGCTCGCGCCGGAGGCGAACGAGCCGCAGGGCGTGCCGATCAGCGCGCTCATCTTCGGCGGCCGGCGCGCGACGACGATGCCGCTCATTTTCCAGTCGTTCAACTGGATCCACGGCGTCTATCTCGGCGCGACGATGGGGAGCGAAATGACGGCCGCCGCCGCCGGCGAGGTCGGCAAAGTGCGCCGCGACCCGATGGCGATGCTGCCCTTCTGCGGCTACAACATGGGCGACTACCTGAACCACTGGCTCGGCATCCGCCGCCACCTGTCGGACCCGCCGCGCATCTTCCACGTGAACTGGTTCCGGAAGGAAAACGACAAGTTCCTCTGGCCCGGGTTCGGGGAGAACTTCCGCGTGCTCAAGTGGATCATCGACCGCTGCCGCGGACGCGCCGCGTCGCGCGAGACGCCGATCGGCTGGATGCCGCGCTACGGCGAATTCGATTGGACCGGCCTCGATTTCCCGCGCGAGAAATTCGACGCCTGCATGAAGATCGACGCGCCCGAGTGGCAGCGCGAGCTCATCTCGCAGACGGAGCTCTTCCTCACGCTCCACGACCGCCTGCCGAAGGAGCTCATCTTCCAGCGCGAGCTGCTGATTTCGCGTTTGTAAGCGTGGCGGTTACAATTGATTCGCGATGACCCCCCGGCAGCGCCAGCAACTCGAGTATCTCCTGCAAGAGCAGCAGCGCCTGGCGCTGGCCGTGATCGAGTTCGACGAGCGCCTGCGGGATTTCGCGGAGGAGGTCGAGAAGACGGTGGAGCCCGAGCCGGCGCCCGTCGTGGCACCGCCGAAAGAGCCCGCGCCGCTGCACGTGCCGCCTCCCTTGCCCTCGCCTGCGACCGCGCCGGTGCCGCTCGGGCCTCCGGATGAGCGGGGTTATCGTGCACCGCCGGCGGAGACCGCTGCGGCTCCGGTTCCGCTACCCGCACCCGAGTTTGGCGAACCTCTGCGCGTGGCCAAGCCGCTGCCCGTATCGGTAAAACCCCTGCCGCCGGCGCCCGCGAGTCCTCCGGCCGAGCGCGGATCGCTGGAGATGACGCTCGGCACCGTCTGGCTCGCGCGCATCGGCATCGTGATCCTGGTGACGGGCCTGGTGTTCCTCGGGAACTTCGCCTACCAGCACATCGTCCATCGCCTGGGGCCGGGCGGCAAGGTGGCGATGCTTTACGGCGCGGCGGGGATTCTCGCCGGCCTCGGGGTCTGGCTCGAAAAACGCCCGGTCTCGAGTGGACGCTTCCCGCAAGTGCTGATGGCGGGCGGCGCGGCCACGGCTTATTACACGACGTACGGGGCGCATTTCGTCGACCGGCTCCGCATCATCCAGAGCCCGCTGGTCGGCGGGGTTCTGCTGCTGCTCGTGGCGGGGATCTTTGTCTCGTGGGCGGATCGGCGGAAATTCCAGACCGCCGCGCTGCTCGGCATCCTGCTCTCTTATTACACCGCGGCGATCAATGAGCTCGGCGACTTTACGCTCTACTCCAGCGTGCTGCTCACGGTCGCCGCCGGCTTCCTGCTGGTGCGGAACGGCTGGGCGATGGCCTCGTGGCTGAGCCTGGCGGGCACCTATGGCTCCTACGTTTACTGGATCCTGATCCGCACCGGCACGCTGACGGCCGCTTACAGCGGACAAGGCGATCCCCACGAGTGGGAACGGTTGATGAGGCAGGTGTGGGAGGGGAACTTCGGGATGCTGGCCGCCTACTGGGCGCTCTTCACGGGCTCGGTCTTCCTCGCGCGGAAGGGGGCGTTCCTCTCCATTCCGCGCACGTCGTTTCTCACGCTGAACAACGCGCTCTTCTTCCTGCTGGCGACTCTTTCGGTGCGCGCGTTCCATGCCGATCGCCAGTGGATGTTTACGCTCGGCTTCGGGTGCATACTGCTCGCACTGACCGCCCTGGCGCGGTATCGGCACGTGGAAGACCTGGCGCTTGATGGCTCGTATTTGGTGCAAGGGTTGGCGGCCGTCACCGCGGGGCTGGCGCTCAAGTTCACCGGGGCGGAGCACGCGACCGCCCTCGCCATCATCCTCGTGGTCGAGAGCGCGGTCCTGCTCTCGGCGGTCACGCGCCGGCATGGCGCGATCTATCGCATCGGCGCGGTCACCACCGCGGTCTGGGCGTTCTGCCTCGCGTTTGATCGCATGAGCCAGCCGGAGCTGATGATCCCGCTCGGCGGCACGGTGGGCGCACTCCTGATCTTCGATGCGTGGTGGCTGAAGCAACGCAGCGGCTGGTTGCCGGCGATGCTCTGGAGCTTGCGCGCGGCGGGATTTGCGGCGCTCGGGATGTTCCTCATCGGCCTCATCATCACGCAACGGGTGGACTTCATTTGGGAGCCGGCGGCTCTCGCCGTAGCGGCGCTCGTCGCCACCGCTTCGGTCTACTTGCTGCGGCTGCCGGAGGTCGTGTTGCTCGGCCAGCTTTACCTTGTCGCGGCCGTCGGGATTTGGCTTCAGCATCATTATCCCGGACATCCCATGCGCGAACCGTGGACGCCGTGGTGGCAGCCGCTGCCGGTTATTTTCACGGCGCTCGGCCTGGCGCATTGGTGGCAACGTCAGCGCATCATGCGTGGGATCTCCACCGACGCGTTGCACATCGCGTGCGCGGCGGGCGTCGTGGCGATCGGGTATTTTTGGTCCAGGCTCTGGCTGGTGGATCAGAGCCTCGCGGTCGTGCTCACCTGCGCGGGCGTCGCCACGATGGCCTACGGTTACTTCACCCGCGCCTGGGCGATCTCGCTCCTCGGTCAGGTCTTTGCGGCGGCGGCCATCTTCGAGGTCTTTCATCACTTCGGCCCCGGGCATTTCCCCTGGTTCATCGGGCTGCTGCCAATCTTCGGCGTCGTCGCGGCGGCGGCGGTGCTGGCCCGCGGCCGGGCGGAGCACTGGCCCGCGGAGCTCCGGCCGGCGCTGCAGCCGGCGGTCGCTTTTTATTGGGTGATCACCTTCGCGCTGACGGTCGGCTGGGTTTTGGAATACATCCCGACCCGCTGGCAGTTGCTGATGTTCTCGGCTCTCGGCGCGGTTCTTTTCCTCACCGGCGCCCGGTGGCCGAGCCGCCCCCGGACCTACACCGGCTTCGCCTTCGGCGGGATCATGTACTTCTTCGTGCTCGTGACGCACTTCGACGTGCCGGGCTGGCCCGACTTGCTCGCCGTCCTCCTGCTCCCGGCGGCCATGCGCGTTGCGCACCGCCTCGCCCCCGCCACCAAACTGCCCGGATCGTGGCCCGAAGTCCTGGTCGGGTTGACGACGGCAAGCGTTTGGCTGTGGGTCACGCGCTGGATCTACCACAATCACCACGTCGAGATGCTCACCGTCGCCTGGTCCGGCCTCGCCGTGGTGGTCTTCGTCGCCGGCCTCTCGCTGCGCGATCGCATCTATCGCATCGGCGGCTTCCTCATCCTCGCGCTGGCGGTGGGCCGCATCTTTCTCGTCGATGTCTGGAAGCTGGAGACGGTCTACCGCATCCTGAGTTTCATGGTCCTCGGCATCGTCCTGCTGGCGCTCGGGTTTGTTTACAACCGGTACGCGGACAAGATTCGGCGCTGGCTCTAACCGGAACGCATATGATCCAACCGGCCATCCTCGCGCACCGGGCGAACCTCGCCGGCCCGGATCGCGCCCACGAAAACTCGCTCGCCGCCTGCGCCCGCGCGCTCGCGGAGGGTTTCGGTCTCGAGATCGATCTGCGGCGCGAAGCCGGCGGCGCCTTTTACATGGCCCACGATCCGCAACCGCGCACCGAGGCGAACGACTTCGAGCAATACGCCGCGCTGTTTGCGAAGTGGCCGGACTTGGTGGTGGCGACGAATGTGAAAGAGCTGGGGTACGAGCAGGCGCTCATCGATCTGCACGCGGCGGGCAAGCTCGGGCGCGGGGCGTTCTATTTCGATTTCGAGCTGCTGGAGCCCGCCACGCCCGGCGCCGCGCAACGCCGGCTGCGGAGCTTGCCCGGCGGCGCCGCCGTCCCGCTCGCCTCACGCCTCAGCGATCGCGGCGAATCGCTCGAGCAGTGCCTCGGCATCCCGGCCGAAGTCGTCTGGGCTGATGAATTCGACGCGCCGTTTCTGCTGCGGGAGCACGTGGAGGCGATCCACGCCGCCGGCCGGCGTTTCTACGCCGTGTCGCCGGAATTGCACGGGTTCGGCGAAGCCGCGCGGCTCCAGCGGTGGTGGGAGTTCCGCGAATGGGGGATCGACGGGCTCTGCACCGACTACGCGCTGGAAGCGCGGCGGTTCTTTGGCGAGTGGTCCGCACAGTCCCCTGTGCGGCCGGCTGGACAACGTCCGGCTGGCGCGTGAGCACCTCATTCCACCCCGCCGCACAGGGGACTGTGCGGACCACTTCTAAGGAATTCGCCGCCCGGGGCTTCCTCTCTCTTGACGCCCATGCCCGACTCCCGCTCTCCCTTCTTCACCCGCTGCCGCGGGCCGGTGTCGCGGCGCAGCTTTTTGGAGATCGGGGCGCTGGGGTTGCTCGGGCTCGGGATGGGCGATGTCCTGCGCGCGGAAAGCGTGGCCAGGAAGGCGGGGCAGCCGGCCAGGGAGAAGTCGGTGATTTTCATCTGGTTGCCGGGCGGGCTGTCGCATCTCGAGAGCTACGACATGAAGCCGGAGGCGCCGCTGGAGTATCGCGGGCTGCTGTCGCCGATCCGCACGAATGTCCCCGGCATCGAGGTCTGCGAGCTGTTGCCGCGGCACGCCAAGGTCGCGGACAAGTTTTCGCTCATCCGCTCGGTCCACCACGATTTCGCGGACCACGGCGGCGGCCACAAGCGGTTCCTCACCGGGCGGATTCCGGCCACGCCGGTGAACACGGTGAACGACGCGCCGGCGGTGACTTCGATCGTGAGCAAGATGCTCTCGCGCCCGGATCAGCCGATGCCGCCATGCGTGTTGGGAGTGGACCAGAACCGGCAGCAGATCGACACGTTCGCCTTCGGCTCGGCGTACCTCGGGCCGAGCACGACGCCGTTCATGGTGGTGGGCGACCCGAGCGCGCCCGGTTTTGAGCTGCAGAACATCGGGCTCAGGCCGGACATGGCCACGCGCATGGACGACCGGGTGCATCTGCTCCGCGGGATGGACCGGCTGCGGCGCGACATGGACGCGAGCGGGCTGATGGGGACGATGGACGAGTTCAGTCAACGCGGGTACCAGATGCTGACTTCGCCCAAGGTGCAGGAGGCGTTCGATCTCAGCCGCGAGCCGGCGCGGGTGCGCGAGCGCTACGGGCGGCACGCCTTCGGGCAGCGCGGGCTCATGGCGCGGCGCCTGGTGGAGGCCGGCTCGCGCTTCGTCTCGATGGTGTGGGAAAATCCGAATCCGAACCACACCGGCATTCCCGACAACTGCGTCTACAACTGGGATTCCCACGCGGTGAATTGCGACCTCTACGCGGACGCGCGCTGGCGCTTCCCCTGTTACGATCAAGCCCTGACGGCGCTGATCGAGGATCTCTATGAGCGCGGTTTGGATCAGGACGTGATGCTGGTCTGCACCGGCGAGTTTGGCCGCACCCCGCGGGTGAATACGCAGGTGGGGACGAAAACCGGCGTGATGCAGCCCGGGCGCGATCATTGGCCGGGCGCGATGTCGATGCTGATGAGCGGCGGCGGCATGCGGATGGGGCAGATCATCGGCGCGACGAATGCCCACGGCGAATACCCGACCGAGCGGCCGCTCTCGCCCAACGATCTCTGGGCGACAGTCTACCGGCATTTGGGGATCGATTACAACGAGAGTTTCCCGGATTTGCAGGGCCGGCCGATGCCGATCCTGCCGTTTGGGAGCCCGATTGAGGAACTGCTGCCCGCGTAAGGGTTCGGCGGCTCCCCCGCTGTCCAGCATGGCCGCCCGACCTCTCCCGCTCCCTATCTCTCCCCTTGGTTCGAGTGTTCGAAAGCAAGTCCGCCCCCTTTCGCAAACTCGCCCCGCGGGCGAGTGTCAATAGCTGGAACTGGAACTGCCCGTGCCCAGCTTGCTCTTACCGGAGTGTCGATAGTGAGCTCTGACCCTGCCCTGCACCCCCTGTCCTACGCCGTTCCGAGTGTCAATAGTAAGCGGCGGAACGCCGAAAAAGGAGAAGGGGTCAGTTCTCCGCCTGACCGAAAGGCCAGATAGCGATGCGGATTCATCTGTTATACCGATTGACAATCGGTGCGTCGGACTTACGGTGCGGGCCATGCCGCAAGCCGCACCGCCGTTCCTCGGGGTGTCAATAGTTAGAACTGACCCCTACTGCCTACTGCCGTCTCCTAAAATGCCGATTGTTCTCCCATGATTCAAGTTTCGAAGTTATTGACATTTGCTGCGGTGTTTCTTGGGGGTCTAAATCCCCAAGCTCCTAATCTCTACCGGCAACAACTCAATCCAGCTTCTCTACCGCCTCTACAAAAGCACTCGGGTGAAATAGTGGTGCTGATTGGCTATTATGACTATGGGTTCGAAGTTTCCGAAATGGCACCAAGCGAATCAACGATTGACAAAATTTCCGAGCCCACTGTGTGGGTCAAGCTCGGTAAAGGTGAAAGCTGGAAATTTCTCGGCTTCGCTTTTCATGGAGAACTTCAGATCGAAGGTCGGCTTAACGCCGTGCCGGGAGCAAGGTATGGCCACCTCGGCGCTTGCGACGCAGAGTTAGTCGAAGCGAAAGTGCAGCAGACGCCGCGCCGGTTGCTTTCCGTGCTCGTCGCGCTGTTGTTGGCTTTAGGATGGATTGTTATCGTCGTGCAGCGAAAAATTCGGGCGCGCAGATTCGGGTCAGTCAACATATCTTCGCGATGATTCCAGTACCTCACATGTTACGACCCACCTCATTACGCTGCCGCCTGGTGTCTCCGCGCCACGGAACATTCATGAGCGCACTTCGCTTCCTGTTGGTCTGTGCCGCTCTGATATTTTCCGGCTGTTTTGGGAACGGAAACCCAAACGTGGGAATTGCAGGTTACCCCTATCGAGAAGTCAGCTCCGAAGAAATGTTGCGGCGGGGGCCATTGTTGATGAGTTGGCGCGACGCGAGTGGAAAATGGCGCTTTTTTCTTTTCAAAAGCGGTCCACCCGACTCGGGAGAAGCGCAGTTAAGTGGCTCGTTGGGGAAAACAGCAGGCGAGATCATCCTTGAAATTCCCCGCCTTCCGAAAAACAGTCTTACTCGGTGGAGCGAGCTACCAGCCAGCCGATACGTGATTCCGCCGCCAAAAGTAAGAGACGAAATAACGGGGGCGTTCAAGCATTCTCATCGAGAGTATTTTATCAGCCACGAATTTTTGGACTATTGAGGGCGGGAAGCCGATAGGAGTCAGGCACGCGAAAGAGGGGCAGCAGGAGGGGTCAGTTCTATGTCTGACCCCTATGTCTGACCCGTTTAAGGTCACTTCGTCACCTGATCATCCGCCGTCCACATGACGCGATCCGGGCCGGCGGAGCGGATTTCCATGTCGGACTTGGAGAGCTGGTGGAAGAAGTACGGGGTGCCCCAGCGGTCCACCAACTCGCCGGCGGCGTTGAGTTTCTGGCCTTCCGGCGGTCCGAGCTGCGCGCCTTTTTTATTGCCGCCCATGATCGCTTGCATGATCTCCGCGTTGTTGCCCACGGGATTTTCACGGAAGAGGGAACGGTAGTCGCGCACCATGCTGCGGACGCCGTCGAGGTCAGCGCGGATCGCTTCGGCCTCGGGGATGGTCGGCGGCTGAGGCTGCCTGGGCACGGGCAGGACGCGGATGGCGGGCCGCGGCACGGCGGACGGCGGTGTCGGGGCGGTGGCACGCCCCGAAGCGCCAAGGGACTGTGGGGGAGGTGCGGGAGGGGACGCAACCTCGCTCGGGCGAACGGGCTCGGCCGGCTGGGGAGCCGGGCTGCTTTCCCGCGCGGGCGCGGAGCCTGGCATCCGCTCGGGCGGCGCCGGCTGGTACAGATACCAAAGGACGGCCGCCGCGAGCAGCACCGCGCTCAGGATCAGCCCGCGAGCGAGATTCATGCGCGGCTAGAGAAAGGCCGGGAGCGCGGAAAAACGCCCGAGATTCGGGAAGATGGTCTTGCTCAGGTCGGTATCACTGAGGAGTCGCACCGGCACGGGGCCGCTGTTATCCGTGCCGAACCACTTCGCCAGCACGGCGGAGTATTGGTCCACGGAGGTGGTGGGAATCCAGCGGCCGGTGCTCGTGTCGTCCGGCCCGCCGATGCGGAGCGCGGGCAGCTTGCCATAGGTGACGCCGCCGTTCACCGCGCCGCCGACCGCGATGTGATGGCTGCCCCAGCCATGGTCGCTGCCCTGTCCGTTCGATTGCAGCGTACGGCTGAAGTCGCTGGCGGTGAAGAGCGTGACGCTGTTGGTCAGGCTCATGTTGATCAGCGCATTGTAGAAGGCGTTGATCGACTGGCTGAGCTCGGCCAGGAGGTTGGAATGCGAGCCCGTCTTGGTATCCACCTGCACCTGACTGGTGTGCGTGTCGTAGCCGCCGATGGTGACGAAGAAGATCTGCCGCTTCATGCCGAGGCCGCCGGCGGCCACGCTGCGCTTGCCGGCTTCAATGAGCCGGGCGACCATGCGGAGCTGCGACATCAAGCTCGAAGTGAAGTTGTTGCCCGAGAGCGGCGTAATGGTCGGGAAGTTGATGGCCGCATTCGTGTTCAAATAGGCGTAAGAAGGATTGTTCGTGGTATCGTTGATCGCCGTGGTCAGCTCCGAACCCGTGGTGATGGCATGGTCCAGGACCGTGCTGTACGCCTGATGCTGCATGTTCGCGCTCGTCTTGCTTAGCCCGAGCAGATCGCGCATCATTTGCTGGCGCGTTTTGACGTTGCCCGCCTGATCCGTCGGCAGCGCGAGCGAGACGGCGCCGCTGGTCGACACGGAATAGAAGCCGGTGTTGGAGCCGACCTCGTAGGTGTTGGCGCCGGCCAGCGAGACGGAGAGCGAAATCTTGCCGCCGTTGCTGGTATTGACCGCATCGAGCAGATCCGCGCAACGCCCGCCCCAGCCGGTGAGCGGCGGCTGATCGGGCACGGAGGTCTGCCACTGCGTGACCTGGTCGCTATGCGAGAAAAGTTGGGGCGGCCGCGGGACGACGTTCGCGGTATAGCTCGCCTTGGTGAGCGGATAGACGAGCGTGCCGACATTGAACACCGGGGCGAGCCTGCCGACATTGAACAGGTTGCGCAGCTCCACGCAAGCCGGGTGGAAGCTGTACGTGTGCCCATCGGGATCGGTGTACGCACTGCCGCTCGAGCCGATCAAGTTGGTCCCCGTGAGATCCGTCGACAACAGACTCAAGACGGAGGTGCGCGCGTTTGAATAATCCGCGTAGGTGGCCGAGTCGGTGGGGATGATGAAATTGTTGGAGTCGTTGCCGCCGCTCAGGAACAGGCAAACGAGCGCCTTATAGTCGGAAGCCGTGGTTTGCGCCATGGCGGCATTGATGATCCGCAAATCGCCAATGGTGCCGGTGAGCGCGGAAGTGCCGACGGCGGCACAAGCCGCCTGGCGGATGAATTGGCGGCGCGTATGCAGGACTTTTTGACGATCCGAATCCATGGCAGAACAAGGTTCGAGTCAGCGCTGGATGGCGAACTCGGTGGAGGTGACGATCAAATGCACGATGGCGCGGAGGCGGTCGCGCATCTGCGTATTCGTCGGGGTGGTGTAGGGGAAATTGGCGGTGTTCGCCACGTAGGCATTGATGGCATCGCGCATGCCTTGCGACATCGTGCCGCCCATCAGTTCCTTATTCAGTTTATCGATGATGTTCGGACCCAGGTTGGCGTTCGAGGTGTTCGCAGCCGTCATCAAGGAACTCATGTCCATGACGATCGCGCCGCCGCCGCTGCGGAAGCTGGTGCGGCCATCGGAGAGGCCGCTTTGCAGAATCCCTTGCTCGAGGAAATTCGTGAGCAGCATGGTATTGGTGTCGGACGTGAGCTGGAACTCCGGCGTCGTGATTCCGTTGAGCGCCAGGCTGCCGGGATACGCGTAATCGGGATCGTAGAAATTGAACACCGTCTGGGATTCCATCGGCGATTGCGAAAGCGAGGCCGTCGTGGATTCCCCGTCGGTCCGGTTCAACTGCCAGGTGCTGTTGTAGAAATCGAGCGTGCCGGTGCGGTCGAGCGTCGGCGCGATCAGCGGAAAGATCGTCACGCTGCTGATCGCCAGGGTGGAGTTGCCGGTGCCGGAGGCGTTGACGGTGAAGCGATAGGGATCGACCACGGTCGCCACCGGATATTTCCCGGTAATGGGCAGCGACGTGCCGGCATTATCCGCAATATACACCTGATCCCCCGCGGCCAGCCCGTGCGGCACGGGTGAATAGACATTCACCACGCTGTGGTCGAGGTTGGGCGA
>DASYIS010000320.1:0-2558 GCA_035997375.1 Chthoniobacteraceae bacterium
CCGTCCTCTCTGCACCGAGCTTGGGATCGGGCCAGCGTACCTGTTCCCCCGCAAAGGTTTTTGCGCGAATGGATTTGGTGCCTTGCGAGTCTTCCGAAATCTCCACGGAATCAGGATCCAAGTCGGCCGGTACAAGATTGAAGCTTACCTCCTCATATCCGACGATGCGCGACGTCAGCAACCACCGCGCGCGCGGATACCGACGCATTCCCTCATGCACCGCTTCGCGTAAAGCCTCGCGCAGCTTGATGTCCCCGATTTCATCAATGCCGTCGAGCAGCACGAGTGCCTGGCCGCTTTCGAGGAGCTTTACCACGAGGGAGTCGCTCATGCTGCCGCCATGGCGCTCACGCTCCATGGAAAGATGCGCGGCCACAGGCCGGTGAAGAAACAACGTTAAAAGTGAGTTCCATCGCATCACATCCCTGGTGCTCGCGAACGCGCTTCCGAGATGTAGCTCCCGCAGGATGAACGGCAGCGGCACGAGCGGGCCGCCGAGGAGCTTGGCGAGCGGGCCGTCCATCCCGCGGCCGAGGGCGGTGCAAATCCAGTTGACCACCGTGCTCTTCCCCGAGCCGGGATCGCCGAGCAGGACGAGGCGGGGATGCTCGGCCAGCGCCGCCGCGAGCGCCTGCGTGGGCGGCGGCGGATTCAGCTCCAGGGCATCCGGCGAGAGGTGCTGGGCGGAGACGTGGGGCTCCACGAAGAGCTTCTCCAGCGGAACATCGCGCGAGCTTTCCCGCAGCGCCGCGAGCGAGAGGAACTTCACGTAGCCATGCCAGTCAAAAACATCGCCCAGGTAATGGATGAGCACATTGCTCGAATCCGTGGAGACGAACTTCTCGAGAAGCGGCGGCTGCCAGGCTGGAATGGGCTCGGGCATGAGATTTAAGAATAGATGGACGCATCAGGCGCCGGGTCCGCGGCGGCTGCCACTTCGGGGAACAAGAGATAGCGCGTCATGGATTCGCGGGACATGGAGTTGCGTTTCGCGTTCGCCGAAACCAGCAGCTTCTGGATGCGGAAGACCATGATGCCGACCGGGTCTATGTAGCCCTCGAACAGCCGCTCGCGCGGCGGAGTAGGACTCTCCGGTTTCGGCTTCAAATCGGGAATCGCCGCCGGGAGCCGCAGCAGCTTGATGACGCTCAGGAAGTCCTGCTTGTCGCCGAAGCGTCCGCGGCCGGTGAGGTGCTCCACCAAGTCGGTCCAGGCGTTCAAGTAGGTCTGTAGGAAGCGGAGCAACTCGGGATGAAATTGGTAGATGCTCGCGGCGACCAGGAGCCGGTCGGCTTCGCTCGCCTGCTCAGCCGGCGGGATGGAGAGGGCGGCCCCCGGCGTGGCGTGCGGCCAGCCGAGCGCGGCGAGTTGGCGGATGGTGTTGGCCAGCGCCTTGATCTTGCGGGGATTCGCGGGCAGGCAGTCGAACTCCTCGGCAAGGTCGCAGATGTGGCCGATCAATGGAGCGGGAAGGGTGTTGGCAACGTGGGCATCGGCGTGCGGCGGGCTGCCGAGGAGGAGCCTGAGCTGGGCGGCGCGAGTGCTCGCGGAAAGGAAGGGGAGCTTCCAGGTGTAGGAGCAAAGCTTCTCAAGGTACTCGGCGCCTTCGGCCCGCAACTCGGCGTCCGCCTGCTCGTAGTCTTCCGTCGTCTGCTTCTTCTCCTTCGCCCCCGGAAGATGCGGCGCGATGGCGCGTTCGATCTGCCGGAGATTGACGCCGAGCACGAAGACGCATTCCGGAAGCGAGAGGTGGATCTTGATGCCCTCCAGCAGCTTCAGCGCGGAAGGCGGATCGCAGCGGTCGAGGTCATCGATGATGACGCAGACGCGACGCCGGTTCTCGGGATTCCAGCCGAGCAGCTTTTTCATGGCGCCGGAGAGGAGGTCGCGCACGCGGTCGGTGGTGAGGCGGGCCGAGAAGTGCGCGTCGTCCCACAGCTTCTGCTGTTCGCGCAGGGTGGTGAACGGGTTCTTGAATTTGAACGACTTCTTGACGCCAACGCCGACCGGCTGCGCGGCGATCTCGCACGTGACTTCGGAGACGGTCTCCAAGGCGGTCTTGATGATGGCCGCGGAGTGGCGCTGGAAGCCGCTCCAGAGTTTCTGGTGCAGTGGCAGCTGGTGGCAGATTTCGTGCAAGAGCGCGACGACAGGGGAGGGCTCGTGCTGGTAGCGCCAGGCGTCGAACCAGACGGTGAAGACGTTCTCGATGCCCAGAGTGCGCGCGGGTTTGTCGCGGTCGCGATGCACGAGGCAATTCTCGGAAAGCTCGTTGGCGAGTTGGCAGAGGAAGCTGGTCTTGCCCGAGCCCCAGTCGCCATGAATGCCGAAGACGAGCGACGGCTGGCCGTCCGCGATTTCGCGCGCCACTTGCTCCACGAGCGCCGCGCGCTGGAGCTTGCACTCGAAAGTCGGCTGGTCGTTGTGCGTGGGGAGCCGCGCGCTCATGTGCGCAGAAGACGCGAGGAAGCTCTGCGCGAGCAAGGAAGAACGCTTTCCGCCAATCTGGAACAATGCAGTTGGCGCGATGCACGAACGGCCCGGGGAGCGCACGCGCC
>DASYIS010000321.1:0-2327 GCA_035997375.1 Chthoniobacteraceae bacterium
TCCGCAGTGCACGATGCCGCGCGCGTGGCGTACCTCGGACTGTACGCCTTGCAGCATCGCGGCCAGGAGAGCGCCGGCATCGTCACGGCCGACGGGCCGAATTCGCAGTTCCTGCGCCACGTCGAGATGGGGCTCGTCTCCCAGGTCTTCAAGGCGGACTCCCTGGAGCGGCTCAAGGGCAACCGCGCCATCGGCCACGTGCGCTACTCGACCACCGGCTCGAGCAACGTCACCAACGCCCAGCCGCTCATCGCCAATACGGCCCACGGGCAGATCGCGATCGGCCACAACGGCAACCTGATCAATGCCGCCCTGCTGCGGGAGGAATTGGAGATGAAAGGCTCCATCTTCCAGACCACGGTCGATAGCGAGATCATCCTCCATCTGCTCGCGCAACCGTACGGCTCGAGCGGGATGCTCGGCGCATTGCGCAAGGTCTCCGGCGCGTTCTCGCTCGTCATCATGAACGAGCGGAAAATCATCGGGGTGCGCGACCCCTTCGGCTTCCGCCCGCTCTCGCTCGGCAAGCTGGACGGCGCCTACGTCCTCTCCTCCGAGACGTGCGCCTTTGACCTCATCCATGCGGAATTCATCCGCGACCTCGAGCCAGGAGAAGTCGTCATCATCGACGAAAAGGGCATTCGCTCCGAGTTCCCTTTCCAGGATACGAAGCGGGCGTTCTGCATCTTCGAGTACGTCTATTTCGCCCGGCCGGACTCGATCATCAACGACATCAACGTCGCCCGCGTCCGCACCGCCATGGGCCGCGAGCTCGCCCGCAGCACGCCGGTGGAGGCGGACATCGTGGTCCCCGTGCCGGACTCCGGCATTTACGCCGCGCTCGGGTTTGCGGAGGAGCTGAAAATCCCCTACCAGAACGCGTTTGTGCGCAACCACTACATCGGCCGCACCTTCCTCCAGCCGACGCAGCTCATTCGTGATTTCAACGTGCGAGTGAAGCTGAACCTGATCAAGGAGATGGTCGAGGGGAAGCGCGTGGTCGTGGTCGATGACTCGATCGTGCGCGGCACCACGGCGCGCACGCGCGTCATCAATCTGCGCGAGGCCGGCGCGAAGGAAGTCCACATGCGCGTCTCCTGTCCGCCGCACCGCCATGCCTGCCACTACGGCATCGATTTTCCCGACCCGGAAAAACTGCTCGCCAACCAGTGCTCGATGGACCAAATCCGCGAATATCTCGGCGCGGATTCCATCGGCTATCTGGACGTCGCGGGCATGGTCCGCGCGACCGGCCAGCCGGAGTCCAGCTTCTGCCTCGCCTGTTTCAATGGCGACTACCCGGTCCCCGTCGATCCCAAGCTCGACAAGTACATCATGGAGCGCCGGCAGCAGCGCGCGAGCTCGCTCCTCGACGAAGACCCGCACCCCGAGCTTTTTGACGTGGTGACGTAGACGGGCTGCAATCCGCAAGGCAGCCGCTTGACAGACGCCGCCTCTCGTGACTACACGTCACGGCTCTCTTTCCCTCTCCCCCTCTTATGCCTGAAAATATCGGATTCGTCGGCGTCGGCCGCATGGGCGCCAACATGGCCCGCCACCTCAAGGAAGTCGGCTATCCCGTCACCGCCGTGTACGACGTGCGCCGGGAATCAGCCGAGACCGTCGCGAAGGAACTCGGCGCGAAAGCCTGCGCCACGCTGGCCGAGGTGACCGCGCTTTCGGACATCGTCGTCACGGTCGTCACCGACGACAAGGCGATGCTCAACATCTTCGGCAACGCGAAGGACAATCTCCTCACCGGCGCGAAGGGCCGCATCTTCATCAACTGCGCCACCGTCTCGCCGGCGACGCATGTCGCGGTGGAAAAGCTCGCGAAGAAAGCGAAGGCCCGGACGCTCGAGGGGTGCATGGCCTCCAGCATCACGCAAGCGCGCGAAGGCTCGCTCTACCTCATGTGCGGCGGCGACAAAGCGGTCTTCGACCAGGTCCTCCCCGTGCTGCAAAAGCTCTCGAAAGACCTCCGCTACGTCGGCAAGACGGGCCAGGCCGCACAGGTCAAGGCGCTGGTCAACATGGTGATGAACAGCAACACCGCCGCGCTCGCGGAAGGGCTCGGCCTCGGCTCCGCGCTGAAGCTCGACCTCAAGATGCTGATGGAAGTCTTCAGCCAGACCGGCGCGAACTCCCGCGTGCTCGCCACCGACGGCGAGGACATGATGAACCGCGACCACTCGGTCTTCTTCAGCGCCGCCCACGCGGCGAAGGACAGCGGCATCGCCCTCGGCCTCGCGAAGGAACAAGGCCTCGAGCTCCCGGTGGCGAAGGCCGCGTACGGGCAGTTCAGCAAGATGGTGAAGACCGGCCTC
>DASYIS010000322.1:0-17307 GCA_035997375.1 Chthoniobacteraceae bacterium
GTGGTTCGAGATCGCCGCCTTCGCCGCGCTCGCCACGTCCTTCCTGCGGATTCCCTCCATCTTCAATGGCATCTTCTCGCCACAGCACGCCGTCCACAAGTTCGGCTACGACCCCGCGATTTGCGGCGTGCTCTGGACGATCGTCCTGCTCGGCATGCTCCACGGCACCGGCAGGCTGCGCCGGCTGCTCGAGCTGGCGCCGGTCCGGTATCTGGGGCTCGTCAGTTACAGCGTCTATCTTTGGCACGTGAAGTTCCTCACCGACGTGGATGACATGAAGGTGCCGCACCCGGTCCGCCTCCTCATCTTCATCGCGCTCGTGGTCGCGGTCGGCAGCGTCAGCTATTTCCTCATCGAGCGGCCGCTCTCCCGGCTCCGCTTCACCCGCAGCGGCCTGCGCGCCGCCGAGCCGACGCTCCCCGCCCCGCTCTAGTCGGCCGGAACGAGTCTTCCGTTGACGCGCTGCCGAAGGCAGCCTGGCTCGGGGAGCACACGCGCCCCGCGTGTTCTGCCCGGCGCCCTCGCCGGGCAGCGTTCAACACACTGGGGGTGCAAAATCCTCAAACGGTGGCCCGCGCACAACGGGATTCGGCGAGGGCGCCGAATCCGGCACGCGGGGCGCGTGCGCTCCCCGGGCCGTTCGCGCTTCGCGCGACCAT
The DNA here is from genome assembly GCA_035997375.1 of Chthoniobacteraceae bacterium. Lineage (GTDB taxonomy): Bacteria > Verrucomicrobiota > Verrucomicrobiia > Chthoniobacterales > Chthoniobacteraceae > DASYIS01. The sequence goes on from DASYIS010000322.1 coordinate 660, forward strand.
GGAATCGCTCTCGGCGTGCGGCGCCACGGGTGACACGTGCCCGCGCTTCCGCTAGACACGTCCCATGAGCGAAACAACGTGGTGTGACGTCGATCAGTACATCTCCGACCATCTGATTCCGCGGCAGCCGGCGCTGGAAGCGGCGCTCGCCGCCAGTGCCGCGGCAGGGTTGCCGGGCATCCAGGTCTCGGAAACCCAGGGCAAGCTCCTGCAACTCCTCGTCCGCATGCACGGCGCCCGGCGCATCCTGGAGCTGGGGACCCTCGGCGGCTACAGCACCCTCTGGCTGGCCGGCGGCCTCCCCGCCGACGGCCGGCTCGTCACCATCGAGTTCGAGGAAAAGCACGCCGCCGTCGCCCGCGCCAACCTCGCCCGGGCGGGCTTGGAAAAGATCGTCGACCTCCACGTCGGCGCCGCGCTCGACGTCCTCCCGCGGATCGCCGCGCACGACCCCGCGCCGTTCGATTTCATCTTCATCGACGCCAACAAGGAAGACTACCCCGAGTACTTCACGTGGGCCCTGCGGCTCTCGCGAAAAGGGACCGTCATCATCGCCGACAACGTCGTGCGCCAGGGCGGCGTCCTCGATCCTGAGCACACCGATCCGCGGGTCCAAGCCGTGCGCCGCCTGTACGACCTCCTCGCCGCCGAACCGCGCGTCACCGCCACCGCGATCCAGACGGTGGGCACGAAGGGGTACGACGGCTTCGTGATGGCGCTCGTGATCGGCGATCAGCCCCCAGGCGCTCCTTCGCTGAAGTGACCGGAAGAGGTGTGACCGCCAAGACGCCAAGGCGCCAAGAAAAGCAGTTGGATCATTGTCTTCTTGGCGTCTTGGCGTCTTGGCGGTTCAAAGCCTTTTGGTTCCGGCTTGCCGGGTTAGGGATTCCAGCGGCCGCGCCGGCTAAGCGGGCGGCGCGAGGCGCGCCACCTCGATTGCGACGAGGCAGACGTCGTCCTCGAAATTCTCCTCGCCCGAGAAGGCCTTCGCGTCGGCGACCAGGCTTTCGAGCAGCTCGGCCACCGGACTTTGCAGCAGGGAGGCGAGCGCTTCCCGCAAGCGCCGGGTCTCATACAAATCGCCGGCTGGGTTCTCCACTTCCGAAAGGCCGTCGGTGTAGAGCAGCAGCAAGTCGTTCGGCGAGAGTTGGACTTCACTTGTGGCGTATTGCGACGCGGGAAAAATGCCCAGGGCGGCCGCGCGGCCGGCGCCCGCGAACGAGAGATGTTCGACGCGCTCCTCGCTGCGCCGGAAAACAAAGGGCCGCGGATGGCCGGCGTTGGCGCAACGCATCAGCCCCGTCCGCGTATCGATGACCGCAAACAGCGCGGTCGAGAAAATGACGTCGCCGCCGATCTGCTTGAAGAGCGTCGCATAAGTCGCATTCAACTGCGTCATCAACGCCCCGGGATCGCAGGCCAGCGGACGCAATTGCTCGAGCAAGCCCCGGATCGTCGCGACGACGAGAGACGAGCGGATGCCGTGGCCCATCACGTCGGAAATGAACACGGCCACCTCGTCTTCCGAGAGCGCGCGAATGTCGAAAAAATCGCCGCCGATCGTCCCGCTCGGGCAATACAGATTCCGCAGCCGCAGCCGCACTTGCTCCGCCGGCGCGCCGGGCGGGAACACCTGAAAGTCGGAGGGCAGGAAGGCCCGATGCAGCTCCGAGGCGATGTTCAGGTCATCCTGCATCCGGGCGTTGGTGACGTTCAGCTCGGCGGCATACGCTTGCAGTTGCCGCTGCGCGAGCTTCTGCGGGGTCACATCGAGCACCGAGAGCACCATGCCCACGGCTTCGCCGTCGGTGTTCAAGTTCGCCACGACGGAGACCTGGCCGAAAAAGGTCGAGCCGTCCGACCGCTTCATTTCCAGCTCGCCCGACCAGGTCGCGCCGGAGGCGGTGGTCGCGATGACTTGGTCGGCCTTCTCCGGCTCGCAGAGGAATTCCCGCAGATCATGCCCTTCCACCTGCTGCGCCGCGGTCAGGGCGAAAAAGGAGAGGAAGGCTTGATTCCAGTATTCGATCTCTCCCGTGAGCCCGATAATGGCGATCCCGCTGCCGGAGTTTTGCAGGGCGGTATGGCCGGTGCGCAGCCGGTCCTCCTGTTCCTTCCGCAGCGTGACGTCGCGGATGAAAAAGCTGAGGTGATCCTTGGCGCCGAGCCGGAGCCGGTTGATGGAGATTTCCGCGGAAAAGAACGTGCCGTCGGTCCGCAGGCAGTAAGCCTGGATGAGGACGAACCGATTCGCCTTCAGCGTTTCGAGGATGGTCGGCAGCAGCGAATCGTCGGTGCCGCTGATCAAACTGAGGATGGAGTCGTGCATCAACTGCCCGGGCTCCGCGATGAAGAACTGGTTGGCGCGGACATTCACCCGGACGATCTCACCGTGCAGATCGGTGATGATGGCCGCGTCGTAGATGTTTTGAAAAAGCTGCTGAAAATCCACCCCTCCGGCGGGCGGGACCGCCTGCGCCTTGGGAATCGTGATGATCGGCCCCGTGCGCCGCCGGCCTTCCGGGCGCGCTTTGCCGCGCTTCATCTCCTCGAGCTTCTCGGGAGAGAGATCGATGCGCATCGTGGTGCCGAACGGATTCGGCGATGCGGCCGGTTCTTGCGGCGCGGGGTTCATGAAAAAGGGGGAGCAGATCAGTCTCCGGGGAAGGCCCCCGGCACGCAAATGGAATTGTCTCGACGCCGGCGTGCTGCACCGCTGAGCACACGCCGCCTTACTTCGGCAGCTCTTCGATCACGATGTCCTTGTACCACGCCTCCGCCTTCCCGCCGCCGTGGATTTGCACGGCGATCTTGCCGTCGGGCGCGATGTTTGGCTCGGTCTCGGTGTAGTCGACGGTCTGGACGCCGTTGACCCAGAGCTGGATGTGCGGGCCTTCGCAGCGGATGCGATAGTCGTTCCACTCGTTGAGCTTGATCGTCTTCTCGATCAGCTCCTTTTCCGGCGCGACGAGCACTTTGCGCCGGCGCGATTCATCGTAGAGGGAGCCCCAATATTTGTCGCCCATGTCGGCCTGGTAACCGATCATTTCGAAATTGTTTGGGATGCGCACGGAACGAAACTGCACGCCGCCGTTGACCATCCCTTCCGAGCCGAGTAGCTTGAATTTCAGCCGCAGCTCGAAGTTGCCGTACGTCTTCTCGGTCGCGAGAAACTCGTTGCGCGGCACTTTCTCCGTGAGCGAGCCGCCGACCAAGGCGCCCTCCGCGATGCGCCACGTCTTCTCCGTGTCGCCCTCCCAACCTTTGAAGGTCTTGCCATCGAACAGCGGGACCGGCTCGGCGTGCAGCGTGGCGGCGGAGAGGAGCGCAAGAGCGAGAGGGAGGAACTTCATGCGGGAAGCAAAGCGCCGGCGCCGGAGAAAAGGAAGCCGCGAAATCGGCAGGCGCGCGGGCGTCTAATACCGCGGTACGCTCGGATCGATCTCCAGCGACCAGGCGTCGATGCCGCCGGCGAGGTTCGTCACGTCGGTGTAGCCTTGCCGCAACAGGAACTCCGTGGCGCGCGCGGAGCGGCCGCCGTGGTGGCAATAGATCAGGAGCGGCTCCGCCTGGTTGGTCAGGCGCTCGGGCAGGAGGACGGTGAATTGCGAAAGCGGCATGAGCTCGGCGCCGGGCAGGCGGCCGAGCGCCCACTCGTCTTCCTCCCGCACGTCGAGCAGCCGTGGCGGCTGCGGCGAGGCGAGCCGCGCTTGCGCCTCATGCACGCTGATTTCGGGGATGGCCACGCCTCAGTTCGTGATGGTGACGGGCGTGCCGACCGAGACGCTGTTGAAGAAGTTCTCCGACATGAAGCCGGGCATGCGGATGCAGCCGTGCGAGGCCGGGTAGCCGGGCAGGAAGCCCTGGTGCATGCCGACGCCTCCGGTGATGCGCATGAAGTTCGGCATCTTCGCACCGTCGAAGATTCCGCCCGGCGGCATCGGATCCTTGCCGCGCTCGATGTCCTTCTTGAGCACATTGCCGGAGGCATCGACATAGTCGCCGTAAATGCTCGACTTGTGGTCTTTGTCCTTTTGCTGGATGCGATAGCTGCCCGTCGGCGTGTTGTGGCCTTCGCGGCCCGTGGAGATGATCGAGATGCCGACGAGCTCGTTCCCCTTGTAAAAGTAAGCCCGTTGCTCACCGAGCGAGATCTTGACGGAGGGCGAGCCGGCCGCCCCGTCCCCTTCCCAGTAGCTGACGTCGTCGAACTTGGCGCGCCCCTGGTCGCCGGCCCGGTGGAAGCCACCCATGTACGGCGTGCGGTCGCTATAGCGCGGGTCGCGCGTGAAGCAACCCGAGTTGAGGAAAAGCCCGGAAAGGGCGAGGAAAAGACAAGCGATTTGCTTCATGAAAAAACAGGTGCGGCGCGGAGCGGTCGGGCGCATTACCCTGTTTCTCGGCGGTCGTCAAGCGGGGAGCGGAAGCCGGCGCCGCTTTCCGGGTTCGTAGTTCCGCCTTCAGGCGGCCAGGCGCGGCTTTCCAGAGCGCCTCGTGCCCTCACGCCTCTTGCCGCCTAAAGGCGGAACTACGAACGCCGCCCCGCCAGTTCCCGATAGATCCGCTCGTACTCATCCACCATTTTCTCGAACCCAAACCGCTCCTTCGCATGTGCCCGCACGGCGGCGCGGTCGAGCTTCAGCGCTTCCGGAACCAGCTCGGCCATGCCGTCGATGACGCTCGAATGGAAGCCCGTCACGCCGTTGTCCACGACTTCCGCCACGGAACCGCGGCGATGCGCCACCACCGGTGTGCCGCACGCCATGGCCTCGATCATCACCAGCCCGAACGGCTCGTCCCATTGGATCGGGAAGATAAGCGCGGAGGCGCGGCGCAGCAGCTCGTTCTTCTGCGGATGATTGACCGGGCCGATCCAGCGGACGTTTTCGTCGTCGATGAGCGGCTGGATCTGCTCCTCGAAGTATTTCTTCTCCTGCGCATTCTGCGGCTGGCCCGCGAGGATGATGGGTAGCCCGCAGCCGCGCGCGATGCGGATGGCGTCGAGCGGGTTCTTGGCCGGCGACATGCGGCCGAGGAAAGCGAGGTATTCGCCCGGCAGTTCCGACGGCTCATACGCGTCGAAGTCGCAGCCATTGTAGACCACCGGAAACTCGCGCCCGAGCTTCAGCGACATCGCGTGGACCTGGTGCTCGCTGATGCCCGCCGCGTGGACGCCGGGATAACGCTCGAGCGCCCACTCGTCGTCGCGGTGAATGTTCGTGTGCAGGGTCCAGAGCACCGGCGTCTTCGCCAGCGCGCCGAGCGGCAGCGACGAGGGCGCGAGGTGGCTGTGGATCACGTCGAACTCCGACTGCCGCTGGAGCACGTCGGTCATCACCCCGTTCGCGTAGTATTCGTACACGTAGGCGGCGCCGCTCTCGAGCATGGCGCAGAGATTCAGGTCGCAAACGGGATGGAGCGTCGCGGTCGTGACGCAGTCCCCGGTGGCGAAGAGCGTGACCTCGTGGCCGCGCTCGACCAGCTCGTCGATCAGCAGCTTCATCAGCAGCTCCACGCCGCCATAGGTGCCCGGCGGCACGCGCGTCCAGAGAGGGGAGATTTGCGCGATGCGCAGGGGCGGGTGGTGTTTCATGATGGCGGCTTCTTGCCTTATCGGCGCAGCGATGTTAGCTGCACGGTTCGCATCCCAAAATGTTTTCCTTCAATCCCCGGTGCGCCGCTGTGGCGCTTGCTCTCGGACTCCTTGCCCGTCCCGCTTTTGCCGCGCCCGACGCCGAGCCGCGCGTCGCCCGCGCCGAGCCGGTCTCGGTGACCGATGTCACCACCCGCACGCAGATCTTCCTCGACCAGCAGCTCTTTGGGCCGGGCAAAATCGACGGCCGGCCGGGCGAGTTCCTCACCAAGGCGCTCATCCGCTACCAGCGCGCGCACGGGTTGCCGGAGACCGGGAAAGTCGATCGCAACATCCCGCTCGAGACCGTCTTTCCGGTCTACACGACCTACACTTTCACCGAGGGCGACCTGAAGTTCGTCGGCGAATGCCCGACGAAGCCGGCGGAGCAGGAGAAGAAGAAATTCCTCCCCTACGCGGACCTCACCGAGTTCGTCTGCGAGCGCTACCATCTGTCCCCCGACTTTCTCGTGAAGCTCAACCGCGGCGTGAAGCTCGACCAGCTCCAATCCGGCGACACCGTGCGCGTGCCGAACGTCGAGCCCTTCAAAGTCGAGGAATTGCCGAAGCAGGGCAACCTCGCCGATCAGCCGCAATTCGCCAAGCGCGTGATCAACATCCATCGCAAAGAGAAGATGCTCGACCTCTACGAGGGCGACAAACTCGTCGCCGCGGTGCCGATCACCCCCGGCGTGGAAAACGGCGGCGCGAAGGAAACACCGCCCGGCCAATGGCGCGTGGTGGGCATCGCCGCCATGCCGACCTTCCGCTGGGACGAGGGCGTGCTCAATCACGGCGTGCGGACCGAGACCGCCTTCAACCTCCCGAGCGGCCCGAACAATCCCGTCGGCGTCTGCTGGATCGGCTTGAACAAGCCGGGCATCGGCATCCACGGTACGAACAACCCCGAGACGATCGGCCGCGCCGCCAGCCATGGGTGCATGCGGGTGGCGAACTGGGACGTGATCCGGCTGTCGAAGCTGATCACCAAGGGGATTACGGTGAATATCGAGTAGGGGCGGCTGGCCGGGAGATAGGAGGAATGGGAGGAACAGGAAGTATGGGAGCAAGGCGCGCGCCGGTGCACATACCTCCCATCATTCCCATTCCTCCTATTGGTCCCATCCGGGAGGGCTACACCGCCGACCCCGCCGCGTGCCCGGAGGCCCACGCCCACTGGAAGTTGTACCCCCCGAGCCAGCCGGTCACATCGACCGCCTCGCCGATGAAATATAGCCCCGGCACGCGGCGCGCTTCCATCGTCTTCGACGACAGCTCCGCCGTGTCCACGCCGCCGAGCGTCACCTCGGCTTTCGCGTAGCCCTCGGTCCCCGCCGGCCGGATCGTCCAGCGGTTCATCATTCCCGCCAGCCGCTCCTTGTCCTCCGCGCGCAGGTGCGCGAGCCGCACGCCGAGCGCGTTTCTGGAGGCCCAGGTCTCCGCGAGCCGGCGCGGCCAGTGGCGCGCGAGGAGGGTTGCGAGGTCCGCCTTCTCCGCGCGCGACTGCTCCAGCCAGTCCGCCGCTTCCACGCCCGGCAGCAAGTCGAACGTCACCTCCTCGCCTTCACGCCAGTACGATGAGACCTGCAGCACCGCCGGCCCGCTCAGCCCGCGGTGCGTGAACAGCATGCTCTCCGGAAACTCCGCGTCGCCCTTCGCATCGCGCGCCACCACCGGCAGCGAGACGCCGCTCAGCGGCCCATAGTCTTTCAGCTCCCCCACGCTCAGCGTGAGCGGGACCAAGCCTGGCCGCAGCGGCGTCACGCGCAGTCCGAATCGCTTCGCCAGCCGAAACCCAAAGTCGGTCGCGCCCAGTTTTGGGAAAGAGAGCCCGCCGGTGGCGACGACTAGCGCTTTGCTCTCAAACACGCCCCCACTCGTCGTCACGCGAAACGCGTCCATCTTCTCCACCTCCTCGGCCCGGCATCCGGTCCGAATCTCCACGCCGGCCTCCGCACACTCCGCGAGCAGCATCTCGATGATGGCCCGCGACGACCCGTCGCAAAACTGCTGGCCGAGCGTCTTTTCGTGGTAGGCGATCCCGTGCTTCTCCACCAGCGCGACGAAGTCCCACGGCGTGTAGCGGGCCAGCGCCGATTTGCAAAACGCCGGGTTCTCCGAGAGGTAGTTCTCCGCGCTCGCCTGCAGGTTCGTGAAGTTGCACCGCCCGCCGCCGGAGATTTCGATCTTGCGGCCGACGCGCTCGTTGCCCTCCAGCACCAACACGCGCCGGCCGCGCTGCCCGGCGGCGATTGCGCACATCAGCCCCGCCCCGCCGCCGCCCAGAATCGCCACATCGTAGGCGAAGGAACTCATACCTTTCGCCAGCTTGCGCCCGCAATATGCGGAAAGCGCGGGAGAACAAACTCAGGGTTGTAGCCACGGCCCTGTGGGCCGTCTGGACGCCCGGGGAAGATGGCGCGCGTCCTCGATGGGTAGCACAGGCGTCCCGCCGAGTCGTTGACAAGGCGCATGGCATTCACCAAACGGTGAGGACTCGCGCTTCGGAGGCCGCCGGGCGGGACGCCTGTGCTACCCAGGCCGCCTTCGGCGGCGACCGAAGCGTGCTGGTCGAGTGGCGGCGCCCAGACGGCCCACAGGGCCGTGGCTACAACCCTGCATTGCGTGAAGACGCCGGCGGCTTCGCACCCCTCTGAAAAAGCAGCCCGGCTCACGAGGCCGCCTCGAGGGTGAGCTGCGGCCGCCGGTCCGGATGCCACGGATTGCGCGTGAACTCCGAGATGATGATCTCGCCCGCGGTCGCCCGGCAGAGCGCCAGCAGCGCCGCCACGTCGAGCCCGAGGTGCCGCGGCCCGTACGGCGCCACGTTGCGCTCGCCGAGCTCGAAGAGCCGCACCGCCGGCCGCAGCCGCTTCCCATCCTTCGGATGCTCCGGACGCAGGTACTGCTTCCGCAAATGCACGAACGCCCCGGCGATCTGGATCAGCCCCTTGTAAAAAGCATGCTCCTCCCCGCACCCGCGCAGCCAGAGGTGCTCCAGCACATCGTGCGCTTCGTAGTATTGCCCCGCGTTGAAACAGGCGAAGTACCCCGTGTAGTGCGCGTCCATCCCATCCCCTCCTTCCCTCGGGTCCAGGTCCAGGCCCTGGACAAAGGCCGTGATGCGCTCGTTTTTTTTCATCGCTCTCCAAGAGGCATCGACTATCCTCCCGGTTTTTGTGCCTGACAAGATGCGATGCCCGTTTTTGAGCCGGCGAGCCTGCCTGCCATGGTAGGAGCCACCGTCCTGGCGTTGGTGCTCCTCGTTCTCCTGGCCGGCTCGGCGCTGTTCTCGGCCATCGAGGTCTCGTTCTTTTCCATGCAGCCGCTGCACATCGAGCGGCTGCGCAAGCGCCGCGCGGAGTTCGCGGACACGCTCATCCGGCTCATGGAAAACCCGCGCCGCCTCCTCTCCGCCATCCTGCTGGCCGATGCGCTGATCAATCTCCCGCTCATCGTCCTCTGCCTCTTCCTCGTGGAATCCCGCGCCGCCACGTGGCCGTTCTGGGTCGTGGCGCTCGGCATATTCGGCATCGTCGTCTTCCTCTGCGACCTCGTGCCAAAGGTCGTCGCGCTCGTCGAGCCCTACCGCATCGCCAAGCTCGGCGTCAGCGTCATGCGCGTGGTCATGCCGATCGTCGACCCGGTCGCGATCCATCTCCAGCGCTTCGCCGAGGCGATGGCCGGGCTGCTCACGCCCGCGCGGTTCGCCGGCGCGAATTTCCTCAGTGAAGAAGAGCTCGGCACCCTCGTCGAGCTGAGCGCCGAGGAGGGGACGCTCCACGCCGCCGAGAGCGAGATGATCCAGGAAATCATCAAGCTCGGCGACAAATCCGCGCGCGACTGCATGACGCCGCGAGTCGACAGCTTCATGCAGCCGGACGATCTCACGAACGAGGAGCTCATCCCCAAGCTGCGCGCCGGCCGGCATCGCTTCGTGCCGATCTACGGCGCGACGCCCGACGACATTCTCGGCGTGCTCGATGTGCGCCGCTTTCTCCTCGCGCCGGCGCTTCCCTACGTCGAGCTGCTCACGCCCGCCTCCTTCGTCCCGGAGACCATGAAGGCGATCGACCTCCTCCGCTCGTTCCTCCGGCATCCGCAACGCATCGCGATCGTGGTCGATGAACACGGCGGCACCGAGGGCGTCATCACCCTGTCGGACATCGTCGAGGAGATCATTTCCGACGCCGTGCCGCAGGCCGAGGAGGAGCTCTACATCGAGGCGCTGGGCAACGGCCGGCTCATCGTCAACGGCAACGCCCGGCTCGATGACATTAACGAAATGCTCGGCTCCCAGCTGGCGGAGGAAGGGATCGACACCATCGGCGGCCTCATCTTCAACCGCAACGGCTCGCTGCCGAAAACCGGCGCCACGCTGGAAATCGACCGCCTCGTCCTCACCGTCCGCCGCGTCTCGCGCAAACGCGTGGAAGAGGTCCTCATCGCGCCGAAGGAACCGGCGGAAACGCCCGAGGATTGAGCCATGGTCTGGATCGCCGTCCTTCTCTGCCTGCTGGTCTCCTTCGTCTTCTCCGGGATTGAGGCGGGCATCCTGTCGGTCAATCGCGTCCGCCTCGCGCATCGCGAAAAGGCCGGCGACACCGCGGCGATCAAGCTCAACAAACTGCTCGCCGACCCGGAGCGGCTGCTCGTCACCGTGCTGCTCGTCACGAACCTGATGAACATCAGCGCCGTCATCCTCTCGGCGCAGGAATTCGTGCGCCTCTTCGGCGGGCGCGGTTACTTCATCACGCTCGCGGTCTTCCTGCCGGTCTATCTTTTCCTCATCGAGCTGCTGCCGAAGTCGCTCTTCCGGCGCTTCCCGTTTCGCGCGCTCGCGGCACTGGCCGAGCCGCTGCGCCTCGCCGATCTGCTCCTCTCGCCGGTCCATTTCATCGGCTGGCGCATCACGCGCCGCTTCTTCAAGCGCGCCCCGTCCGGCCCGCAAAAGCTCTTCGTCGCGCGCGAGGACTTCAAGTACCTCACCATCGAGAGCGAGCGCAAAGGCCAGCTCACGAGCACCGAGCGCGCGCTCATCCACGACGTCATCGACTTCCGCGCCGTCACCGCGAGCGAGGTCATGATCCCCATGGAAAAAGTGCAGGCTATCCCCGCCCATATCCCGGTCGAGGAACTGGTCCGGCGCGCGGTCAAAGCCGGCCACGAGCGCTGGCCCGTCCTGGCCGACCACGGCGAAATCACCGGCGTCGCCGACACCTTCGAGATCGCCCTGGAAGGCCACCGGCACGGCACCGTCGGCGACTTCCAGCGCCGCATCGTCAAAGTCGGCCCCCACGACCCGGCCCACGCCGTCCTGCGAAAGCTCCGCGCCGCCCGCCTGACCATGGCCGTCGTCGTCGAGCAAGGCAAAGTCCCCCTCGGCATCGTGACCGACGAGGATCTCATCCGGAAGCTGGTCAGCGCGGCGGGCAAGGGGCCGGAGTAGGACGAGGGGGCGTGCACCGCGCGGCGGCGGGCACCACCCCTCACGGGCCGGCGGTCGTTTCCGGAACAGCGGTCGGTCGTGCCGGCGCCCCGGAGGGGCAAAAGCTGGTAGCCGGTGGTGCAGCGAGTGTAACGAGCGCAACCACCGGAACCCCGCACAAACGCGTATGCGCCCCGGCAGGGGCGCGAGAACCGGTCCGCCTCGACTGTGTCCCGAGGCATTGAGGAGACGCGCAAAGGATGGTTGCGTGCGGCCAAGTCCAACCGTATGCAAATCGAATGCTCAACGGCGTCCACTTGGTTGATTTCGGCAACCACCGAAACACCCGCGTCACTTTTGGTCGCATGACAGCACTCGTTGGGCAGAATGGGTCGGGCAAGACGACGGTGATGCGCGCGATTCAACAGCTCGCTCTGGCGGTGGACGCGGTGCCGCGAACTCCGGGGAGTACTTCTGCTTTCAAGCGGCGCGGCGGCGAGAAGGTGCGGCTTTCGGTAAGTTGGTCCAACCCCGGTGAGGAGATCGACTATGGCGCGGCCGTCGCTTCTGGGTGCGCCTTTTTCGAACGCAGACGCCATCGCAAAGAAACTGCCGCCTGGATTCCAGAAGCTGGTCGAGAACCCACCGACGGAGAAATTGAAGAGTTGGAGCGGAAGAGACGCCATGCGCTATTCGAGAACGACGACCCATCGGAGATGCCGGCAGGAAAAACGTTCTATCGCGAAAATCGGTGGATCGGCTGGCGAAGCAGATATTTTAAAACAAGTGCATCGATGCTGAACAGGCCTGCTTTCGTCGATCCTGAGACGGTCGGTTTGGACGAAAGCGGCTCCAATTTAGCTTGGGCTCTCGCATCGCTCATGACCGAGTATCCGGAGAGGTTTGCGAGAATTGTCGAGGCACTGCGTGAGGTCGTACCCGTAGTGAAGCGCATTCGCTCGCGACCGATTGCCATGACGCGGACGGAGAAGCAGACTGTGACCATCAACGATCACGAGCGCACGTTCGAAGAGGAACGTACCGTCCCGGGACAGGAGCTCTTGTTCGATATGCGTTCCGGCGACAACCTGCCGGCCAGCATGGTCAGCGAAGGAACTTTGGTCGTGCTGGCCGTGCTCACCCTGGTCCACGGCGCCGAGGCGGACCTCATCATGCTCGACGACGTCGAGCTAGGCCTCCACCCCAAAGCCCAACGCGACTTGATCCGCCAACTGCGCCGCATCCAGGAGACCCACCCAAAACTTCAGATCATCCTCTCCACGCACTCACCTTACGTCGTCGACGAGATGCAGCCCGAGGAGGTCTGGGTGTTCGCGCCGGATGCCGAGGGATGCGCGGTCGTTCACCGGCTGGACGAACATCCCAATGCCAAACGGGCGATGGAGGTTTTGACTACGGGCGAGTTCTGGAGCGCCGAGGGCGAGAGCTGGGTGGTGGACGCCAGCCGTGCACAGGGAGAGGACACGCGCACCGCGCGCGTCGCCGAGGAACCGCCGGCGGCGTAGATCCCGTTTCTTGCGCTATGCCGATCCGGATTGCGGTCGTTGTCGAGTCACCGGTCGACTTTCGACACGTCACTGGGCTGATCGATCGCAAAGTGCGCGAGCATGCGCCCGACTGGTGGGACGATGGGCAACTCGCCGCGGAGCGTGAATACCGTGGGCTGACGCCAGGAACCGAATTCACCTGTTGGCGGGAACTGAAAGCGCTGGCCAGGGAGAGGGGTATCTCATTGCACGGGGGAGCTCTCGAGTTCGACCGGCCGCAAGGCCTGCATTTCGACTATAACCTTGGTCACAAAGCGGTGGCTCTCTGTGCGCTGCTCGAGTCGCGCCCGGATGTGCTCCTGCTGGTTCGCGATATGGATCAACAACCAAAGGAGCGGCGTCGGAGTCTTCACTTCGTTCGCGACAAGATCCCGGCCGCGTCCATGAAAATCGTCCTCGCGCTGCCGCGCGCGAAACGCGAAGCGTGGGCGCTCGCCGGCTGGCAGCCGCAGAGCACGGAGGAGGAGAAGGCCTTTGCCGAGGTTCGCGAGGAGCTCGCCTTTCACCCATGCCAGAGCTCGGAGCAACTCGATGCGGCGGAGCACGGAGCCACGCGGGACGCCAAGCGGGTGCTGGGCAAGCTGACGAAGGGCAGCATGGATCGCGAAAGCAAGTGCTGGCTCGAAACGCCATGGGCAACGCTCCGGGAGTTTGGCCAGGAAAATGGATTGGCGGAGTTCCTGAACGAAGTGAAAGCGGTCCTCGTTCCCGAGATCACCGGGATCCGGCGGTGATCGACTCCGCTACGCTCCGAGACCCCGCGCTTGCCGCGCCGCCCAAACCATCAGCGTCCCGCGAAAGAGCACGGCAAGCAGCACGAACGCACCGCCGAGACGGGCCCACTGGCCCGGCGTCTCCCCGATCGCCAGCATGACCCAAATGGGATTCAACACCGGCTCCAGCAGCGGGATGAGCGTTGCCTCGAGGGCGGTCACTCGTTTGATCGCGATGGAATAAAGTCCGTACCCGAGCCCGAGCTGCACCACGCCGAGAAAGAGCAGCGCTGGCAGCTCCCGCGCCGGCGGCGGGCTCTTGAACATGAACGGCAGAGAAATCAACGCCGCGAGAATGTTCCCGAGCAGGATAACCGTGGCCGGCGAGCTGGCTCTTTCGCGCCGCATGCATAACACGGTGCCCGCGAAGCAAAGGCCGCTCAGCAGCGCGAAGACGTTCCCCCAAAGCCCGGTCACGCTCAGGCGGTCCAGGAAGAACAAACCGATCGCGCCGATGGCCAGCGGGATCGTCACCCAGTCGCTGCGCAGGGTTGGCTCCCGCAACCACCAGTGGCCGCCCACCGCCACGTAAATCGGCGCGGTGTACTGGAGGAAAATGGCATTCGCCGCGGAGGTCATGCTCGTGGCCAGGATGAAGAACGCCATCGTGCCAGCGTAAGCGATGGCGCCGGCGAGCTGCGACGGGGAGAACGTGATCCTGGGTTTCCCCGTAAAGAGAAGGATCACGGGAATGGCAATCGCGCTCCGGGCGCCCGCGATGGCCATCGCATTCCAGGTCATCGATTTGACGAGCACGCCGCTGAAACTCCAAAGTACCGCGGACGCGATCAAGAGCAGCGGGCCGGCGGCCGGATGACCCGGGCGGTGCTGGAGTTCGGCGGTCGGCATGGGGCGGACACGGTAGGGCACCGGGTCGCTGGAAAGCAATCGAGGGGCCCGTGCGCGGCATCTTAATCTTACTCTTGCTCTTGCTCGTAATCCTTCCGCGTCCGGGAGTTGGCCAATCGAGTAAGAGCAAGAGTAAGAGTAAGAGGCCGCCGCGCTCACACCTTGACTCCGCGTGCATCTTCCACTTGACGGGCACGCGCCTCGCTGCTAGAAAAGCTCGTCCCATGCAGCTTTCCACCATCAACCGCAACCAGCAGGTCACGAGCATTCCGTGCTCGATGCACCGTGCTTTTGTCGCCTGGGTTAAACTCCAGGCCGTCAGCGGTGGGGGAGAAAGCTAAGAACCAAATCCAACCAAGCTTTTTTCAGAAAAACCCACCGCCGGCCAAAAGCGGTGGGTTTTCTTTTCCCACCGTTCGAGGGCCGGCGGCTTCACCAAAGCCAAAAGCCATGCACATCACCGACACCGCAGCGCCCAGCGCCTATACCGCTCCCGCCGACTGCCACCACGCGAAGGGGGAATTCCTCAACGAGCTCGGCCGCGTCTATCTGGAAATCGGATTGCCGCTCGCCGCCGCCTTTGAGGCTGCCCTGGCGGATTTGCGCATCTTCGACGTGTGCAAGCCACGGCCCTGATGAGTGCGCCCTCTGCGTGTTGCGTCGTCGAGGCGCCCATCGCGCCCGCTCCCCTCGCCCGGCCCGTCCCGCCGCGCGGGCTCGTGATCGCGGCATTTGTCGCGGTCTGGCTCATCTGGGGCTCCACGTACCTCGCCATGCACGTCGCAGTGCAGACTCTGCCACCCTTTCTCATGGCGGGGTGCCGCTTCGTCATCGCGGGCGCGGCGCTCTACACCGCGATGCGCCGGCGAGGCGCGCCGGCGCCTCGGCCGTTGCATTGGCGGTCCGCCGCCATTGCGGGCGCGGTCATGCTCGTGCTGGGGAATGGCGGGATCAGTTGGGTGCAACAAACGGCGCCGAGCAATCTCACCGCGATCATGGTCGCCGCCACGCCGCTCTGGATGAACCTGTGCGAATGGCTGCGCCCCGGTGGCCGGCGGCCGCTCGGCTCGACCGTCTTAGGCATCGTGCTCGGATTCGTCGGCGTCGGCTGGGTGGTGCTCAGTCGCGATCCCGGCGGTCAGCGCGTGGTCGGCACCGCCGTCGCGGCGATGCTGCTGATCGCCCCGCTCGCCTGGTCCGTCGGCTCCATCTACACCCGGCATGCCCCGCAGAGCCCGGTCTCGTTGCTGAACATCGCGATGCAAATGCTCGCCGGCGGGGCGGCGATGTTAGTCGTCGGCGCGGTGCGCGGCGAGTTGCAGGGGTTTCATTTCGCACAAATCTCGACCGCGTCGGCGTGGGCGTTTGTCTATCTGACCATCTTTGGCTCACTGATCGCCTTCACGGCGTACGCCTGGCTGCTGCAAGTCAGCACCCCGGCGAAGGTCTCGACTTATGCCTACGTGAACCCACTCATCGCCATCGTCATTGGCGGCCTCTTCCTACACGAGAAGCTGCCCTCGAGCATCCTGGTCGCCGGCGCGTTGATCCTCTTCTCGGTGGTCATCATCACCACCCGCGGGCCGCGAAGTCGCTAAACGCCAGCGCGAACATCATCGCCAGCCAGAAGAACCCGGTCACGGCGAGCAGCTTCACCAGCCCGCTCGCGCCGCGCACATGCATAAAGAATAGAATGATGATCGCCGCCTTGACCGCGGAGATCATCATCGCCAGCGGCGTGTTCAGCCAGCCGAGATCGACATAGGCCACTCCCACCGTCAGCCCGAGCAAGGCCAGCAGCGAGGCGCCGGTAAGTGCGTAATGTTTCACATTCATCTGTGGCGGCCGATGAGGTAAATGAGCGGGAATAAGAAGACCCACACGATGTCCACGAAATGCCAGTAGAGCCCGAGGAGATCCACGCCGGTAGTCAAACGCGCGGGCGCCTTCGACCGCCAGGCGCGCCATGCATAACCAAGCAGGAGCGCGATGCCGATCGTCACGTGAACGGCGTGCAAGCCGGTCATGGTGAAGTAAAACGAAAAGAAGATGCGCTGGTGGTCGAGCGCCGGACCGGCCACCGGGCCCGGCGGATGAAAGGAGGCGCCCGGCAGGAGTCCTTCGCGAATCTCGGTCGCGTATTCCACGGCCTTGATTCCGAGAAACAGGAGGCCCAGAAGAGCCGTCGCGCACAGCAACCCCGTGAGCGCCTTGCGGCGGTGTAACTCGGCGGCCCGGACGGCCAGCGCCATCGTGAAGCTGCTCACGAGCAGGACCGCTGTATTGACCGCGCCCGCCAGGAGCAACGTATGCTCCCCCGCCGCTCGAAAGTCCGCCGGGTAGGCAAAGCGATACGCCGCATAGCCGAGAAACAAGCCGCCGAAGAAGAGGACCTCCG
>DASYIS010000323.1:0-3283 GCA_035997375.1 Chthoniobacteraceae bacterium
CGGTCGACGATCTCCTTCGCGCTCTCTTCGTTGCCTTTGACATTGAGGACCAGGAGTCCTTCGTAGCGATTTTTCATACAGTGGGTTCTTGTGGGTTTCAGTTAAATTGATTCATGGCCGGCTGGAGGCCGTGCCGGCGGACGCAGGCGATGGCATCGAGCGCGAGGTTCAGCCCGACGCCGAGCTCCTCGCGTTCCTCCGGGGCAAAGCGCCCGAGCACGTGGTCGACCGCCGCGCCATGCGCCGCGCCGCCGATGCCGATGCGCAGCCGCGGGATTTCGTTCGTGCCGAGATGCTGGATGATCGACTTCAGCCCGTTGTGTCCGCCGGCCGAGCCGCCGGGCCGGAGCCGCAGCTTGCCGAGCGGCAGCGCCATGTCGTCGAGCACGACGAGCATCTCCGCCGGCTCGATCTTGTAGTAACGGGCGAGCGGGCCGACGACCTCGCCGCTCACGTTCATGTACGAGAGCGGCTTGCAGAGCAGGAACTCCGGCGTGCGCGCGAGCTCGGCTTTCCCGTCCTTGCGGAGCGGGAGACCGGCGGCGGCGGCGAGGCGATCGATGATCATGAAGCCGACGTTGTGCCGGGTTTCGTGGTACTCACGGCCGGGGTTCCCCAAGCCGACGACCAGCCGCAGCGTGGGGCTGGTCGTGGGAGTCTCCATTCATTGGGAAGCGGCTGGGGCCGGGACGGATTACTTCGTCTCCTTTTCGTCGGCTTTCTTCTCCTTGATCACCTCGGGGCCGGCGGCGGCCGCGGCGGCGACCGGCGCGACTTCGACCACGACCGTCGGCGGCGCGATGCGGAGCACCGTGAGCTCGCCGTCGGCGCGGGCCTTCACGCCTTCCGGCAGTTGCACGTCCTTGACGTGGATGGCGTCGCCGATGTTGAGCGCGGAGACGTCGAGGCGGATGACATCGGGGAGATCCTTCGGGAGACACTCGACTTCGAGCTCGTGGATCTGGATTTCCAAAATACCGCCGCCGGTCTTCACGCCGGCCGCTTCACCCGTGGTCTCGACGATGATCGCCGCGTGCAGCAGCTCGTCGGCCGCGACCGCGTGGAAGTCGACGTGCAGCACCTTGCGCGTCACGGGGTGGTGCTGGACCTCCTGGACGAGCGCGAGCCGGTTGGCCGCGCCACCGACCTCGAGCTCCACGAGGAAGTGCTCGCCGGTGGCGTGCGCGAGGACGTTGTCGATCTCGCGCGCGGACAGCTGGAGGTGCTCCGCCTCCTGCTTCGCGCCATAGACGACGGCGGGGACGAGGCCCTGCATTTTCAGTTTGGTGACCGCGGAGCGGCCGAGGCCGGTGCGCGCCTGGGCGGCGAGTTTGATTTGTTTAGCCATGGTATCTTTAGAGTTTGAGTTTGCTGTTGATCTCGAAAAGGGAGGAGACGGATTCCTCGCTGTGGATGCGCTTGATGCCCTCGCCCATCAGGTGGGAGATGCAGAGCTGGTGGATCTTGACGCCGTCCTCCGGGCGCACCGGGACGCTGTTGGTGGTGATCAGCTCCTTGATGTGCGAGTTCTTCAGCCGGTCGATGCCGAGATCCGAGAGCACCGCGTGGGAGACGCCGGCGTAGATGTCGCCCGCGCCGCGTTCCTTGAGCAATTTCGCCGCGTTCACCAGCGTGCCGCCGGTTTCCGTGAGGTCATCGACGATGACGACGGTGCGGCCTTCCACGTCGCCGATGACGTTGAGCGACTCGGTCTCGGTGGGGCTCTTGCGCCGCTTGGCCACGATGGCGAGCGGGCACCCGAGCGCCTGGGAGTAGGCGTCCGCCATCTTCACCCCACCGACATCCGGCGCGACCACGACGACGTTCTCCAGCTTTTTCTCGAGCAGATGGCGGATGAGTACCGGCGCGGCAAAGAGGTGATCGACCGGGATGTCGAAGAACCCCGCGACCTGCTGCGCGTGGAGATCCATCGTCAGCACGCGGTCCACGCCGGCGGCGACGAGGAGATTGGCCACCAGCTTGGCGGTGATCGGGACGCGCGGCTGGTCCTTGCGATCCTGCCGGGCGTAGCCAAAGAACGGGATGACCGCCGTGATGCGCGAGGCGCTCGCCCGCCGCGCCGCATCGACCATGATGAGCAGCTCCATCAGGTTCTGGTTGCTCGGCGGACAGGTCGGCTGGACGATGAAAACATCGCGCCCGCGGATGTTTTCGTTGATCTTGACGTACGTCTCGCCATCGGGGAACGAGCTCACCGTGGCATCACCCAGCGGCATGCCGACATAAGCGCAAATGCGCTGAGCCAGCTCGCGATGGGCCGAGCCACTGAAAATCTTCATCTCGGTCGAGAGGCGGTTCATTCAGAGGAAAAAGGGGAACGGACTCTAGGGACGGTTGTCCTAAAGACAAATGGAAAATGAGGGGAATCGGGGATTTGCCCGGAGGCGGCCGGGGAAGGGAGGTCCACGAAAAACACGAAAGACACGAAAAACGGGGCAGGGGAGCGTGGCCTCTGAGGTTCGGAGTCCCGCCTTTAGGAGGCCAGACTCGGCCGGCACGAGGCGCTTCCAACTTCCGAGGGTGCTGGGCAGGCAACGCCCGACCGGCGGAAGCCGGGACTCCGAACCTCGGAGGCGGCCCCTCCCTTTCGCGACCAGAAAGGGGAGCGGTTACCCGGGCGGCGACCGCCAAGCCAGCGGAGCCGGAGGAGTTTCGATACATTATGAAACAGATTTGCAGGCATTTCCGGGCGCGGATGGGCAAATCGCGACACTTTCGGGAAGGAATGCACGAAATGCGTGCGGACCGCCGAGGTGGCGGCACGCGGACAGGCGGTGGCGGTGAGGAACGGGGCGAGAAGGCCGTCGGTACCCGTAGCGCAAGCCTCCGGCTTGCCGTATCGCAAGCGTCCTCGCTTGCCTCCCAGGCGTTTGAGACAGTCTCGCCATCGAGGCTGGGGACGGACACCGCCCGCCATCGCGAGGAGTTTTGCAAATTATGCAAACGCCTCTCAGAGTGGAGCCCCAGCCCAAGGTCCGGATTTCGGGAATTTTGCAAAACCTTCTCAGAGTAATTGTCCAAAACGGCGCCGAGTTTCGGGAAGGAATGCGCGCTTTCGCCATGTGTCGCGTGGGATGAATTTCGGGAATTCTGGGAATCTGTTTCCGAGCAAGATCGCGAGCCAACTTGGTTTTCGAAAAGGAACGTGCCCCTTTCGCGCCGCGCCGCGTGGAGGATCCGCGAATGCGCGAAGCGCCTTGGACTGCGGCAGCCTGCTGCCGCTTTCGCGGCCGTCGCAGCCTGCTGCGTGCGGGGGAGTGCG
>DASYIS010000324.1:0-22533 GCA_035997375.1 Chthoniobacteraceae bacterium
ATTCCGATCGCGTGGCTCGACTGAGAAGTTGAACCACGAATGGACACGAATGAACCTAGCGCGGCGAAGCCGCAACCAAAGCGTGCGCAGCACGCGGCCCGGGGAGCGCACGCGCCCTCGCGTGCTCCGGTCGGCGCCCTCCGAGGAGGCGGCGGGGAATCGTGGGGGATGGCGGGCGGGCGAGCCCCCGACCGGTCGGCGCTCCGCATACACCCGCTCGTAGCTTTGACGATCGACGTGCGCGCGGCGATGCGGCGAGGGCGCCGAATCGAGCACGCGAGGGCGCGTGCGCTCCCCGGGCCGATCCGCCTGCGGCGTCTTTGGCCCCTTGGATTTGCGCACGAAAACAAAACCCTTCCAGAGTGTAGTACGAATTGCTGCCGATGCTCAGCATTTCCATTCGTGTCGATTCGTGTTCATTCGTGGTTTTTAGCATCCGGGATATCAAGGGCGGCGCAGCCCTTGGCTAGTTAGACTGGTCAGGCTGCATGCGTTTCGCTCGGAATGCACCAAACAACGGAAGTGGTCGAGATGAGGAAGAGGTTTCGTATCCGAAGCCGCGGTGGCACGCCCCAAAACCGCCGGTCCTCATTTCCGGGCAATCGAAGCCGATCTGCGCCTCCGCGAACCCGCCCGGCGGCACGGCCGCCGGCGCGCGATCTTTCACGGATTTTTGCGCCTGGCTCAGTGAGCGGCACGGTCCGTTGGTTGGAACTTGATTTCCTGGTCCTTTGCATTCGTCTATTTGGCTCTGGGCGCTGGTGCTTTGGTCATTTGAAAGCCAGTCCCCAACACCGGCAATCCGCGATCCCGAACGCTCCCGGCTCCGGAAGACCGGCGCGGATTTGCGCCTCGTGGAAGGTGCGGTGCGGCTGCAGATCCTTGGGCACGGGGTCGCAGACGACGGAGGGCTCGACGACGCCTTCGGACAGGATGCGCACCTGGGCGAGGGAGACGAGCGGGATGCGCATGGTGCGTTCGCAGAACCAGCCGAACGCGTAGTGGAACCACATCGGCAGCGGGAACATGAGGGGGCGCCGGCCGACGACGCGCGCCACGCGCCGCACGGCCTCGGTGAGGTCCATCTCCTCCGGGCCGGTCACGGCGACGGTCTGGCGGGAGAGGCGATCGTCGATGAGGGAGGCGCGGAGAATCTCGACGAAGTCCTCGACGGCGAGCGGGCGCACGGGCTTCGGCTGGAAGCCGACGAAGCCAAAGACCGGGAAGGTGTGAAAGGCGTGGCTGAGGTGATCGAGCATGTGGTCGCCGCGGCCGTAGATCACGCCGGGCTTGAAGACCGTGTAGTCGAGCCCGGAGGCGCGCACGATTTCCTCCGCGGCAAATTTCGATTCATGATAGCCGGAACCGCACGCCGGCCGGGCGCGCAGAAAACTGACGATCACGATCTTGCGCGCGCCGGCGCGCCGGGCGGCGTGGACGACGGACTGCGTGCCGCGGACGTGGACCCGGTCGTACGTCTGCGCGCCGCGCTCGAGATTGATCCCGGCGCAGTGGGCGACGGCGTCGCAGCCGGCGAAGGCCGCGGCGAGCTGGTCCTCGTCGTCGGTCCCCGCGGCGTGAAACGTCGTGTGGGGCAGGGCGCGGAGCGTCGGGTCGCGGTGATCGACGCCGCGCGCGATGACGACGCAATGATGACCCTCGCGGGCGAGGCGGCGGGCGAGATGCCCGCCGACGAAGCCGGTTCCACCGGTGATGGCGATTTTCATAGGGTGTTCGGGTGATGCGGATATTTCTGTCGTGACAGAAATATCGGAAGTTGCAGATCGGTGTCAAGCGGGACGGAAAAGTTCGTCACGGCCCGGGCCGTTTGGAGAACGGTATCCGGTGGCAGGCGAGGCTTGAAAGGCGAGGAGCTGTATGGCAGTTTCTTCGGCATGAACCTGCTCGCGGAGCGCTACAAATTCACGGTTGATGAGTTCGCTCGCCTGGCGGAATCGGGGATTATCGAGTCCAGGGATCGCATCGAACTGCTGGACGGGCACCTCATCATGATGCACGCGCCAGGCTATCGTCACGGCCAGGTCGTCCTAAATCTGAACGCCGTCTTTTCGGAGCAGGCACGCCGGCGCTACATGGTTGGCTTAAGCCTCCCGGTAGAACTGGACCACTACTCGGCGCCGGAACCAGACCTCACGCTCGTTCCCTATAATTTCCGCCGTCCCTCGGGCCGTCATCCCTCGCCCGCGGAGGTCCATTTGCTCATCGAGGTTTCCAACACTTCGTTGGGCTACGACCGGGGCGACAAGAAAGCCGCTTACGCCGCCGTCGGAATCCGCGAATTCTGGATCTTCGATCTGCAGCACGATCTGTTGGAAATCTACCGTGAGCCGGAAGCCGGTCACTATCGCGAATTCGCCACGGTCCCCCTGGAAGGCGCAGCCTCCCCGCTTGCGTTTCCTGACGTGGTGATCTCGCTCGAGCAGGTGACTCCACCGCGGTGAACCGCTATGCCTTCCGCGGCGTGACCTCGTGCGTTTGCTTCGTCTTGATGACGCTGTCCTCCGGCGCGACCCCTTTCCACAAGGTGCCGGGGTAGAGGATGGTATTGCGCCCGATGAGCGAGCCGGGATTGAGCACGGAGTTGCACCCGATCTCCGCGCGGTCGCCGATGATCGCGCCGAACTTCTTCAGGCCCGTCGGCACCACGCCGGCCGAGGTGCGGACGACGATCTCGCCGTGGTCGAGCTTCACGTTGGAGAGAATCACGCCCGCGCCGAGATGCCCGCGGTAGCCGATGATCGAGTCGCCGACGTAGTTGAAATGCGGGATCTGCGCCTCATCGAGGACGATGCTGTTCTTGAGCTCGCAGGAGTTCCCGATCACGCAGCCGGAGCCGATGATGACGTTCTCGCGGATGTAGCAGCCGTTGCGAATCTCGCACCCTTCGCCGATCCAGGCGGGCCCCTTGACCATGGCGCCCTGCTCGATGACGGTCCCCTTCCCCACGAACACCGCGCCGGAGATGAACGGCTTCCCGATGAGCCGGCCATGCACGCCGGGCTTCAGCCGAAACTGGAGATACGAGACGATCTGCGAAAGCGCGTCCCAGACGTTCACCGAATGATCGAAGAGCATCCGATGCTCGGTGTGATTCAGGTCGAGATAGAGCTGAGGAGCGAACGGGTTCGACATGGAATGACCCGCTTGTAGCGGGGATGCGGGCAAATGTCCAAAGGACAGAACGAGAGGCGATCGGACGGGGCCTCGTTATTGCGTCGTCTCTGGCTTTTGGATCCCGAGGTCCTTGCAGATCTTCCGCGCAAGGAACTCGTCGATCTCGTGGTGCCGCGGCACGGCGGATCGGCGCTTGGTCCCTGGTTGTCCCCACCAGGAGTGATTGCCACCCTCGCGAATGAGCGCGCATCCATTCTGTTGCAGGTGGCGCAACAGATCCCGCCGCTTCATCCCACCAACGGCTCTTCGCTGTAGTCGCTCCCCGCCGCTTCTCGCGCCTCTTCCCGATTGAACTCCAGCGCCTCTCCCAATCCCACCCGGAGCGAGGAAAGCAACTGGGCCTTGGTCTTTTCCTGCGCGTTGACGCCGGGGACTTCTTCGACCCACCCGATCCACCATTTACCCGACTGCTTGACGATCGCTGTGTATGACGCCTGCATAGTGGCACTCTATCGGGCTCAGCCGAGTTTGGCAACCCTGGTGTCCCATGACGCCGGAAGTCCTCGGCACGACGCCCGAAGGTCGATAGTCGTAAATCACCAGCCTCCTCCCTCGCATCCCCACCATGAAAGGACTCGTCGCGCTCGCGGTACGCGGTCTGACGCAACTGGCGGCTCGCGCCCAATTCTATGCGCCGCCGGTCGACTTCCACGATGTGGCGCAGCGGCGCTTTCCCGTGGAGGCCGCGCGCGTGCCGGCCTGGCTGCAAGACCAGCAACAGGCCGGGGTGACGGAAATCACCTGCGAGGTGAAGACGAGCGGCGCGCCGGAGATCGTCTGGTCCTTCGAGTGGAAGAAGGCGGACGGGCCTTCGCGGAAGGCCGTGGACCGCTATCCAGAGTCCGCGCTGCGCAACGCGCCGATGGTACCGCGATGTCTGGGCGCAGTTGACCGGGGCGGATTGGGCGCTGCCGAAAACGCCGGCGGGCGACCTCGAGTTGAAATTCTGGAACGGCGCGTCGGTGGCGGGGATCACGCGGATGGGCGGAATCGCCGCCGGCCTCGAGCCTGCGCGTTGACTCCAGGGACTTCTTCGACCCAGCCGATCCACCAATCTGCGGTCTGCTTCACGATCGCGGTGTAGGACGCCTGCATAGGGGCACTGTATTGCCTTCTCTCCCTTTGGCAACGGCGCTGGAAGGGTTGACGCAAACCGGCTGGGTGAAATAACAATCCAAAGCCGCGCGGCGCCGGGGGCCGCATCTCCCGCTCCAACATGAACGAAACCCTCTACTACCTAAGTCGAGCCGACGTGCAGTCGGGGCCGTTTACTTTGAGCCAGCTTCGCTCGATGTGGCAGACGGGGTCGGTGACGGCGGATGCGACTTATCGATTTGACCCGGCTGCGGAATGGCAACCGCTGACCAATCTGCGACGGTTGCTCGAGCGGCCTTTGTCGCCCACGCCGGTGCGGCCGGTGGCGACCGCCAGCAACGAGAGTCTGGTCCTGCCGATCGCTGCGCTCGTTTTGGCGTGTCTCCCTCTCCTTTGCTTCGCCGGATTAGTCTGCGCCCACATCGCCTTCGCCCGCAAGCGAACCGCCAACGATTCCGCGCCGCGCGTGCTCACCATTATCGCGCTCGTGGTCGGCTACCTGATGGCGCTCCACACGGCCATCTCTTTGGTTGGAATGCTCTACGTTACGATGAGTATGCATCACCCACCGTTTTAGTCCTTCCGGCGCATCGAACTTCGTTCCTTCCGCCGAAACAAAAAAGCCGGCCCCTCGCGGGACCGGCTTTTCGTTGAGTATTGGCTAACTGCGAAATCGCTTACGCGTTCGCGGGCGCCGCGGCGGCTTCCTGGTCGCGCTCTTTCATCGCGGCTTTGCGCGAGAGTTTCACGCGGCCTTTGTCGTCGATGCCGACGCACTTGACGTGGATCATGTCGCCCATCTTCACGACGTCTTCCGTGCGGTTGACGCGGAAGTCGGCGAGCTCGGAGATGTGGACCAGGCCGTCCTTGCCCGGCATGACTTCGACGAAGGCGCCGAACTCCTTGATGCTCACGACGCGGCCGCTGTAGATCTTGCCGATCTCGATCTCGGCGGTCATGCCGGTGATGATCTGGAGCGCGCGGGCCATCCCCTCGGGGTTGTTCGAGTAGATGTGCACCGTGCCGTCGTCATCGATGTTAATCTCGCAGCCGGTCTCGGCGACGATGCCCTTGATGTTCTTGCCGCCGGGCCCGATGAGCTGGCCGATCTTGTCGACCGGGATCTTCACCGTCTCGATGCGCGGGGCGTATTTGCTGAGCTCGGTCCGCGGCGCGGCGAGCGTGCTGTGCATGACCTCGAGGATCTGCGTGCGGAGACGCTTCGCCTCGTGGATCGCCTCGACCATGATCTTGTGCGAGACGCCGGGAAGCTTCAGGTCGAGCTGGAAACCGGTGATGCCGGCCTCGGTGCCGCAGATCTTGAAGTCCATGTCGCCGAAGTGATCCTCGGAGCCGATGATGTCGCTCAGCAGCGTGTAGCGGTTGAGGTTCGCGCCCTCGAATTCGGTGACCAGGCCGACCGAGATGCCGGCGACGGGGGTCTTGATCGGCACGCCTGCATCCATCAGCGAGAGGATGCCGGCGCAGACCGACGCCATCGACGTGGAGCCGTTGGATTCCATGATCTCGCTGCTGACGCGGATGGCGTACGGGAAGTCCGCCTGCGACGGGAGCACCGGCGCGATGGAGCGCTCGGCGAGCGCGCCGTGGCCGATCTCGCGCCGGCCGGGGCTGCCGGTGCGGCCGGTCTCGCCGACGCTGAAGGGCGGGAAGTTGTAGTGCAGCATGAACGGCTTCAGCGTCTCGCCACCCGTGTAGGCGTCGAGCATCTGCGCTTCGTCGGTGGTGGCGAGGGTCGCGAGCGCGAGCGCCTGCGTTTCGCCGCGGCTGAAGAGCGCGGACCCATGCGAGCGCGGGAGCACGCCGCACTCGGCGCTGAGCTGACGCAGCTCGTTGAGCTGGCGGCCGTCGCAGCGGACGCGCTTGTCGAGGATCGAGATGCGGAAGGCTTTCTTCTGCAAATAGTCGAACGCCTGGCTGACCTCGAAGCCGGTGGCCTCGGGGAAGCGGCTCTTGATCTCGGACTCGACTTCGCGCTTGAGCGCCTCGACCGCCTGGTGGCGGGCGACCTTGCTCGGCGTGTAGAGCGCGGCCTCGATGCGGTCGCCGGCGACGGCGTACGCGACCTCGAGCAGCTCGTCCTTCACGTTCATGAGCGGGACGACGCGCTTGGCCTTGCCGACCTTGGCGGCGAGTTCTTTCTGCGCGAGCACCAGCGTGTTGGCATGACCTTGCGCGAACTCGAGCGCGGCGATGAAGTCCGCCTCGGGCAGCTCCTCGGCGGCGCCTTCGATCATGACGACTTCGTTCTCCATGCCGACGTAGACGAGGTCGAGATCGCTCAGCAAGCGCTGGGCGTGCGTGGGATTGATGACGAACTGGTGATTCACGCGGCCGACGCGCACCGCGGCCACCGGGCCCGCGAACGGGATGTCGGAGACCATGAGCGCGGCGCTCGCGCCATTGATCGAGAGCACGTCGGGATCGTTCTCGCCATCCGCGCTGAGGAGGACGGCGATGATCTGCGTGTCGAAGAGGTAGCCCTTCGGGAAGAGCGGGCGCAGCGGGCGATCCGTCATGCGCGCGGTGAGGATTTCCTTCTCGGAAGGCCGGCCTTCGCGCTTGAAGTAGCCGCCGGGGATCTTGCCGACCGCGGCCGCTTTTTCGCGGTAGTCGACCGTGAGCGGGAACCAGTCCTGCCCTTCCTTGAGCTTGGTGGCGGAGACGGCGGAGACGAAGATGATCGTCTCGCCGCAGCGGACGGTCACGGCCCCGTCGGCGAGCTTCGCCAGCTTGCCGGTTTCGATGATGATTTCGTGGTCGCCGAGGCGACTGGTGACATTATGGATCATAGGTACTGTTTTCTGGTGAGTACCGGTACTTCCCATCTCTGGCTGTAGCCCAGCGGGCTCCGGGGGTGGGAGCTGGCGGCTCGCCTCTTAATCTTGCTCCTGCTCTTGCTCCTGATCCTTCAGCCTTCCGCCCGATGGAAACGCCAAGGCCGGAAGATCAAGAGCAGGAGCAGGAGCAAGAGTAAGAGGGGAAGCCGCCGCGCAGCCGCCCTTGAGCGCGCTGGGCTAAATCCAGAGGGATGGTCTGAAGTACCGGGGGTTTGCTTCTTGGTTGAGGCGCCGCCGAAAGGGCGGCGCACTCGCTTTCGTGAAACGAGTCGCCCCCGAGGGAGCGGGGGCGAACGTTTTCTGAAATCTGGGAATCCGGCGGGTTAGCGGCGGAGGCTGAGCTTATCGAGGATCGACTTGTAGCGCTCGTCCGCGGTGCGCTTGAGGTAATCGAGCAGCTTGCGGCGGCGGGCGACCATCATGAGGAGGCCGCGGCGCGAAGAGTGGTCCTTCAAGTGGGTCTTGAGGTGGTCGGTGAGCTGGTTGATCCGGTGCGTGAGCAGCGTGATCTGCACATCGGCGCTGCCGGTGTCCTTGTCGTGCATGCGCAGCGCCTGGAGGTCCTGAGTTTCTGACATATCGTTTTTTGAGAGTTGGGTAGTATGGGGAGGAAAGAGTGGATGACAAGGACTTTTCACGGCGCGCCGGGCCGAAAATCCAAGGGCCACGCACCAAGAGGGCCAAATAAGCTCCAAGCGCCAAACAGCCAAGGGCCAAAGCCGGAGCGCCGCGGCGGCGCTGTTTTCCAGACGGGCGGCCGAGTCCGGTGGCAGGCCAAAGGGGTGCGCACCCGGCAACCGGATGACTTTCCGGACTTTCCGAACAAATTCGCGAGGTTTTCGGGGGAAGGTTGGCGAAATTTGCCCAGTCGCCCACGCGCCGGGCGGCGCGGGCCGCGCGTGAGCGCGAATGAATTTTGCACATTTTGCACAGGGGTCTCAGAGAAAAAGCGCGCACACCGTGCGCCTGAAGGGCACCGCGCCATCGGCGCGTGGTGGCCGCGGAGGTGCGAGCTGGGCGTGAAGCGCCTTGGACCACGCCGCCAAGGCGTGACGCCCATCTGAGTTTTGCACATTTTGCACAGAGGTCTCAGTGAAAGAGCGCACAATCCCGTCTCTCGCAACAATTTTCACCTCACGCGCCGACGCGCCCCTTCCTCGAGAAGTCCGGGCGCCCTCCCTTCGAGGCGAGGCGCCCTTCGTCCGAGTTTCGGGAAGAATTGTCACGTCGTTCATGCCGGCGAGATTGCGTTCGCGAATCATGGACAGAGCCGACTCATTGTTCCATGGAGACGTTCCGCGACTCGACGGGGGTTTTGGGACGAAATGCAACGTTTCGCGCCTCCAAGGTGCGATTCAATTCGAAGTCCCGCCTCCCCGGCAAACAAAGAGCACGGTTTCGACGAATATCTCCGCAGCCGGAGTCGGAGGCGCTGAGGTTCGGAGTCCCGCCTTCAGGCGGCGCGGCGATCGCTCGCAGGACCGGTCTTGCGCTCTCGCGGCGCGCAGAAGCCGGCGACGCCCGGCCGGCTGACGCCGGGACTCCGAACCGTCGCGCGTCTCGAAGGGAGCGAGGATAGCCTGTTGTTTCATCCCCCTATTCGAGCATCGAACCTCACAACGCCTATTGGAAAAGTGTTTCACCTTTTTCTTTCACAATTTTTTCGCCCGCCCGCACTGATGGGCACGAAGGGTGCCCGCGCTTTCCGAAAACCCTTCCGCCGCTGCCCCCTTTTTGAGGCAAGAACCGTCACACACCTCATGTCGTGTTTCCCAGCGTCACGTATAAGCTTCCACAGTCACTTGATGTCGGCCAGGAGGCTTGCACCTTCAGCGCGCAAGATCATCGCATCGACCAAATCTGATCCAAATATCCGGAGAGAAGGGAGTGCCTAAAAGCATCAAGCGCTTCACTGGTTTCAGACGCCTCCCCGCCGAAAATCGCCCACCTCCGTTCGACTTGCATAATGTGCCACTTCTCCGCAGAATGATGTCTCATAACCGTCCCTCGTTCGGATATTATTCTGGAGAGTTTATTGACGCTGGGCCCACCCAAACTGATCACATTAGGATGGCTCGCATGGTAATCGAAAAACCAAAGATCGCCCATCACCGTCGCTTTCAAAAACGTTTTACATGATGCCTTCGTATTCCAGTCAATGGCTTCCTTGAGCCTGTAGGCGTTCGGTCGGTCGAACAACTCTGGAGTGATGTCACATCCTGTCACGATTAAAACGGTCTTTTCATTAATCATGCCAACCTCCGAACGCTGCTGTACCGAGGCTTTCATTGCGCGATCAACTTTGGCGGCCACGGGTCCCAATGAGTGACTTTCCCAATATAGCCCCTGTAACTGTTGTGTTTGAACTCCGAGCGTTGCTGCCTCTTCGCGTCCCATCAAGTATACGGGAACCAATCGGTGCCCCGAGTGGCGCACCTGTCCGACTGCCCTTAGACGCTCTTCGTTTTGGTAGTAAGCAGATCCGCTCGCGCGCGATATGAGAAGAAAAGTGACGAGCGCAGAATGCAGGGCCTTCTCGATCGCCGACTCCCAGATCTCTCCGGGATCGATGCAATCGGCGTCGAGGAAGGCGGTATAACCTAACGACTCGAGAAGCGCACGGAACTGGCGCGCTTTGGGCTCGTCGTTGCTCGCGTATGCGATAAATGCGTCGTACATTTCTCCACTCTTCGCGGCCCGTTCTTGGCGAGTCAATGATAGAAGCCGAACCTCCGAGGGAGCCTCGTCACACAGAAATGAGGTTTTAGCGCCTATGGGCTTGAAAGCGTCGGCCGCCTCACTTCGGCAATGTGAACAGCACCCGCGGCGCGCTGGTCCCCTTATCACCGATCAGGCGCCCCCTTCGCAACTCGTAGTCGCCTTCACCGTTCCCGCTGCGGACGAGGCGTTGCTTTTGCAGGTCGATAATGGAGTAGCTGCTCCACCGGCGTCCGTACCAGGTTCCCAAAAGGTAGCGGTCGCTCATCCAGGTGAGATATTCGCAATTGATGTCCGGAACCGGGAAGGAGCGGCCGAGTTGGCCGGTCTGTGCATCGACTTCCGCGATGACATGGCCGCCGCTCGCCGGGCGATGGATGAGCGCGACGAGCCGGCCCGCGCGGGGCCGCAGGGTGACCGCCTCCAGGAACTCGCCGGCCTCGACTTGATAAACCACCCGCCGGACCTCGGGAATGCGCAGGTAGTATCGCCCGTCCTCCGCCCGGCGCGGATTTCCCTCGCGCCCGTGATCCTCGGCGAGCAGGGGGAGCTTTTCCATCACGGTGGCGGGGTACGAGCAGTGCACGATCGGGACCCGCCCGTTGCGGCGCAGATCGTCCAACTGGAGGTGGAAGCTCCCCTTCTCCAAATCGCTGCTCGACTCGGAGAATCCGTGCCGGGAGAGCCAGGCGGGAAAGCCGAGTTGAAAACCGTCGTTCGTCTCGATCTGCCCCCGCTTTTCGCCAGACATGCCCACCCGGTAGAACTCCACCGGCGTGGCGGTGAGCTGCGCCTTTAGGGGATCGTCGCGATGGCGGATCGCTTCATTCTGTTTGCGGAGACGCGCGAGTTCTTGCGGGTCACGCGTATGCTGGATCGTCTCCAGCGACAGGACGGGCCACGTGGAATTCTTTTCATTCCCGATCCAGCCCGAGAGCGTGGTCGCGAAGGCGCCGTGCGCGTCGGTGATCACGCGGTCGGGCGCGATGCGGTGCCGGCGCGGATGGTCAAAGCTCAGCCGCCCGAGATCGACCCCCGGGAGCGGTGGATCGGTTTTGACGACCACCGTCGCCTGCACGAAAATCTCATCGTGCGGCCCCAGCACGGCTCCCTCCGGGATGAGGGTGTAAACCGGGTTTGCCGGATCGCCCGACTGATCCTGATACTCGAACGCGAGGTGGCCGATGGCCAGTTTCGCCTCCGCCAGCTCGCGGCCATGGCGATCCACCATGTGCAGGCAGGCTTCGCCCGGGCCGACGAATTTCACCGCGCCGGGATTGAGGCGGGCTGCGGTTCCGTGTTCGGGCCAGCGGGCCGGTGTACCGGCGGTAAAGGTCCAGTAATAACGTGCGCACGCCGGGGAGAGGCCGCGCATCTGGCCGGTGAAATGGATCGTCTCGGGCGCCTCGCCAAACAGGAGTACCCGCCGGCCATCCACCGCGTGGACGATGCTTTCGCCGGGCGCCGCGATGGACGCGCGCACCGCCTCACTGGCACGAACGTCGGTGGCCGCGGCGGAAACCACCGCCGCGAAAATCAGGATGCGCAGTCGGAGCGGGTTCGATTTCACGGGCTCTGCTTCAAAGGCATCGCTCTGGGAACTGGTTCCTGGCCGGCCGTTGCTCGCGGCAGCGGCGGGCACACGCGCGCCTTGGAAAAGTCGAGGTGCTCGGTGATGTCTTCACCCGCGTCGAACTTTCGGTCGAACTCGTCGGCGCTGATCAGCGCCTTCCGGCTTGAGCGTTTTTGAGGCATCGTAGGAGGAGAAGGCGTGGTTTCGCGCAAGCTGGGTCCGGATGCATCGCTCGGGCGCACGCTGAGGGCAAGAGCGGCGCGAGCGCGCGGTCGAATCCGGTCCGGCCTGCGCGCATCCACTCCTTCGATCAGGCGCTCGCCGCCACGAACAGCGCGCTGTTGGGCAGGGTCGGGAAGGCGGAGAAGGTCCGCAGCAGGGTGTGGTCGGCGCCGCTGTAGACGTTGACCACGCTCTTCGCGAGGCCGCTGGAGGCGGCGATGATGTCGGCGATGCCGTCGCCGTTCACGTCGAAGGAGGCGACGCGGACGCCGCGCGCGTAGAGGTGTTTGAGCGGGCTCGCGTCGAAAGGGTAGATCGGCGTGCCGATCGGCTTCGGCAGGCCCGCGGAATCCTTCAGGAGGCCGCTGTAGGTCTGCACGTAGGTCGGGCCGGCGTTGGTGCCGAGGAGCAGGTCCGCGAGGCCGTCGTGATCGTAGTCGCCCACGGCGAGGTTGACGCCGGTCTTCAGCCCTTTCGGCCCGAAGTCGAAGCTGAGCAGCGGCGCGGGGAGGGGCGCGGCCGGGGCGAAGAGGCTGGCGCCACTGTAGACCTGGACCTTCGCGCCGTAGTAGTTCTCGCCGATCATGAGGTCGCTCAGGTGGTCGCCGTTCACGTCGCCGGCGGCGACGCGGATGCCGCCCTTGAAAGTCTTGCCGAAGGGTTGAAGGAAGGTCTGGCCGGTGGCAAAGGTCAGCGCGGCGCCGGTGACGCCGTCGAAGACGCGCACTTTGCCGCCGCCGAGCGCGGAGCCGACAATGAGATCCGCGCGGCCGTCGCCGGTGAGATCGCCGGCGGCGACGAAAGCGCCCTTGTCCGTCTTGCCATCGAAGACCGCGAGCTCCGCGGCGAACGGCCCGGAGGTGAAGCGCTTGCCGGTGAGGCCGTCGAACACGCGCAGCCGGCCGGTGCCGACCGCGGTCGTCGTGATGATGTCGTCGTAGCCGTCGCCATTCATGTCGGCCACGGCGACGCGGATGCCGTCGCGGAGCTTCGTCTCGTAGGCCGTGATCGAGAAAATCTCGCTGCCGCTGTGCGCATTGTAGACCTTCACCACCGGCAGCCCGTAGGCGCCGGCGGTGGTGACCCCGGCGGCCACGACGTAGATGGAGCGCCCCTCCTCGAGAGTGACGTCGTTGCCGTCGCCGCCGTGGTAGTTCAGGATATACGACACGCCGTTGAGCGGGACGATCGAGCCGTCGTGCAGGCCGTGGAAGGTGCCGACCACCGGGTCGACGCCGTCATTCTGGATGAGGACGATCCGTTGACCCGGAGACGACCCGAGGGCGCCGCTCAGGTTCAGCACGGCGTCGCCGAGCGAGACCGTCCCGTGCACGTTCACCTCCCCATTGAGGCCCGTTTCCGCACGATCGACCACGGCGGTGAAGGTGGAGCCGGCGAGCGTCAGGTTCCCCGTGGCGAAGGCCGGGAAGGCGTTGTCGGGCGCGAAGGTGCTCCCCGCCGGCGCCTGCAAGCGGCCGGCGACGGTGCCGGCGCCCTGGAGCTTTTGCCCGCTCGCGAGCACGAGCGTGTCGAGCACCGTCCCCTGGTCGAGGCCGGTCACGTCGAGGGTCGCGCCGCTCGCGATCGTGATGACCGGCGACGACGGGAGGTTGTTGTTCCTCCCCGCGCCGCCGAGGGCCAGCGTGCCGCCATTGACCATCGTGTTGCCGGTATAGGTCATGAGCCCGGCGAGCGTCTGCGTGCCGTTCCCGAGCTTCAGCAGCGAGACCGGCGACGCCCCGTCGGCGATGATGCCGGTGAAGTTTCCGCCGCCCACCGGATCGGAAATGACCAGCGACTGCGGCTTGCCCGCGAATTCCGAGCGGACGAGGCCCGCGCCCGAGAGCGACCGGAGGGAGACCCCCGCGAGGCTGTTCGCCGCCAGCCCGAGTCTCGCTCCCGCGCCGACGTCGACATTCCGGGCGGTGGACAACGCGTCGCCGCTCCCCTCGACCTGGAGGATGGTGCCGGCGCCGACGATGCGGACATCCGAGGCCAGCCCCTGCGCGTCCTGAAATAAGTTCCCGCTGTTCGAGATTACGACGCGCGCGCCGCCTTCGACGGTGACCGTGGAGCCAGAAATGTAACCGCTGAAGACGGTGCGGCTGCTGTTTCCACCCTGGAGCGTCGTCGCCTTGTTGAGCGTGAGGCCCCCGGCGAACGTCGTCGACGAATCGAGCCCGGCGACCGCATTGAACGTCGTGGTCCCGATGACCGATTTGCCGGTGCCGAAATTGGCGACGACAATGTTGTTGTCGATCGCTCCCTGCGTGCCGCCCGCGAGGCTGTCGTTCATCACCGCGGTGGCGAGCAGCGCGGTGTTGTCGGAATGCGTCTCGACGTCGTTCAGGATGACCGCGCCCGTGCCAAGCGCGCGCGGGTGGCTGAACTGCAGGGTGCCGGAACGGATGGTCGTCCCGCCGGAATACGTGCTCGCCGCGCTGAGGGTGACGGTGAAGTCGCTGAGCTTGAGCAGGCCGACCGTCGGGGTTTTCCCGGCGAGCGAGGCGTGGACGTCGCCCTTGAGCAGCTCAAAGGTCGTGGCGCTGGTCAGCGTGCCGCCGGCGGCGTTGATCGTCCCGCCGAGGAGCTGCAGACCGCCGACGGTTTCGTTGAACGCGCCGAGGTCGAGCGTCCCGCCGCGGAGGTCCACCTTGCTGGCGTCGCCGATCACCCCGGCCGCTTTCAGGGTGAAAACGGCCGCCGGCTCGAGGGTGATCGTGCCGGTCCCCGCGTCGAGCGTAACCTTGTTCGCGCCCGCGCCGACCGTCCCCTGGAGGTCGATCGCGTTGCCCTGCAGGTTCAGAGGATCGGTGAAAGTGACGGCGTTGGCCGTGAGGACGCCGTCGGCTTGGATGGTGATCGAGGAGAAGCCGTCGGCGAGCTGCGCCAGCTCGGTCGCGGAGAGACTCAGGGTGCCGTTCGCCCCGGCGAGGCCGACGCTGGAATTCAGTCCGCGGATGGTGAGCGCGCCGCGCGAGTGGATGACGCCGCTGATCCGCACGGAGTCGGTCACCTCGTCGGCCGCTTCCGCCTCGAGGTCGATGCCGCCGGTCATGGTCTCGGAGCCGTCGTCCCCAAGGCGGGGCGAGCCGATCTCGTTGACGCTCGCCAACGCAAAGGCCGCGGAGCCCGGGCCGGCGCTCGCGAAGATGGTGATCGAGCCGGCGCCGCTCGAGGTGAGGCCGCCGTTGCCGTCGATCAGGACACCGAAGTTGTGCCCGTCCTGCGGCGCGGGGTCCGTCTTGCCGTGGCCGTTCACGTACGTGTAGCCGCCGCCCGCGCGAACGTCGCCGAGAATGGTGACCCCGGCGTTCAAGGCGATGCCATCGTACACCGCGCCGGAGCCGTAGGCGGGCAATTTGAGATCCGCACCCGTGAGCTGCACCCCGCCCCCGTGGTTCTCCACGATGCTGCCGCTCCCGACGAGGATCGCGCCGGAATGGCTCTGGTCGCTGTCCGCGATCAGGGCGAGCCGGGAGCCGTTCGTCACGAGGGCGGCGCCGTTGCGGACCACGACGTCTCCCGTCGCTTGCAACACGTCGTCGCCGTATCCGGAGTTGATGACGTCAGCCGAAACGATGACGGCCTTTTCCACGCCGGACGCCGTGAGGTTGAGCGCGCCGTTGTAGTCGATGCGGCCGGCGATCTTCAGGTCGCCCTGCAGCGCGGTGGCGCTGAGCGAGCCGCCGAAGCTCGCGGCCGCGAGCGTGAGGGCGTTCGCCGTCTTGACCGTCGTCGGCGCGACGGTGGTGCTCGCCAGCGTGAGCACGCCGGCGAAATCGTTGCCCGGCTGCGACAGGTCGATGCCCGCGCCGGTGTAGAAAGCCGTGCCCGCGATGACGTGCGGGCCCGTCTGCGAGATCGCCCCGCCGGCCGTCACGGAGAGGTTGCCGCCGAGCGTGATCGCCGGCAACACGAGAGCCGCCGCGCCGCTTTCGGTGGTGAAATTCGCGAGCGGGACCGTGCCGCCGATCGCGCCGCCAAAGGAGAGCGCGCCCGCGCCGGCGCGGAGCACGAGGGACTGCGTGTAAGGCGTCGTACCGTCGATCGTGGAACCGAAGGAGATGTTCGCGTCGGTCGTGCTCAGCGTCACGCTGTTCGCGAGCGTCACCGCTCCGGCGTAGCTCTGCGCACCGGTCGTCGTCACGTCGCCGGCGACGTTGATGGGTGCGAGCCCGCTGACGTTCAGGCTGCCGAGGGACGTGTTCGTTTTGCCAAGGTTCACGGCCCCCGTGGCCCCCGACGAAATCGTCAGTGAGTGATCCGAGAACGGCCGGTAAATGGTCCCGGTGCTGATGACGCCGTTGTTCGTGCTGAGCAGGGACGTGTCGGCGGCCACGCTGATTCCGCCTCCGTAGAACTGATCGCCGGTCGTGGTGATGGAGCCGCCCTGGAAGTAGACGACCGCGCCCGACTTGACTGAGGCGAGAGGGGTGAGCGATCCCACCGGCCCGAAGATCTGGAGTTGGCCGCTGGGCAGCTGCACCCCGTACGTGAGGTTGTGTGCGCCATCCACGTTTTTGAAATTCGCGAGGAATGCGTGGACGAATTCGAGGTCGGAGTTCAGCGTGGTGTTTCCGCTCGCCTGGAAGGGGCCGGTGACCGTCAGCTGAACGGGGGCGGCCACGATCAAGTCGTCTCCATACTGCTCCGAAATTGTGTAATGATCGCCGGCAAGGGTGGTGGTGCCGCCTGCATCCGTATAGAGGTAGCCGAAGGTCGCGGCGGCGGAACCCACGGGGCCGTTGAAGCTCGTGGCGCCCTTGCTATTGACGTTGAGCGATCGGGACATGCTGCCCGTGAGCGCGCCCGCGAAGGTGACATCGCCGCTGCCCGCATTGACCGTGAGATCGCCGGCGAGGTTGGCTGTCCCGCCGAAAGACACCGCGCCGTTGGTCGTCGAGAGCACGGTGCCGGGCACGCCGCCGGCGGTCGTGACGTTGCCGCCGTAAGTCTGCGCACCGGTCGTCGTGACCCGGCTTGGGAGGACGTAGCTGCCTTGCGCATCGACGGTCAGGCCGGCGAGCGGGACGATTCCGCCGATCACCCCGCCAAAGACCGGTCCGGCGGTGCCGGTGTGCAGGGTGAGGCTCTGCCCGCCCGCGGTGGTGCCGTTGATCGTCGAAGCGAAGGTGATCGCGGAATTGGCCGTGGTCAGCGCGGTGCTGCTCGCGACCCGGACCGGCCCGTGGTAGGACTGCGTCGAGCCGGTCCTGACCGTAGCGGCATCGAGGACGATCGAGGGGGCGGTCACGTCGAGCGCGAGCACGGGGGTGACGGCGCCGAGGTTCCCATGCAGCGCCACGCTTCCCAGCGGAGCCGAGGCGGTCAGCGCGTAGTTGCCATCCACTTCCCGCAAGGAGATCGATCCGCCGGAGCTCGTCAGGGTGGCGGTGCTCCCTTGCGTCAGCGCCAGCTTCAGCGGGCCGTCGAATGTTTGGTTGCCGATCGAGTTCACCGCCGTCGTCACGAGGGAAATCGCGCCGGCCGTGACACTGAGGTTCCCCACGGGGCCGGTGGCGCCGACGATCCCGTTGAAGGTCACCTGTCCCGCGGTGTTCACGGTGAGATCCTGCCGGATGTCGGAAGTCAGGACTTCCACGCTGGGCAGGGAGATCGCGCCGCCGCCGAGGCTGGTCACCACGGTCGTCTCCAGATAGATCCGGCCGCGGTAAGTCTGGGCGCCGGTGGTCGTCACCGACTCTCCCTGGAAATTGACGAAGCGGCGGGCGGCATCGATGAACGCCAGCGGCGTGACCGAGCCGACCCGGTCGTAGAACCAGACGCCACCGCTGGGAGTGTGATCGGAGAACGACAAGCCATGCGCCCCATCCACCGTGCCCATGAACTTGATTTCGCCGAAGTTGGTGGCGACGAACAGATCGCCTTGGAGCGTCGTTTTCCCTTTGAACGTCACGTCGAGGACATTGCTGGAAAGGGTGCTGTTTGCCGCAACGATCACGTCATCGCCATAAATTTGGGAGATGTCGGTGAAGACATCGCCGCTGACCGTCGTCGTTCCGCCGGCGTTGGTGAGGAGCTTGCTCACCGGCACGGTCACGCCGACCGTCGAGCCGAACAATGTCGCGCCCGTGCTGTTGGCGGTGAGGACCTGCGGGCCGTCCACCGTCCCGAGGAAGCTGATCCCGGCGGCGCCCGCGTTCACCGTCAGCGGGGACGTGAGCGTGACCGGGCCGCCGAAGGTCACGGCGCTGTTCGTCGTCGTGAGCGTGCCGGTGGACGAGACGGTCACGGTGCCGTCGTAGCTCTGCGCACCGGTGGTCTTTATGCTCCCGCCCAGCTTCACCAGGCCCGCGTTGTTGGAGGCGGTGATACTCTTCAGCGGGACCGTGACGCCGACGCCGCCGGCCAGCGTCGCAATGCCGTTCGTCGCGACCGTGACGGTCAGGTCCGAGGCGCCGCTCGGATCCGCGATCCCGCCGGGAAACGTGAAGCCGGAGTTGGCATCGAGGGAAATCTTGGTCGAGCCCGCGAGCGTCACCAGAGCGTTCAGCGTGTTCGACCCGCTGACGGCTTCCAGCGCTCCGGTGCCGCCCGCCGCGCCGGTGCCGCTGACGGTGATCGGCTCGGCCGAGATGATGCCTTGGAACTGCAACGTCGCGCCGGCCGAGACGATGGTGCCCACGGCCGTTCCGCCGAGGACCGTGGCGTTCCGCACATTGAGAATGCCGGCCGCGACCGTGGTCAAGCCGGTGTAGCTGTTGGCGCCGCTGAGGAAGACGGTGCCGGCGGTCGTCTTCGCCACGCCGACCCCGCCGGCGAGCCCGGCCGAGACCGTGCCGCTCTGGAAGTCGAAGTCGCTTGCGCTCGTCAGCGTGCCGGTTCCAGTGATCGCGCCGCCGAGCAGGCTGACGCCGGCCACCGTGTCGTTGAACGTCCCCATCGCCAGCGTGGCGTTGGTCAGCTTGAGCTTGCTGAGATCGCCGAGCGAGTTGCTCGCACTGAGCGTAAAAGTGTTATCGAGGAGATTGATCGTGCCCGTGCCGGCATTCAGGCCCGCCGCGCCCACGGTCGCGCTGCCCCGGAGGTACTGGTCGCCATTGCCCGCCGCGGTATTTGTCTCCAGGGTCGTGACGGCATAGCCCAGTGGCGCGAGCGCGGAGCCGATGCCGGCGCCGGCGACGATGGAGAGCCGGTTCGCAGTGATCTTCACGCCGCTGTCACTCGTGCTCAACGCCCCGGCGGGTCCGGCCGCGAGGGAGACGATGCCGCCGTTCGCCACGATGAAGCCGGCCGCTCCGAAGGCGATCGAGCCCGCCGCCGTGGCGGTGACGTTCTTGTTCGCCGCCATGGTGATCCCGGCGTTCACGGCGATCCCGCCACCCGTCGTCAACGAGAGGTGGTACGCCGGCGTGAGCGCGCCGGCGATCGTGATGGAGCCGCTATTCGCGTCGCCGAGCTGGAGCGTGCCGGTGGACAGGGCGGCGAGTTGGAAGGCTGAAAAACCGAGCGCGCCCGCGGGGATGCTGTCCCCGGCATAGATCTGGGTGCCGGCGGTCTGCGGGCGCAGCGTCATCTTCCCGGTCGACTGCGTGGCGATGAGCGTGTTCGGCGCCGCGGAGCTGATCGTGTCGGTGATGAGCGTGATGTCGCCGCCCGACGCCGCCGTGCTGATGGTGCCGTAGCTGTCCAGATTGATCCCGTTGCCGAAGCCACCGGCTCCGGGGATGCCGGTGATTTGCACGGGCCCGCCGCCGGAAGTCACGAGCGCACCCGTCGTCGACGAGCCGAGCAGGTCGACGCCGTGGTTCCCACCGCCGCTGCCGCCGCCGCCCGTGCCCAGGATGGTCACGCTGCCGGTCCCGGCCGCGGAAACGGTGCCGCCTGGTTGCAGGTAGACGCCGTAGTTGGCGCCACCGGTGCCCGTGCCGCCGCCCTGGCCGGTGACGAGCACGTTACCACCGCCGGAAGTGATCCGGCCGCCGCCGATGACGGAGACGCCGACCTCGTGGCTGCTGAGACTGGATTGGCCGCCGGTGCCCGTCACGGAGACCTGGCCAGCTCCGCCCGCCGATATCAGGCCGGCGCCGCTGACATCGACGCCGTAGTTGCTGCCGCTGCCGGTGCTCGTGCCCTGCCCCGTGACGGAGACATTGCCGCCGCTCGAGGCGATGGTGCCGGTGTTTTCCACGCCGATATTGGAGCCGGCGGTACCGTTCCCGCCCGTCCCCTGGACGGTGACCGTGCCGTTGCCGCCGGCGGAGATCGTGCTCCCGGCGGCCAGCTCGACGCCGTTGTCGACCAAGCTCGCGCCGGTCCCGCCCCCCTGGCCGGTGACTTGCACGTTGCCGCCGGTCGAGGTGACCGAGACCCCGGAGCCGTTGAGAAAGACGCCCCGGCTCGTGATGCTCGAGGGGCCGCCGGTCCCGCGCACATCGACCAACCCGGTCCCGCCGATCACCTTGCCGGCGCTGGAGATCTGGATCCCGGTGGGCGCGGCGCCGGTACCATCGCCGCCTTTCCCCATGAGGGAAAGCGCGCCCGCGCCGGTGGACTGGACGGTGTAGCCGCTGATGGAGATGCCGGTGAACGAGCCGGCGGTCGGCACGGCCTGCTGGTTGGCGGAGAGCGACAAGGCGCCGTCGACGGTCTTCACGCTGCCCGTGCCGGAGAGCGAGATATTGCGCGCGCTGCTCAGCGAGATCGCGCCGGTGCCGGTGGCTGTCAGGTTGCCCGCCGTGGCCGAGAGCGTGCCCGCCGCATTCGCCGTGAAGCTCTTGTTCGCCGCCATCGTGATGTCATGGCCCAGCGTGATCGTGGAGGGTGTGGTCAGCGACAGGTTGAAGGCCGGCGAGAGCGCCCCGCCGGTGGAGATCGCGCCGCTGTTCGCGTCGCCGACCTGGAGCGTGCCGGTGGAAAAGCGGGCCAGGTCCGCATTGAGCAGGCCGAGCGAGCCGGCGGGCTTGCTCCCAAGCGAAATGGCCGTCCCTGCGGTCGCCGGCGCGATGGTCATGGTGCCGGCCGCCGGGGTGCTGATGACGGTTTCCGGGGTGAGGGAGACGCTGTTGACGAGCAGCGTCAGCGCGCCGCCGTTGGTCGCGGTCGAGATGACACCGTAGGGAAAGTACGAAAAGCCGCTCAGCAGGCCGTAGGAGGCGCTCGTCCCGCTCGTCCCCGCCACGCCGGTCACCTTCACCGCGCCGCCGCCCGATGTGATCTTCCCTTGCGCATTCGAAGCTCCTTCGAGGTGGAGGCCGTCGTTGGCCCCGCCGGTGCCGCCGCCGCCGGTCGCCTGCACGGTCACGGTGCCGGTCCCGCCCGCCGTGATCTGGCCCGCGTTCACGAAGAGGCCGAAATTCGAGCTGCCGGTCCCGTTCCCGCCCGCGAGGCCGGTCACCGACACATTGCCGCCGCCGGACGTCACCGTGCCATCCACTTGGACGCCCTTGTTCCCGCCGCCCGTGGCGCCGCCGGTCCCTTGCACCGTCACGGTGCCGCTGCCGCCGGCGGTGACGGTTCCGTTGCCGTACACCCAGACGCCGGACTCGAATCCGCCGCCGCCCGCGCCCGTCCCGATCACCTGCACGTTGCCGCCGCTCGAGGTGATGGTGGAGCCGACAAAGACCCCGTCGTTGCCGTAACTCGATCCGCCGCCGCCGGTCCCTTCCACGAGCACGGTGCCGCTGCCGCCGGCCATGATCTTGCCGAAGTCGACCTCCACACCGCGGTTCGAGCTGCTGGTGGAAAGGCCGCCCTGACCGATGACGTGGACATTCCCCCCGGAGGAGGTGATCGCGGCCGTGCTGCCGGCGACGAAGACGCCGACGTGGCCTCCCCCGCTGCCGGCACCGCCCGTCCCCTGCACCGTCACCGTCCCCGCCCCGCCGGCGGTGATCTGGGCGGAGTTGGTGACGTAAACGCCGACGCTTTCGCTGGAATTCCCGATGCCGCCGCCGACGCCCGTGACCTGCACGTTCGCGCCGCTGGAAGTGATCGACCCACCAGTGAGCTCGACCCCGTTGTTGAAGGTGCCCGATCCGGATGACGGACCGCCCGTCCCTTGCACCGTCACGAGTCCCGAAGTGCCGCCCTGGACCGTGCCGGCAATCTCGACGCCGGTCTGGCCGCCGTTCGCATTGTCGCCACCGCGGCCCAGCAGCGTCAGCGTGCCGGCGCCCGTCACCCGCACCGTGGCGCCGGTCACCGAGATGCCGTAAAAGGTCCCCGTCGCTGCGGTGGTTTGTTGGTTGGCGGAGAGGCTGAGGTTGCCGTCGGCGGTGGTGATGCTCGATCCCGACGACAGCGCGATGTTATGCCCGGCGGTCAGCGCGATCGCCCCCGTGCCGCTCGCCGCGAGGGTGCTGACGGAAAACCCGAGGGTGATGATGCCCGTCGTGGCCGAGGCGGCGGTGGCGGTGAGGCTCTTGTCCGCCGCCATGGTGACGCCGGCGCTGAACGCAATGCCGGCGCCGGTCGTCAGCGAAAGGTTGAAGTTCGGGGCCACCGCGGCGCTGACCGTGATCGCGCCGCTCGCCGCGTCGCCGATCTGCACCGTGCCGGCGGAGATGACGTTCAGCTCCGCGGCGGCGAGGGCCAGCCGGCCGCCGTCGGTGCCGCCGAGGTTGATCAGCGTGCCGGCAGTCTTGGGCCGCAGCGTGACGGTGCTGCCGGCGCCGGCGCTGATGATCGCATCCGTGGTGAAGGCCATGCCGTCGCTGATCAGCGTCAGATTGCCGCCATTCGCCGCCGTGGTGATGGTGCCAAACGAGCCGAAGGTGGTGTCTCCCACGTGCAGCCCCACGGAGGTCCCGGTCCCCGCCGTGGCGGCCACCTGCACGGCGCCGCCGCTTGAGGTGATGAGGCCGAGACTGCTGCCGCTCGATCCCTGGAGGTTGACCCCGTAGC
>DASYIS010000325.1:0-3094 GCA_035997375.1 Chthoniobacteraceae bacterium
CGACGGTGAAGGGGACCGAGAGATTGCCGCCGCGGGTGAGCGTGACAAAGGCGCGGGCGGCTCCGCTGTCTTCATCCACCGAGTAGGTGGCGCTTCGAAACTGGACCGTCGCCGTGGCCGGGGCAGGGGTGAAGGTGAGGACGCCGCTCGCGTCCAGCGTGAAGCTGCCGAGATCCTGCCCGAACTGCTGATAGACCGGCGTGACCTGGATGAGATCGAGCACGGAGGCGGCAGGTCCGCCGGCGAAGCTCGCCTCGATGGACGGGCTGAAATACGCGAAGCTCTGGCCGTTGGAATTCTGCACCGTGCCGCCCGGCTGGAAGGAGGCGTAGCTGTTTGGGTCGGCCGCATGCTGCCGCGTCCCGGTCGGGGTGCCGGCGGCGGCGGTCCCGATGACGTAGGCGCCGGCCAGCGCATTGAATTTCGTGATCACGACCCCCTGCGCGCTGTTGGAGTCGCCGAGCCACGGCAGCGGTTGCTGGCCGATCCCCGCGGCCTTCCGGGTCGCGTAGAGCGTGTTTTCCGGGTCGGCCGGGAGGTTGCCGCCCGAGATGCTCCAGAAGACGTCGTCGCGGCTCGACCAATCGCTGCCGTAGATCGCGGCGATTGCGGCGCCGAGGTTTCCGAGATTCGGGACGGTGAACGGGCTCGTCTTCCCGATGAACTGCGAGGCCGGCCCGATATCGATAAGGAAGTCGTCGGCCACGCCGTCGCCGCCGGAGGCGCGGACGCCGAGGAACAGGTCGCCGTTCTGGTAAGTGAGCGCGTGCGCGGAGGGCCCCCCGGCGAAAAGGGCCGCAAGCGCGGTGAGGGCTGCAAGGAAAAGGAGTCGCATGAAGTGAATGGTTTTCGTGGTGGTGGCCGCGTCGGCGCGGCGTGCTGCGTGCGGTGCGACCGGGCCGCTGGACGGCTGCCGGCTTCACCAGGAAACTCCCACGGAAGGGTCGCTTCATGTACTACTTTTTTAGTAGAGATTGAAACGGTTACATTCGGTCGCGAGAATGGTCAATGGTTTTTCTCCACATTTTTTAAGGCCTTGCCGCGCGGAAGCGTGTGGATGGCCTCGTTTCCCGAGGGTAGGACGATTCTGCTTGCTCGAGCGCCGAATTC
Source organism: Chthoniobacteraceae bacterium (assembly GCA_035997375.1). Lineage (GTDB taxonomy): Bacteria > Verrucomicrobiota > Verrucomicrobiia > Chthoniobacterales > Chthoniobacteraceae > DASYIS01. Next base: position 1,111 of record DASYIS010000325.1, read on the forward strand.
CGCACATATCCCTACTCAGTTACTCGACATTATGAGCACCACCTCGCGCAAAGCCATCGCGCCGGCCCCGGCGACCGACGCCCTTGCTCCCATCCCGCCGAAGGTCGACTGGGTCGAGCTCGTCCGGCAAAAGGTCGAGGCGCTGGAGTTCGGCTCCGTGCAAATCGTCGTCCACGACTCGAAGGTCGTGCAGATCGAGAGCACCGAGCGTCACCGTTTCGATCTGCGCAAGGGCACATGACGCTGCGTTCCGGTCCGTCGCCATCCCGAATCCAGTGCGAATTTTTCGGGATGCATCCTGGCTCGAATTCCGGTTTCACGGAGCCGTCGAACCGCACTAAGTGTCCGAGCGCGTGGCGGCCCTGTCTCGTTCCGGGCGGTTCCCGGCCATAATACTATAGGTAGGCAAATAACTACTGGTCCGATCTGAGTGGCGACTAGCCGCACACGCAACGCAGGCACGAGGATAAGCGGGCCAGAGCCGCGCATCCCGCTTTCCGCTCCGTCCAGATCCTACGTTCTTGATCCTAGCTCCACGCCAAGTCGCGTCGAGTGAGGAAGACTCAGAATGCATTTTCAACCGCCGCGCCATGCGGCACCACCAAAACCACTGGTGGCCGCATGGCGGAGGCGTATGCCTCCGTCTCCTGCGGCTGCCGGCAACCACAGGAGACACCATGAGTCCAGAAGCAGGCGAAATGTTGATGGGGCAAATCGCCCCTCGCCTTCGGTCCGCGATCCCGAAGTGCGTTCACCCGGTCGGAGCTGAGGATGCAGAAGAGTTGGTCCAGGATGCCATTGCGACGGCCGCCCAGATGCTGCACAACGTCGAGGCGGCCGGGAAGACGGTCACGCCCGGGAACATCGCGTACTTCACGATCCTCCACATGAAGTCCGGCCGGCGCAGCACCTGCCGGAGCAGGGCCGATGTGATGGCGTGTGGAACCCAGCTCGATCACAAGAGCTGCGTTCTCTCGCTGGAGGAGGAGGTCGGATTTGACGAGGAGCTGGGAGAACCCATCGCGCTCGGCGAGCTGCTGGCCAGCCGGGTGGATGATCCGTCGATGGCAGGCTCGCGGAATGTCGATTGGGCGGAGTTCCTCGGCGATTCCGACGAGCGGTATCGAGTGATCGTGGAGGCCATTGCCGAAGGACTCAAGCCCGGCGAGGTCGCCGCAGCAGTCGGCCTCAGCTACACGCAGCTCCAGTGGGTGAGACTCAACCTCGCCGCGGATCTGCTGGAGCACATGGGCGAGCAAATCCTCGACGAGTCGGTCCAAGCGCCCGCCTGGCGCGGCGACCTACGGGTGACGAGCGAGCGAACGGCCTGCCTCGCCGACCGGCGGCGGAAGTAAAGCGACCCGGACCAGAACACATGATGCGGAACCGCTACTATACACCTCAACTCGACCGTGACCTCGTCACGTTGCTCTACCACTCGGCCCGGTCCCGGCGCATGCCGATGACCCGTCTCGCCTCCGCCCTCGTGCGTGAAGGTCTGTCCCGGATGGAGGCGAGCAGCGCCACAGAGAGCACGATCGTTCGCGAGGACCCGCCCGCTGCCGATCCCGGCGGGCGAGAATAGCAGGATCATCCAACCACCGCGCGAGGGAGCCCGGCCATTCAGGCCGGGCTTTTTTCGTGTCCACACCACAACGAAGAAAACGAAAGGAACCACATGGCAGTTAAACTGATCGCGAACTATGCAAAGAAGCTGGGCCTTCCCGGCTACAGCAGCCACCAGTTCAGCATCTCGGTGGAGACCTAGCTGACGAACGTGGAAGACATCGGCGCCACGAGCGAGCGGCTCTACCGGCAGCTCCAGGAGAGCGTCGACAAGGAGATGCAGAACTACGGGTTCGTGCCGCCTGACGGGTACGGCATGGCGCCGGGGACGGATCGCGTGCCCCGGAACGGCGCTTCCGCAAACGTCCACAGCGGCAACGGTAATGGCAACCATGGTGCGGCGGGAGGTGGTAACGGT
>DASYIS010000326.1:0-8063 GCA_035997375.1 Chthoniobacteraceae bacterium
TCGCGGAGTGCGACGAAGTCCAGCTTGAGGACTACTTCGAGGCGCGGGCGCACGCGCTCGCCTTTGAGCTGGGCGATGGCCTGCCGCAGGAGGGCGCAATAAAGCTCAAAGCCGATGGTGATGATGTGGCCGCTCTGCGCGGTGCCGAGAATGTTGCCCGCGCCGCGGATCTCCAGGTCGCGCATGGCGATTTTGAAGCCGGCGCCGAGCGAGCTGTACTGCTTGATCGCGTTGATCCGCTTGCGCGCGCCGCTGACGGTCATCAGGTCGCGCGGGAGCATGAGGTAGGCGTAGGCTTTCTGGTTCGCGCGGCCGACGCGGCCGCGGAGCTGATAGAGATCGGCGAGGCCGAAGCGGTCCGCGCGGTCGATGATGATCGTGTTCGCGTTTGGGATATCGAGGCCGCTCTCGATGATCGTGGTCGAGACGAGGATGTCGGCGCGGCCTTCGACGAACACCTTCATCACGTCCTCGAGCTGGTGCTCCTCCATTTGCCCGTGGCCGTAAACGATGCGCGCTTTCGGCACCAGCATCTGCAGCCGGTCGCGGACGCGCTCGATGCTCTCAATGCGATTGTGCAAGAAATACACCTGCCCCTGCCGCGCGAGCTCCCGCGTGACGGCGTCGCGGATGATCCGCTCATCGTAGCCGCAGATCGTCGTCTCGACCGGCACGCGGTTCGGCGGCGGCGTCTCGATGGTGCTCATGTCCTTGGCGCCCATCAGCGAAAGGTAGAGCGTGCGGGGAATCGGCGTCGCCGAGAGCGTGAGCATGTCGACCAGGTTGAACAGCTCCTTGAACTTCTCCTTGTGCAGCACGCCGAAGCGCTGCTCTTCGTCGATGACGACGAGGCCGAGGTTCTTGAATCGGACGTCCTTCGAGATGAGCCGATGCGTGCCGATCACGATGTCAACCGTGCCGTCGGCCACGCCTTTCAAGGTGGCGTGCTGCTGCTTCTGCGAGCGGAAGCGCGAGAGGAGATCGACGGTCACCGGGTAGTCGGACATCCGCTCGCGGAAGTTGCGGTAATGCTGCTCCGCGAGGACGGTCGTCGGGACGAGCATCGCGACTTGTTTGCCGCCCATCACCGCCTTGAACGCGGCACGGATCGCGACCTCGGTTTTGCCGAATCCCACGTCGCCGCAGATGAGGCGATCCATCGGCTGCGTCGATTCCATGTCGGCCTTGGTGTCGTGGATCGCGGTGAGTTGATCGGGCGTCTCCTTGTAAAGAAACGACGCCTCGAATTCGCGCTGCCACTTCGAGTCCGGCGGAAAGGCAAAGCCCTGCTGGACCTCGCGCTCGGCGTGCAGCTTGAGCAGCCGCGCCGCGTAATCCATCACCGACTTTTCGGCGTTCTGCTTGGCCTTGCTCCACTTCGCGTCACCGAGCTCGCTGAGCGCCGGGTGGCGTTTGCCGATGCCGACATAGCGCGACACCATGAAGCTCTGCTCGAGCGGCACGTAGAGGCGCGCGTCGTTGGCGAAGCCGAGCACGAGCACCTCCTCGCTGCGGCCCTCCGCGCGCGGCAGCACCTGCATTCCCTCGTAGCGCGCGATGCCGTGCTCGAGGTGGACAACGTAGTCGCCCTCGATCAATTCGGAGTAGTCGATCTGCGCGCGGTTGGCGAAATCGCGCGCCTTGCGGATGGCGGCGCGCCGCGCCCGGGCGTTGCGATAGCGGCCGAACAGCTCCGCGTCGGAGAGGACCGCGAGCTTCGCGGCGGGGCAGACGAATCCGCGAGCGAGCGAGCCGACGGTGAAGGTGAGCGGATCGAGCTCGACCGGCGGAATGAGGTCGTGGAGCCGCTCGATCTCGCCCTCGTTGTTGCAGAAGATGTGGACGCTCCATTTGTCGAGGCGCCACTGCTTGAGCTGCGCAAAGAAGCTCTCGCGCTTCACTTCATCGACCACGAGGTCGCCGGCCTCGAATTCGCCGAGACCGTGATCGAAGATGGCCGCGTCGAAGTTCTCGATCCCCTCCCCCGGCGCCGCGCCCTCGATGATGCGGACGTGCGCGGCGTCCAGATCCAGCCCAGCGGAAACGATGAGGTCGTGCTCGCCGATGTAAGAGTCGAGCGAGAGCAGCGATTTCGCCGGCGCGGCCGAGGAGATGTCGTCGAGCAGCAGCGTGCAGTGTTCGAGCTGCTGGACGGAGGTTTGCGCATCGAGGTCGAACTGGCGGATCGACTCGATCTCATCGCCGAAGAGCTCGATGCGCACCGGCAGCGCGTGCTGAAAAGAGAAGATGTCGAGGATGCCGCCGCGCACCGCGTACTGGCCGCGCGCGGAGACTTGCGGGGTGTGCTCGTAGCCGGCGGACCCAAGCTGCTCGAGGAGCTTCTCGCGGTCGATCTCCTGACCCTTGGCCAGGCGGAGCTCGACGTTTTGCAGCGCCGTGGTCGACGGGACCTGATCGCCGAGCGACGCGTGGGTCAGGACGAGCGGCGGGCGGTTCTTGCCGGTCTTCCCGGCGAGCTGCTGGAGGATCTCGAGCCGCTCGGCGGTGATCTCGGGATCAGGCAGTGCGCCTTCCACGATGGACGCCTCGGTTTCGGGAAAGAAGAGCGCGGTCGGCAGCCAGTTGAGCAGCTCGCTGTGCAGCGTCTCCTGCGCGCGCACGGTCTCGCAGACGATCCAGACGCGACCGGCGGTTTGTTTCGCCAGCAGCCCGCAGATGAGCGAGCGCGCGGCCTCCACGACGTGATCGAACCAGAGCGGGGCCGCCGGCGAGGCTTCCTTGACCGCGCGCAGCTTTTGCAGGATCGGCGGCGCCGAGGCCATGCGCCAGAGAAGGGCGGGAGTGCCGCTGAGGCGGGTGGCAGGTGGTGGCACGGTAAGCGGAATCAGGTGAGCGGGGGTGCAACCTACAGGGTAGGCTTGGGGATTCGCAACTCGGGTGACGTCCGCGGGCTCGTTCGCACGGCCGAGCCAGACTCGACGCCGCCCCTGATCCGCGCCATTCAATTCCCGCCATGAAATCCTTTCGCCAAGAGCTCTGGTTCGAATTCCCGCAGCGCCGCGGGTTGAAAAACATCACCGCCGACGTCGCGGCCTGCCTGCGTGAGAGCGGGGTGCGCGAAGGGCTGGTGCTGGTGAATGCCATGCACATCACCGCCGGCGTCTTCATCAACGACGACGAACCGGGGCTGCATCACGACCTGGAAGTCTGGCTCGAGAAGCTGGCACCCGAGAAGCCGTACGCCCAGTACCACCACAATCGTACCGGCGAGGACAACGCCGACGCCCACCTGAAGCGGACCATCATGGGCCGCGAAGTGGTGGTCGCCATCACCGCCGGCCGGCTCGACTTCGGCCCATGGGAGCAGATCTTCTATTTTGAAATGGATGGACTGCGGAGGAAGCGCGCGCTGGTGAAGATCATCGGGGAGTAGGGCCGAGGCGGCAAAGTCGCAACCAACGCGTCCGCGGCATGCGGCCCGGGGAGCGCACGCGCCCTCGCGTGCACCGGTCGGCGCCCTCGCCGACCGGGCGGCGCTCCGCATACGCCCGCTCGTGGCTTTCATGTTCGGCGTGCGCGCGGCGATTCGGCGAGGGCGCCGAATCGAGCACGCGAGGGCGCGTTCGCTCCCCGGACCTTCCGCCTGCGGCGTTCGTTCCGCCGCCGCCCGCGCCAATCCGATTGCAAACCGCTGCGGACGCCTTAAAGTACGCCGCTCATCAAGGCGCGCTTTCCTTCGTATTTTGCTAAGGCGCAACCTGTTCCCCGATTAATCCTTCTGAAGAAAGCACCCACTTCCCCCGTGTTCTCCAAAGCTTCGTCCTTACTCCTTGGCGCCCTGGCGCTCGTCGGTTTCGCACAGGCGGAAGAGCCGCTCCATGTGCGCGTCGATCAGCTCATCGAAAAGCAGGCAGCCGGGCAACCGCTCGCGCCGGTCGCGGGCGACGCGGAGTTCCTCCGGCGCGTCTACCTCGATTTCGCCGGCGATCTTCCCACGGCGGCGGAGGCGCGCGCCTTCCTGGACGACAAGGCGGCCGACAAACGCGAGCAGTTGCTCACGAAACTCCAGACAGCGCCGCGCTTTGCGGAGCGCCTGGCCGATGCGCTGAACGTGATGCTGATGGAGCGCCGCGGCGAAGACCCGGCTTGGAAGAAGTATCTCCAGGATTCGTGCAAAGCCGGCAAGCCGTGGGACGTGATGGCGAAGGAGATGATCGCGCCGGATTACGCGAATCCCGACCTGAAGGGCGCCGGCTATTTCACGGTCCGCCGCCTGGAGAAGGTGGGGCAGCAGACGACGGACTATCCCGGCCTGACCCGCGACGCGGGACGCATGTTTCTCGGGGTCGATCTCCAGTGCTGCCAGTGCCACAATCACCTCACGGTCAAGAGCTACAAGCAGGTCGATTTCAACGGGCTGTTCGTCGCCTTTCAAAACATCAAGCTCGAGGGGGGCGAAGGCAAGGCCGCCAAGGTCCGCGAAATGCCGCTGACCGCGAAGTACGATTTCGTCTCGGTGCTGACCAAGGTCGCCGGCCAGACCGGGCCGCGCGTGCCGTTCAGTGAGGAAGTCGCGATTCCCGATCCCAATTCCGACGACTTCTGGGAAGTGAAGCCCGACCCGAAGAAGCGAGAGATCGGCGTGGCGAAATTCAGTCCGCTCAAGGAAATCGCCCAGCGGATCGCGACGAAGGAAAATCCGTGGTTCGTCAAGAACGCCGCCAACCGCATGTGGTGGCTGCTCATGGGCCGCGGCATCCTCGAGCCGCTGGATCAGCACAACAACCCGGCCAACCCGCCGTCGCATCCCGAGTTGCTCGATCTGCTCGCGCAGGAAATGGCGGCGCACGATCTCAGCCTCCAATGGCTGCTCAAGGAGCTCTCGCTCACGAAGACGTATCAGCGCACGAGCGTTCTGCCGGAGGGAGAGGCGCCGCCGGAGAAACTCTTCGTCGTGGCCAAGGAGCGCCCGCTCTCCTCGGAGCAGCTGGTCCGCGCCTTCCTGCGCGCCACGGGTGAATACGATGCCGCCGCTGCGGCCGATGCGCCGAAAGGACACGGGCTCGCCGACTTCGACAAGGCGTTTCGCACGGCCTTCGCCAACGCGCCCAAGGAGCCCGAGTTGACGGTCAATCCCACGCTCAAGTCCGCGCTCTTCCTCCGCAACAGCGACATCGTGCTCTCCACGGTCAAACCCCAACACGCCAACCTGGTCGAGCGGCTCGTGGCGATCACCGACCCGAAGGCGCTCGCCGAGGAGCTCTATCTCTCCATCCTGACCCGCCTGCCGAACGCGGAGGAAACCGCGGAGGTCGGCGCGTGGCTCGAAAAACATGCGTCCGATCGCCCGCGGGCGGTGGGTCATTACGCCTGGGCGCTCCTCAGCTCCGAGGAATTCTTCTCCAATCATTAACCGGTCCGCTCTATGTCGAATCCCCTTTGCACTCCACAGGACCACCTCGTTTCGCGCCGCCGCTTCCTCGGCCTCGGCGCGGGGGCCATGGCCGCCGGCGCGTTTGGCGGCCTGCTCTCGGCGAAGGCCGGCGAGGAGCTGAAGAAGAAGGAGAAGCAGGTCCTTTTCGTCTGGCTCGACGGCGGGATGAGCCAGCTCGAGAGCTGGGATCCGAAGCCGAACACGAAGTTTGGCGGCCCCTTCCGCACCATCCCGACGAATGTCACGGGCGTCCACCTTTCCGAGCTGATGCCGCGCCTCGCCAAGCAGATGGACAAGCTCTGCGTGGTCCGCAGCGTGAGCACGCAGGACAACGCCCACTCCTCCGGCATCGAGCGCATCCAGCGCGGCGACCCGAAGACCCGCGGCGTCCCCTACCCCTACTTCGGCTCCGCCGTGGCCAAGCTCCTCGGCCCCTGCGAAAGCAAACTGCCTCCCTACGTCTGGATCAAGCCTGGCAGCGGCGGCTTCCGTCCCGAGGACGGCGGTTTCCTTGGGCCAAAGTACGGCTCGCTCGCCTTTGGCGACGGCCTGCCGCCGGACGATCTGCTGCGGAATCCGGCGCTCACCGAGGAGGAGGACGCCGAGCGCAACGAGTTGCGCGCAAAGCTGAACGAGCGCTTCGTCGCCCGCCGGCCGACGAACTACACCGAGGCCAACAGCCACGTCTTCGACACCGCGCGCGAGCTGATGAAACGGGCCGACATTTTCGACCAGTCGAAGGTTTCCGCCAAGGACCAGGAACGCTACGGCAAGCACGACCTCGGCAAGCACATGCTCTGCGCGCGCCGCATGCTGGAGTCGGGCGTCCGTTTCGTCAAAGTGACCAGCTACGGCTGGGACACGCACGGCGACAACTTCAACGCGCACGCCTCGCTGATGCCGAAGTTCGACCAGTCTTTCAGCTCCATCCTGGAAGACCTCTCCGCCACCGGGCAGCTCGACCACACGCTCGTCATTGCGATGAGCGAATTCGGCCGCACCCCGCAGGTCAACGGCCACGCCGGGCGCGACCATTGGCCCGAAGCCTGGTCGATCGCGATGGCCGGCTGCGGCATTCAGAAGGGCGCGGTCGTCGGCGCGACGAACGAGACCGGGACGTACGTGAAGGACGCCGGCTACGACATCGGCGCCCTCTTCCACACTTGGTTCAGCGCCCTCGGCATCGATTCGATCAAGACGGAGTACGACAACAAAGGCCAGCCGCTCCCCATCGCCCACGAAGATATGAAAGCCATCAAGGAGGCCCTCGCGTGAACGCCCTCAAGCCACTCCACGTCGTGCCGGGCGCCTGCCAGCTCACCTGCGCCCGCTTCAGCCCGGACGGCTCCATCGTCGCCGCAGGCGCGGTCGATGGCGGCGTCCAGCGTTGGAAGCTCGAGAACAAGAAGCTCGAGCCGCTCAAGCCGCTCACCGGCCATCAGGGCTGGCTCTCCAGCCTCGCCTTTCATCCGAAGGAGCCGTGGCTGTTCACGGCCGATTCCTGGGGCCGGCTGCGTTGCCAGACCTTCACCGAGGAAGCGCCGCCGGTCATCTGGGAAAACGCCGCCGCGCACGATGGCTGGCTGCGTCAGCTCGCCCTCTCGCCGGACGGCACGCAAATCGCCACCTGCGGGCGCGATCAATTCGTCCGCCTCTGGACGGTCCAGGGCAAGCCGGTCGCCGAGTACAAGCACGACGACGACGTCTTCCTGGTCACCTTCTCGCCCGATGGGAAGGCGATCCTGTTCGGCGATCAACACGGCCATATTTCGCAGTGGGATTTCGCGGCGAAAAAGATCACCCGCACGTTCGACGTGACGTCCATGTACAAGATGGATCGCATGCAGGATCTGTGCGGACTGCGCGTCCTCACCTTCTCCCGGGACGGCAAGCTGTTCCTCGTCGCCGGCTGCACTCCGAACAACGGCGCGACGACCCAGAGCGTGCCGACGTGCCTCGCGTTCGATTTCGCGACCGGCAAGCTCAAGCACACCTTCACCTACGGGACGCCGAAGGACGGCGCGATCGAGGACGCGATCGTCCATCCCAACGGCTACGTGCTGGCGGCGACGAGCGGCAACCCCGGCACCGGTCGCGTGATCCGATTCAAGGCCGAGGAAAAAACCGCCTTCGACGACACGATCTCGCTCGCGAATTGCCAGGCGGTGACACTCCACCCCGACGGGCAGCACTTCGTCGTCGTCTCGACCAGCTCCGGCAGCGGAAACGGCCGCCCGAAGACGGCGGACGGCAGCTACCCGACCAACGTCTGCCCGGTGAATCTCTACTTCCTGCCCGAGGAGGCGAAGAGCGTGGAGAAAGGCCCGAACCTCGACGCCGTCATCGACGCTAAGGTGCCCAAATAGCGCGCGGCCGGCGCTTGTAGGAGTGCGTTCCCCGCACGGAGTCGTGTAAGCTGCGGTGATGCTCAAAACGTATCTCGCCGTGATGCTCGGAGGAGCCGCCGGCACCGGCGCGCGCATGTGGCTCTCGGCTTTTCTTACGCTGAAATACGGCGAGAATTTCCCCGTCGGCACAGTGGTCGTGAACGTCGTCGGCTGCTTCATCATCGGGTGCTTCAACGCGCTGACGGAGCCGCACGGAGTGCTCCCCGTCTCGTCGCTCGTCCGGCTCGTCGTGATGGTCGGCTTCCTCGGCGGATTCACCA
>DASYIS010000327.1:0-23696 GCA_035997375.1 Chthoniobacteraceae bacterium
TGGTCCGCACAGTCCTCTGTGCGGTCAGGCGCCGCCGCACAGAGGACTGTGCGGACCACACCCTCACACCCGCACGATCGCCTTGATCACGCCGGTCTCCGGCTTCAGCCACGAGGGGAAAACCTCCGCCATCCCGTCGAAGTCCGCGTGATGCGTAATCCACGGTTTGGTGTCGATTTTCCCTTCCCGGATGAGCTGGATGATCCGCGTGAAATCCCCCGGCAGCGCATTGCGGCTCGCCATCAAAGTGAGCTCGCGGCGATGCATGACCGGGGCGTGCGGCAGCACGAGGTTCTGCTGCGTGATGCCGACATAGACCACGCGGCCGGCGAAGCTCGCAAACTCCAGCGCGCGCACCATCGACTGATGGCTCCCCGTCGCGTCGATCACCACGTCGCAGAACTGTCCGCCGGTGAGCTCCGCGACCTTGGCGAAATCCGTCTCGTCACCGCGGGCCATCACCGTATCCGGCACGCCCAGGCGCTCGCGGACGAACGCGAGTCGTTGTTCGTTCATGTCCATCACGAGCGTGCGCGCGCCGGAGAGCTTCGCGAACTCAACCGCCGAAAGTCCGATCGGCCCGGCACCGATGACCAGCACGTGCTCGCCGGCTTGCGGGGCGCCGCGATTGACGGCGTGGCAGCCGATGGCGAGCGTCTCGACAAGCGCGCACTGCTCGGAGGTGAGGCCGTTGGCGACATGCATCTTGTTCGCCGGCAGAATGAAGCGCGGGCGCAGGCCGCCGTCGCAATGCACGCCGAGCGTCTGGTTGTGCTCGCAGCAATTCGTGTGGCCGCGCCGGCAGGAGTAGCACTGGCCGCAGTTGAGATATGGCTCCACGGAACAGAGATCGCCGACCTTCACGTTGGTCACGCCCTCGCCGACTGCGAGGATCTCCACGCCGAGCTCGTGCCCCGGAATGCGCGGGTAGGAGAAGAAGGGCATCTTGCCGAGATACCCGCCGAGGTCGGTCCCGCAGATGCCGACGTGATGCGTGCGCAGCAAGACCTCGCCGGGCCCCGGCGCCGCCGGCTCCGGAGTTTCGATCGTGCGCCAGTGCAGGGGTTTTTCGAGTTGGAGAGCTTTCATGGGAGAGACCACGTGAGGGTGGTCCACGAAATACACGAAAAACACGAAAGGGAAGAGGCAATGGAGAAGCCGACGCATGACGCTGCTTGAGCCGAACGAGCGACCCGTGCACCCTGCGTGCGCTTTCTCCCCTTATGAGCCTCTTGATCGTCCTCGCGGCGCTGATTTTCCTGATGGTCGTCGCGTATCGCGGCTCCAGCGTGATTCTGTTCGCGCCGCTTGCCGCCCTCGGCGCGGTGCTCTTTACCGACCCCAGTTTGGTCGCGCCCATGTTCACCGGGGTTTTCATGGCGAAGATGGCGGACTTTCTAAAGCTGTACTTCCCGGTGTTTCTCCTTGGCGCCGTCTTTGGGAAGATGATCGAGCTCTCGGGCTTTTCGAAGTCGATCGTCGCTTCGCTGATTCAGGTGGTCGGCCGCCGGCGCGCGATCCTTTCCATCGTGGCGGTCTCCGCGCTGCTCACTTATGGCGGCGTCTCGTTGTTTGTCGTCGTGTTCGCGGTCTATCCGTTTGCCGCCGAGATGTTCCGGCAGAGCGACATTCCGAAGCGGCTCATTCCGGGGACGATCGCCCTCGGAGCGTTCACTTTTACGATGGATGCGCTGCCGGGGACGCCGCAGATCCAGAACATCATTCCCACGACTTTCTTTAAGACCGATATTTATGCCGCGCCGTGGCTGGGCGTCATTGGCGGCCTCTTTATTCTTACGAGCGGCATCGCTTACCTGGAGTGGCGCCGGCGCATCGCGGCCGCGGCGGGGGAGGGGTACGGGACGGTGTTGGTCAACGAGCCGGAGGCGTTTGTGCATGACAAGTCCGCGCCTGCTGTGGTCGCCGTGATTCCGCTCCTGCTCGTCGCCGGCGTGAACAAGTGGCTTACCGTGCTCATTCCCGCCTACTATAAAGCCAGCCATTCGTTCACGCCTTCCGGCGGCAAGTCGGCTCCCGTGGTGCAGGAGATCGCGAATGTCAAAGCGGTCTGGGCCGTGGAAGGGGCGCTGCTCGTCGGCATCCTGAGCGTGCTCGTTCTTGCGTGGAAGCCGGTGACCACGCGCTTCGTCGAGGGCTCCCGCGCGGCGATCGCCGGCGCGTTGCTCGCGGCGATGAACACCGCGTCGGAGTACGGGTTTGGCGCGGTCATCGCCGCGCTGCCGGGTTTTCTGGTCGTGGCCGATGCGCTGAAAGTCATCTCCAATCCGCTGGCCAACGAAGCGCTGACGGTCACCTCGCTGGCCGGCATCACCGGCTCCGCTTCGGGCGGGCTCAGCATCGCGCTGGCGGCGATGGGTGAGACCTTCCTGCAAAACGCCCAGGCCGCGCACATTCCGCCCGAAGTCCTGCATCGCGTCGCCGCCATGGCGAGCGGCGGCATGGATACGCTGCCGCACAACGGCGCCGTCATCACGCTCCTCGCCGTCACCGGGCTGACGCACCGGGTGGCTTACCGCGACGTGTTCGCGATTACGTTGATCAAGACGACCGCGGTGTTTGTCGTGATCGCGGTCTATTACCTGACGGGGCTCGTCTGACGCTGAGAATCCTACTCTTACTCTTGCTCCTACTCTTAATCCTCCGGCTCACGGGGGCGGGATTAGGAGCAAGAGCAGGAGCAAGAGTAAGAGTAAGAGTAAGACGATTTGCACATTTCGTAGACAAATTCAGACGCCTCTTGCGTCCTGTGCAGATGCCACTCCCCCTCGCGCGCCTTTACGATGCGCACGCTGACGCTCTGTTCGGCTTCCTGCTGAACCTGACGCGCGAGGAGGCGGACTCGCGCGATGCGTTGCAGGAGGTGTTCGTGAAGCTCGCGCGCCGGCCGGAGTTGCTCGACGGCGTGCGTGACGAGCGCGGGTTTCTGCTGCGCCTCGCGCATCACGCGGCGCTCGATTTGTTTCGGCGCAAGGAGACGCGCACGCGCCATGAGACGCGCTTCGCCGCGGAGGCGCCGCTTTTTGAAGCCGGCGGGCCGGGCGACGAGAGCGCCTTTCGCGAGGCCGTGTCGACTGCGCTGGCGGAGGTGCCGGAAGAGCAACGCGCCGTCGTCCATCTCAAGCTCTGGGAGGGGCTCACTTTCGAGGCGATCGCGGAGGTGCTCGGCCTTTCGCCGAACACCGCGGCGAGCCGATATCGTTACGCGTTAGACAAATTGCGGGACCGCCTGCGTCCCCTTTACCGAGAACTGCAATGAACGACCTGGAATCCAGATTGGCCCGCCTGCCCCTGCGCTCCGCGCCGGCGGAATGGCGCTTGCAAATCCTCCGTGCCGCGCAAGCCGCGCGGCCGGCCGAGCGAGTCGCGCCGTGGTGGCAGCGTTGGCTGACTCCGCAGCGCCTCGCGCTGGCCGGCGCATGGCTGCTGATTCTCTTGCTGAAGTTGACCTCGCCGGGTGAGCGCGGAAAGGGCACTCCGTCGGAGGTGGCCGGCTGGCAGGAACTCTGGACCGCACGCGAGCAGATGGTGGCTCGGTTGCTCAACCAACCCGCGGCGCCGGAGGCCGAGCCACGCTTTCCCCAGGGCGCCGTGTTTGCGCGCCGCCTGGATCGATTTGTATGAACACCGAAACCCCACCCATCCTCCCGCACACGCCCGCTCCGGTCAGCCGTCCCCGGAAATGGTTGAAACGACTCGGCTGGGCCTTCGTCTGGATCGTGACGCTGGCCGTCCTCGCGATCGCGGTGGAGAACCACCTCGGCGCCCGCGCCTGGCAGGCCGCGGTGGCCGAAGTGCGCGCGGCGGGCGAGCCGACCGAGCCGGCGCAAATGATCCCGCCGCCCGCGACGGATGCGGAGAACTTCGCCGCGATCCCGCTCTTCAAACCGCTCTTCGACTACGACCCCGTGCCGCCGGGAAAATCGAACGTCCTTACTTCGCCCCACTGGCGCGATCCGGAAGGGAAGGCGCGGGTCGAGGCGCTCAAGCTGCCGTCGGCACGCGAGCCCGGCAACTTTCGCCGCGGACAGTTTGTCGACCTGACCGTCTGGCAGCGAGCGCTGGAGAAGACGGACGAGCCGGGGACGCCGGCCGCGGCCGTGCTCGGCGCGCTCCGCAAATTCGATCCCGAACTGGACGCCTTGCGCGAGGCGGCGAAACGCCCGCGCTCCCGCTTTTCCGTCCGCTATGAGGACCATGTGGCCGCGGCGCTTCCGCACATTAGCGTGATCTTGAACTTTACGCGCATCGCAACGCTCCGCGCCGTGGCGGAGCTGGCCGAGGGGGACGTGGAGGCGGCGCACGGCGATCTGCTGCTCTGCCTCGCGCTGGAGGAGGCGCCGCGCGAGGAGCCGCTGCTCATCTCGCCGCTCGTGCGGGCCGCTTCGCTGGAGACGCTCTTGCAGCCGCTGTGGGAAGGGCTCGTCCGGCGCCAATGGACCGACGCGCAGCTCGCGTCGCTCGATGCCGCCTTGCAGCGGCCGGATTTCGTCGCCTCCTTCCAGGCGTCGATCCGCGGCGAGCGTCTGATCTTTTGCACGCAGGCGCTGGACGCCATCAAGAAAGACCCGGCCCTGCTGACGGCGATGACCGCGATGGACGGCGGCGCCAACCGCCCGTGGAGCGTGCGGGCGATCGGTTGGCTCGTTCCCGGGGGCTGGATCGACTTCAACAAAGCCGCGCTGAGCCGCGGGTATCTCGACCTGGCGCACGCGGCCGACCCGCAACTCCACCGCTTTTTTCCGGGGCAAATGGATCGCATCGACCAGGATTTCGTGCGCGAAGTAGCCGGGCATCGATACAATCCGCGGCGGGCGATCGCCAGCCTCGTCTTCCCGGCCGTCTCGACCGCCGGACAGCGCTTCGCCTCCACGCAAGCCTCGATCGACCTCGCCCGCACGGCCATCGCGCTCGAACGCTACCGGCTCGCCCACGGCGCGTGGCCGGCGTCGCTCAGCGTGCTCCCGGCCCTGCCGACGGATGTCATCGGCGGCGCGCCGCTGCACTATCGGCTGGAGCAGGATGGCACGTTTACCCTTTACTCCATCGGCTGGAATGAGCGCGACGACGGCGGCGTGACGGCGTGGAAAGCCGGCACTTCTCCGGCGGTCAACTGGAAGGAGGGCGACTGGGTTTGGCCGGCCTATCCGCGGCCGGAGTTGGTGAAGTAGGACGGAGCGGCACCGCCGCCATTGAACCCACGTGTAGAGGCGTCTCTCCCTGAGCATAGGCGAAGGGGTGACGCCTCACTTTTCTTGAGCGTTTCTCGGGCGAAAGACGCTCAAGGAGTTGGAGGCGGCACCTGTTCGCCTATGCTCACAGAGAGCCGCCTCTACACACTTGAACAATGCCCGCCCGTCAGTCCACCACCGCCGCCGTCACCAGCTCCAGCACGCGCCGCAGCCCGTCGTCGCCGGCGAGGCTTCCTTCGTTGAACGGCCCGCGCGGAATCGGCTGCCAGCCTTCCCGCGAATGATCGATGACCGGCGGCTGCGGCACATCGGTGAGGTGCGGGTCGTACTGCGCGTCCTTGCCGCCCATCTTGTAGATCACCGTATCGAGCGACGGCACGACGAAGATCCCGAAGCCGCCCGCGCCGGATTTGAAGTACGCGTCGCGCGGCGCGCCGATGACGTGGCCATCGGAGTTCTGCTCGAACATCATGGCGAAAGGCGTGTGCGGATTGAAATCCCACAAGCCGCCCTCCGCGAATCTCCGCGGCACGAGTTGCTTCTCCCGCCACTTCCCCCCGTGCAGCAGGCAGTAGGCGAAGCGCAGCGCGTCGGTCGCATGCACCGCGATGCTGCCGGCGCCGTTCGCGTGCGGCATCGTGTAGTCGCCGCGATGCAGGCAGTAGCCCCACGGCCCCCAGCCCATCGGCTTCGCCAGCCGCTGGTCGATGTAGTCCTGCAGTTCCATCCCCGTGACGCGGCGCAGCACCATCGAGGCGATGTGCGGGGACGGCGACGAGTATGAGTAGCCCGCGCCCGGGTCGGTCCAGAGCGGCACGCGCAGCGACGAGAGATCGAGATCGCGGATGTTCTGGCCGGGCACCGGCTTGAGCGGCGTTGCCACCCCCTTCACCACGCCCGTCGGCGTCTGCCCTTCGCCCCAGTACCCCGCCGACATGCACAGCAACTGCCCGAGCGTGATCTGCGCGCGCCGCGGATCGTCGAGCGGAAAGGCCTCAGGCAGGTACTGCGGCGTGAAGACCTTCTGGAGCACGCCGTCGGGGATCTTGTCCTTGAACTCGTCGACCATGATCCCGCAGGCGATCGCCGTGTAGGCCTTGCCCGTCGAAGCCATGTCCGGGTTCACGTCGCGTTGCGCCAGCCCGAAGTATCTCTCGTAAACGAGGTAGCCGTGGCGCACCACGAGCAGTCCGCCGTTGGGTGTGCCGCGCCGGCAGACTTCAAACGCGCGGTCCAGTCGCTCGTCGTCCATCCCCGCCAGCCGGTGCATCTCCGCGGGCAGGATCGCCATGCGCCATCCGCCCTCGCGATCCGGCGGCGGAAAATACGGCTCCGCCGCGCCGGCGGCGACGGTGAGGGCGAAGAGGAGGGAGCAACGCTTCATGAGGGGATTGGACGCTACGGTCACGAGGTGGCAAGAACCTTTCGACGTTAGGCGGGGCTTCTCCTCGTTACCAAGTTGCACTTGGCAACGCCCTGAGGAGCGAAGTCTTACTTCGCATGGAGGGGGTGTCTGCGGGTGGGTCCGGCTGCGCGATCGAGTTCAAGATCAGCGTCTTACCGCATGGCGACGGTTAGACCGTTATGCGGGAGGTAACGAGAATTTTGTTCTCGTTTGCGTATCCAGCGCGAAACGTGAATTCCGATCGCGTGGCTCGACTGAGAAGTTGAACCACGAATGGACACGAATTGCTGCCGATGCTCAGCATTTCCATTCGTGTCGATTCGTGTTCATTCGTGGTTTTTAGCATCCGGGATATCAAGGGCGGCGCAGCCCTTGGCTAGTCAGTACAACTGCCGGGAACAAGGGGGAACTTGTGCCTGGACCGGTTTCCTACCCGCCGGTCTCTTTCTCGGACATCGGTCCTTCAGCGCCTCCGCCATGCGTTTTGATGAACTTGACGCATTCATCCAAATTGCCTCTCCCGCTTGTGGGACCCCACCCATTTGGATTCTCCTGAGCAGCACGCAAGATCGCATACTGTTTTTTTAGGGTTACGACTACTTTGTAGGTATACTCGTCTGGTGTACTCATCTGGCCATGTGGTTAGGTATTGATCGGTCTGTCAGAGCGTGGTTGCAGTTCCGCAGCCTATCGCGGCGCCGGGCGCGGCGGAAGGAGCAATTTGGCCTCTCCGCCGCCGGCGGACTGCTCACACCACCGTGCGCCGGCCGCTCCCCGCAGCACTCTGCCCAGATCCCTCTTTCGTGTCTTTGGTGTATTTCGTGGACCAGCGAAGCGCCCCTTCCCACTTCTCCGCGATGGCGCGCAGCCGCGACCGCGCAAGCGAATCCCCCGTATGGAATCCCTCAAACGCCTCCGTTTTTTCCCCGGCAAACTGCTGACGACCGAAGACCTCGCCGCCGAGCAGGAATATCATCTGGCGAAGCAACGCGCGCGAAACCTCGGGCAGTTCGGCCCCGGGGTCGTGGCCGGCTTGCATGTCTCCACCGAAGCCGCCGGGATTCGCCTCTCGCCGGGCCTCGCGATCGACCGCCGCGGCCGTGACGTGATCGTTCAGGAATCAATCGTGGGGCCGTTTCCTCCCGCCCTCCTGCGCGCCTGGCTCACGATCAGTTACAAGGAGACGCCGACCGATCCCATTCCCGCTCCCACTTGGGGCGAAGTGGAGTACACTCGGATCGAAGAAGGTTTCCACCTCGCGTGGGCGCCGTTGGGCGCGCCCGATCCCGACGCCATCGTGCTGGCCGAAGTGGAGAAAACCCCCGCCGGCTGGAGGGTCAATCCAACGGCCCACCGAATATGGATGGTGGCGGCGGGTTTCGGCCTACTGGCGCTGCTGACGCTGGCCTCCCGCCGGCGGTGATCCCATGTGATCCCACGACGCGCCGTCAGATTGGAGTTGCCCAAATGCGCGCCATGCGAAGGCATTTGAATCATGAACGACGCCGACACCGACGAGCAATTCTATCGCGACACGGAGAGCGTCGCCTTTCCGAAACTCGACGACCACCAACTCGCCATGCTGGAGCCGCTCGGCGCGCGCCGCAAAGTGCGCGGCGGCGAGATGCTCTTTAAAGCAGGCCAGCGCGATCTTCCCCTCTTCGTCATCCTGAGCGGCGCGGTGGAGGTGTTCGAGCCGCGCGATGGGGAGGAGCAAATCCTCGCCACCGCCGGCCCCCGCGATTTCATCGGCGAGGTCGGCATGCTCACGGGCACGGCGGCCCTGGGCAGCGGGCGCGGCCAGGCGGAGGAAAGCGAGATCCTGGAAGTGCCCGCGGATCGGCTCCGGCAGGCGCTCTCCGAGCTGCCGGGCGTGAGCCGGCCGATCGTCCAAGCCTTCATCATGCGGCGGCGCCGGCTGGAGCGCGACAAGGAGTTTGCGGGCCTGCGCATCGTGGCGCAGGGCGCTTCGCGCGAAGGCCGCCAGCTCGACGATTTCCTCGACAAAAACCACATCCCGCACCGGCTGATTCTATTCGAGACCGAGGCCGGGCGCGCTCTCTGCGAGCGCCTGCACCTCGCAAGCCGCGACCTGCCGGCGCTGGTCACCGCCAACGGCATGCCGCTGCGGCGCCCGTCGTTGCGCGAAGTCGCGCGCGCCGCCGGCTTGCTCCGGGCGCCCGCGAGCGAGGAGGAGAGCGAGGTCACTTGCGATCTCGCGATCGTCGGCGCCGGTCCCGCCGGCCTGGCCGCCGCGGTCTATGCCGCCTCCGAGGGGCTGAAGACCATCGTCCTCGAAAGCTATGCGCCGGGCGGCCAGGCCGGCTCGTCTTCGCTCATCGAGAACTTCTTCGGCTTTCCCACCGGCATCAGCGGCGGCGACCTGACCTACAGCGCGCAGCTTCAGGCTTACCGTTTCGGCGCGAAGTTTTCCACGCCCTCGCAGGCGCTCGTGCTCAGCTTCACCGAGGGCGAGCACCGCGCCACCGTGCAGGCCGAAGGATGCAGCGCGATCCTGCGCGCGAAGTGCGTCATCATCGCGACGGGTGCGGAGTACCACCGCCTCGACGCCGAGCGGCGCGAGGACTTCGAGGGCTGCGGCGTCTACTACGCGGCCACGGCGCGCGAAGGGCAGCTCTGCCGCAACTCCACGGTGATCGTCGCCGGCGCCGGCAACTCCGCCGGCCAGGCCGCGATGTTCCTCTCCGAGTGCGCCGCGAAAGTGCTGCTCGTCATCCGTGGCGAAGGCCTGACCAAGAGCATGTCGAGCTACCTCTCGCGCCGCTGCGAGACGAAGCAAAACATCGAAATCCTCCCGCACACCGAGATCCGCAAAATGATGGGCGGCAAAGTGCTCGAAGCCGTGGAGCTCGAGAACACCCAAACCCACGAGCGCCGCACCGTGCAGACGCCCGCTGTCTTTTCCATGATCGGCGCCAAGCCCTGCACCGACTGGCTCCCGCCCGAGATCGAGCGCGACGAAAAAGGCTTCATCAAAACCGGCCACGCCGTCGCCGCCTCACCCGCCTGGAAAAACACCGAGCGCCCTCCCGGCCCGCTGGAGACCAGCCGCCCCGGCATCTTCGCCGCCGGCGACGTCCGTTCCGGCTCGGTCAAACGCTGCGCCGCCGCGGTGGGGGAAGGCGGCACCGCGGTGGAAGGGGTGCATGAGGTGCTGAGAACGTATGCCTAACCCGGCAGAGCCCGGAGCCAATAGGCGCCCGGATTACTTCCAGGCGGTTCATTGGAAATTGAAAATTGAAAATTTGAGATTGGAAAATCACCGAGCCCGCCGTCCGCGGACCATTTTCCAATCTCCAATCTCCAATCTCCAATTTCCAATCTCCAATCTCCAATTTTCAATTTCCAATGAACCGTCTACCGCGCGACCATCGTCCCGAAGCGCGGCGAGCCTGGCCTCGACGGTCAGAAGGGAATCTGGAAGGTATCGAACGAGGTGGCCGGGTTCTGGGCGGAGATATGATCCGGCGGCCGGGGCACGACGAAGTACTCGCCCGTCAGTTGGGCGGCGGTGACCTTGAGGCGGAGGAACCCGGGGAGCTTGTCGTTGCTGGTCACGAGAGTCACGTCGTCGGGGAATGGGACGCCGTCGAGCACCCGATGCAGGCTGTCGAAGCCGGCGTAGCCGCCGGCGCCAGCGACGATGTAAGGGACCGTGCGGGTGACGGCGCCCACGGTTTGCCGGCGCTCATAGCGCTGGTAGTCGTGCACGTGCGCGGTGAGGACGAGGTGGGGCAGACGGTCCGCCGCGGTGAACGCCTGGTCCAGCACGATGCCGATTTTCTTCTCGCCGCCGTGATCGTTGTCCGCCGAGTAGACCGGATGATGGACCGCGACGATGAGGAACTTCGTGGGATCGGCGGCGCGCAGTTCGCCGACGAGCCAGTCATATTGAGGCGTGGCGCCGGAGTTGGGGTCGTCGAGATCGCCGGTCACGTTCGAGTAGAGTCCGATGATCGTGACGAACGGGGCGAGGAGCGTGAAGTAGACGTTCGGCTGGATCATCGTCAGCCGCGTCGAGTCGCCGGGCCGCGGCGGTTGGCCGGGGGTCGCGGTGCAAAAGTTCTGCACGAAGGCGGAGAGCGAGCGGTCGCCGGTCACGTTGTCGCCGTCGTGGTTGCCCGGGATCGCGACGATCGGCCCCGGGTAGTATTGGTAAGGATCGTAGAACTGCTCCGGGTAGAGGTCGAGCTGGCCGCTGTAGTAGACGACGTCGCCGAGGTGATAGAAGAGGGCCGGCCGCTCTCCGCCGGCCGCATTGGCGACCTGTTGCTCGAGGTGGAAGGCAACGCTTTCCTGAGCCTCCGCACCGTGGCCGTGCTGACCCGTATCGCCCACGGAATGGAAGACGAGCTGACCGGACTGCTCGATGCCGGCGACCGCGGCGGCCCCGAGCACGCTCGCGAGCTCCAGGCGGAAGGGCGGGAGGCCCGGCGCCGGCGGGAGCGGCTTGAAGCGCGAGCGCGCGCGGAAGTCGGCCGCCTCCGCCATTGCGGTCGCCGCGTTGCGGACCAGGGTGTGCGCCGCCACGTCGGCGCCGGCCAAGCTCGCGGAGAGCCGGTCCTGAAGCTGGAGGCGGCTGAGCGGCCGGGGTTGCCCAAATGGGAAGAGTGCGGGGCGCGCCGGCCCGGCCAGGGAAGCGGCGGCGCTGCGGGCCAGGGCCCGCGCGTGCGGCGGGTGGCCGAAGCCCTGATTGAAGTCGATGCGATCGGCCAGATCTGGGCGATCGATGAGGGGATTGCGATTGCCCTGCCGCTGAAAGATCGCCTGGTTGCGGTGCAACTCGTAATCGGTGACGGGGAAGTCCCGGTGCCATTGTCGCAGCATGGAGAGGCGGTCCGCTTGCAGTTCCCGCGCCGCGTCGCCGATGGCGGTCGGATAACGCAGGAGGAAGTAGAGCGTGGCCCGAGCGACGGCCCCCTTGCCGTCTTTCGGCTCGAAGCCGTCCGGCCCGCTGAGGCCGCAGTTGTTGCCCGTGCCCGGGTCCGCCGGCGATTCGACGTAGGGTTGGTTGCCCCGCGTGGAGTTGCAGTGGGTCTCGCAGGCGAAGAGGTGATGCAGATCCCCCCGCATTGGGGCCTTCTTGTTGAACCAGGATTGCGGCACACTGTGCTCGCAATTGTAGGCGAAGCCGGCCTCCAGGTTCTCGAGCAGCGCGGCCAGCGGGGCCATGGCGGCGCCATGCTCGGCAAGATGCCGGCTCAACTGTTCATGGCGGCTCCGGTCGACGGCCTCGTCGTGCGCGATGAACTCATTGGGTGACGAGGCGATGCCGGAGTAGATGCTGTGGATTTTCCGGTCGGGATGCAAGTCGACCCAGGGATAGAGCTCGACGGACGGGTTGTAACCGAGCTGCCGGGTGTGCGTGTCGCGGACCTTGGCGGAAAGCAGGCGGTAGAGCTCCTCACCGCCGGCCGACCAGTCGAGGCCGGCGTAGTAGGCCGCGCGGTCGGTTTCATCCTGCGCCGCGTCGTAGTAGGTGCTGTTTGCATTGGCGCGCAACGCCGCGAGGCCGGGCGAGGCGGCCGGCGCCGCTTCCCGCGCGGCGGCGGCGAAGTTGGCGGCCGGGGCGGAGGCGGCGGGCACGACCGAGGTCTGGCCCGCGGCGCCTTCGTCGAGGGAGACGGTGATCTTGAAGGGCACGGTGACGGAGTTGGCGGTATTCATGGAGGGGGCGAGTGCGAACGATTCGGTTGCAGGCTGGAGAAGAGAGCGGGCGCCCGGCGGCGGCGACCATTCAAAGGTCGGCGCGGCGTGATGGAGCGGGTCGCGCGGCAGGGGGATCTGCATCATGGCGACGGCGAGGTCGCGCAGTCCGTGCATGCCATCCATCGTGGCCGAGAAGAGGACTTCCGGGTTGCCGTTGAAGGCCTCCCGCAGTTGTTCGAGCATCAGCGAATAGGTGCGATTGAAGCGGGCATTCAGCTCGGCGAGCTTCGCGTCCCCCTCGAAGTCGACCGGCCGGCAATCGGTCTTGATCGGATGGATCGCAGAGTAGTCGACAGCCAGCGGTTCGCCCGAGGGCGGGTCGAAGGGGCGATCTTCCGGAGCGTATTTGCGCTGTTCCTTGATTTCGTTGAAGCGAAAGTAGTGGGCGACCTCCTTCGGGTTTCGGAAATACCCCAAATCGCCGGTTTGGATCGTCCCGGACGCGCCTTCCCCTTGATCGACGATGATGTCGAGCGCCTGCAGGGCGGTCTGAAGATTGCGGACCTGAATGATTCCTCCGCCCGCGGACCAGTAGGAGTGCGGCCGTACTTGGTGCTCGAATTTGCCGGTGAAGACAAAGGCCTCGTCCTTCTCCTGACAAAGCGCGGCCAGCTCGCGTTTCAGCCCTTCGTAAAACTCGCCGATCGTTGAACCCTCCACCACCAGGCGTTCCATGGAGGCGGCGGCGCGCGCCGGTTGGAGCGCCTGCGGCAGCTCGATCCGGAGAAAGGTCTCGATCGACTGCGGCGAGAAGGCGGCGAGATGAATGTCGAACCGGCGGTCGGCAAATGCCTTGCCCTGGAACTCGAGCCGCAGGGGATACGCCGGACAATTTTCCGCCCCGATCCGGGCGCCGCCGCCGGTCGCGGTGAGCACGTTGGCGGCCAGGACCAGGTGCAGCATCTCCTCCATGAAGACGCTCTTGATGAGCGCGGCCGCCTCGCGGTTCTTGTCGGGCCGCAGGCTGTAGTAGGCGACGAGATAGGGCGGGATGGTGGACCACTCCAGCTCGATGGCCGTTTGCAGCTTCTCCTGGATGGCGCGTTTCTTCTCCTCAGGCGTATTTGGCATGGCGTGGCTTAGGCTAAGGCTGCGAGCGCCAGGTCGCCGGGCGCGGCCTCGAGCACCGACGAGGTTCCGGCGAAGCCGCGCGCCTCCAACAGATGTTGGGCGAGGCGCAGGGAAAGCGCGGTCAGGGTCAGGGTGGGATTCACCGCGCCCAGCGAGGAGAACGAGCCGTTGGAGCAGACGTAGACGTTCTGCACGCCGTGCACCTTTAGGTCGGGATCGACCACCCCCGCCGTGGGATCGTGGCTCATGCGCGTCGTGCAGGCGGCGTGGTCCGCGCGCCACGAGACATCCTGCGGCCGGATCCCCTCCGCCCCCATCTCCTTGAAAATCGTCTCGACGTGCCGCTGAATCTCCTTGAGGCGCGAGTCGAACCACTCCGTATCCTTGCTGTAGTCGACGATGGTTTCCCGCAAGCCGAGGTGATTGATCTGCTTCGCCGAGGTGACCCGATTCTTGTGCTCGCTGAAAACTTCGAGCATGCCCTGCCATTGCACGGAGGCTTCGCCGCGGACCGCGTCCTTGATCTCCTGCGTGGTCCGGCCCGCTTGCATCAGCTTCATGAGATCCTGGTTCTTCTTGCCGTACCTTGGGTAATCCGGCGGGTTGACGAGGATGAACTTGCCGGCGGCCTGCTCTTCCGGGCTGTCGAAATGGCGCGAGACGAGGGTGGGAAAACCCATCTCCGGCTGCAGGGCTTCGGGGTTCTTTTCGATCGTCGACTCGAAAATGAAGTAGGGGTGCGTGACCAAATTGCGGCCGACCAGGTCGGAGTCGTTGCCGATACCGTTCGCCCAATGCGGCCGGCCCGAGCGCTGCAGCAGCTTCGGCGACTCGATGGCGCCGGAGGCCACGATGATCGTTTCCGCTTCGATGATTTCGTCCTGATCCGTGCGGCGATTGAAACAGCGCAGGCCCGTGGCGTGGTCCTTCGCGCTCATCAGGATTTCTTCGACCACGATCTCGGTGCGAACGGAGAAGTTCGGGTGAGCTTCCAGGCTGTCGAGGTCGTCGAGCGCATTGGCCGCGACATACCGCGCGCCGAAAGGGCAGTACTTGCATTTGCCCGTCGTCTGGCAGGGCGCATGGGACGAGATGGTGGCAGAGACGCCCTGCCGCGCGATGGGCAGGTGGGAGTAGCGGTAGTTGAGCTTGCGGAGCGCGTCGATCGCGAGTTTGTCCTCCAAGGTAAAGGGGAAGGCGCGGAACGGGTACTCCGCGGAGCGCGGGGTGACGACTTCCTGCGAATGGCCGGAGACCCCGATGTAGTGCTCGGCCTCGCAGTAGTACGGCTCGAGCTCGTGATAGTCGAAGGGCCAGTCGATCCCTTTGCCCGTGTTCGACTGCAAGTGGAAATCCTCTTCCTTCAGCCGAAAGGACCAGCCGCCCCAGTGGACGGTGCTGCCCCCGTACATCGTCAGGCGGGCCTGGTAGAGCGGCACCTCCGTGCCGCCGATGTTCTGGTTCTCACCCTCCTGATCTTTCTTCTGGTAGGGAAGGTCCCAATACGCGCGATACGGCTCGCGGTTGGTCACCAGGTAATCCTGAAAGATGGCGAAGTCGCGCATCTTCATTTTCTTGCCCGCCTCCAGGACCAGGATGGAGGCCTTTGGATTGGCGCGGAGGATTTTCCAGGCGAGGGCGGCGGCGGCGACGCCCGAGCCGGTAATCACGATGTCGGTTTTCATGGCTCAGTCTTCGTAGGTGCGGTAGGGCGCCGGTCCGTCGCCGTTCCAGCCGGCGATATAGCCGGGATAGTTGAGGGCGCCGGTAAATTCCTTGAAGCCGCCGACGGAGAGCTGAAACGCGATGAACTCGTTGGCGACGCTCTGCCGGGTTCGCTGCAGCGGCGTTTGAGGCGGGGCGTTGTTCGCCTCGGCATCGGTCAACAGGAACTCGTACGCGGCGGGAATCGCCGGCTGGCGCTTGAGCTCTTCGATGACCGCCACCGCGTTGCGATAATGGGTGACGTAGAGGGGATCGATCTCGATCCGGTTGGAGAGGAAGCCGAGCCAGCGGGTCCGCAAGGCGGCGGCGCTGGGGACGTTCTGCCAGCGCTCGCAAATCCGGACGAACAACTGCCACAGCGCGTCGATCGTCGCGGCGTCGAGCCGATCCTCCTCGAGCCCGGCGAAATGGTTGCTCTGCAAGTCGTATTTGGGCATGGGCGGGAATTGGTTAAGCCGGAAAGTCCTCGCGCTTGAGGTCGAAGACGCCGCTCGCATTCGGGGCGACCGGGTAGGCTTGGAGGACGGCGTCCATGTTCAGCTCGCCGTAGATATGCGGGTAGAGTCCGCCGGTCGCCGGCTCCCATTTGACCACGGGCCCCACCTTCGAGAGCGCGGTGACCATGAGGTGGACGTTCGCGAGCTCCTTGTAGTACTTGTTTGCGACGCGGTTGAGCTGGTTGAACGGCGACGCGTGGATGAAATGCTCCGTGGCCAGGCTGGGAGGGGCGTACCGGCCGGCGGCCACGGCCGCCTCGTAATCAACGCCGGAAATGAGCACATAGATATTCGGGTCGCCCTCCGCGGCATAGAGGCGGCGGAAAACCTCGGTCACCGCCGCCTGCTCGGCCGGGGGATAAATATAGCTCACCCGGAATTTGCCGATGACCTCGGCCGGGGTGCGCGTCTGGGTGACGACCTGGATCTCGGCCAACGCCGTCCAGTCCGAGCGCGTGAGCCAGATCGGGAGGTCGTCAAAGAAGATGCGGCTGCCCGTCTTCCGGAAGTCGTAGAGCCCGCCTTTGACGAGCTCGTACGGATCGTCGCTGCGGAGGATGGAATTGATTTCGACGTGAAAGCCCATGGGATTTTGTGGGAGTGAGGTGACGCGATGGTATTGTGTTCGGCTCGGGCAAACGGTGCCCCGGCGTCTATCGTTCGTTTACTCGGCTCAAGAGTGCGGCGACGAGCAATGGATGCGGGCAGACTGCCAAGCCGCCCTCGAGGGCGAACCCGCGCTCCTCCGCATTTTCCCCCACAAAGAGGCAATGCGCCGCCGGCTCGCCGGCTCGCTCGGCCGCGAGTTGGAAAATGGCGGGGCTGTCCTTTTCGAGTCCGACTTCGGAGCTGTAGATGAGCAGTGCGGGCTCGAAGAAGGCGAGCAGTTGCGCGTCCTCCAGCATCTTGTCGAGGGTGGCCCGCGACTCGGCGCCGGTGTTGGAGATCACGCCCAGGCGCAGCGAGCCTGCGCGGAGCTCCGTCAGGACGCCGGCGGCGAACTGGAAGGGTTCGAACTTCAGCCCCGCGGGCGTGCCGATCGCAGTCCCCAGCGTGTCGCCGAGGTCGAAAAAAACCGTCGTAATTGCACTCATGAGGGTTCTCCGTGGAAAGCAGCGGTGCTCGGCAGAGGCGAAGCCGGCCGGCCGGGCTGCGGTTTTTTCGGAGCCGATCGGAGAGCGCCAGAACCGTTGGGGCCTTCATAACCGGGGAGAAAGTGAGGCGATCGGAGGCTGTTTCGACGCCTCACCGGGCCGGGAGAATACCTTGCCGAAACCCGTGCGGCGGGTCTTTCCTTGCGTTCCGTGGGGCCTTCATCGCAATCGGTGGGGTGTTCTGCCACCGATGCCGGGTCACGCCTCGAAGGTCAATCGGAATCCACAAATAATTCGCTGCTCGCTGCTCGGATCGCGTGGCTCAATACCAAGGGCCGCATCAGTACCCGTAAACGTTGATGCGGCCATTGACGTTGTGGTTCACGTTTCCGCCGACGTTGACCTTCACCGACTCCTGAAGCGCACGAGTCCGTCGATCGTAGGAATTGCGATCCATTGCATTGTTGAATGACGCCGAGGCATTCGCATTGGCGGCCTGCCATTCCGCGCTCGAAATGGCGCGATCACGCTGGGCGATCTCTTCCGACCGCAGCGTATATTCGGCGCGTTGCGCGGGCGTCAGGGCGAGCCACTCCTTTCTGCGCGCTTCCTTTTGCTGCGCGTATTCCTCCTGGGACATCACGGTGAAGGTGACGTCGCAACTTGGGAAGCCGACGCTCGGGCGATCGTGGGAGAATGCCAGGGTCTGAAAAGTGAGCGCAAAGTCCGCGCACGACAAGCCGGGCGGCGCAAATCACCCGTCACGTCACGGCTGGCGACCGTCCAAGACGGACCACGGCGCGCGGTCCCACTTCCGTCGCGCGGCCGGCCCGCAATCCGCTCCATTCATTTCGTTAGAAACTTCCCCAATCTGCTGTACATCTATGGAGCAGAGTCCCTCGTCTCTCTTTCCGCCGCATGAGCGCCCGCCTCCTTTCGTTCGTCTTCTTCCTGATCGTCCTCGCGCCGTTCCGCCCGGCACGCGCGGCCGATGTTTTGCCGCAGTACGAGTCGTCGACCGTGGACGTCGACCAAGCGAATGCCGCGACGTGGCGCGCCGTTCACTTCGTCCACCCCTTCGCCGCGCCTCCGGTGGTGATCACCGGGCCGGTGACGATGAACGATCTCGCTCCGGTAACGGTCCGCGTACGGAATGTCACGACGACCGGGTTCGAGTATCAGATGGACGAGTGGGACTACCTCGACGGCACGCATGGGAAGGAGAAGTTCAGCTGGTTGGCCGTGCAGACGGGGCTGTTCCAGATCGGCGCGGTGACGTGGCAGGTGGGGCGCGTGGGCAGCGCCACCGGCGTGGAGCTGCCGGTCTCCTTTGCCAGTGCGTTTCCGAAGCAGCCCGTCCTCTTGGCGCAAGTGGAGACGACGAATAATGCGCAGGCCGTGATCACGCGCTTGAATGCCGTGACGGCGACGGAGTTCAGGCTGCGCATCCAGGCGCAGTCGTCGGACACGGCGACGCTGAGCGCCGAGTCGGTCGGGTATGTGGCGGCGACGCCGGGGACGGCGGCGCTCGATGGCGCGAAATTCTACGTCGGCCGGCCAGCCTACGGATTCGCCGCGCCGTGGCGCGGGATTTATCATGGCGGGCCGTGCTCGAATCCCAATTGTTTCGCCCAACCGCAGACGAGTTTTAACGCGGCTCCCGTGACTTTGCGGCAGCGGCTGCTCAACGCGAGCTACGTTCAACTCAGCGTCCAGGGCGAGGCCTCGGCCGGCTTGAAACCGGTCTACGGGGAATTCGTCGGCTATCTGTCGATGGCGGAAAGCCAGGGGGAGATCCGCGCGAATCTCGAGTTCGGCTCCGTCACGCCGTCGCAGCCGGATCGCTCCGCGTGGTATCCCGTCACGTTCGATCAGCCATACAATGACCCGATCGTGGTCTTCGGCCCGCTGACCGAGAACGATCCGGGGCCGGCGCGGGTGCGCGTGCGCAATGTGAGCAGCACCGGCTTTGAGTTCCAGGTGGAGGAGTGGACGTACGAGGATGGCGTGCACGCGGCGGAGACGGTGCATTACATGGTGGCGGAGGCGGGCACCTACACCATCGGCGGACAGCTCTGGGCCTTTAATAAAGTAACGGGAGTCAGCCCGACCTCCCGCACCACCTATTTGCCGGCGACCTTCCCAAAGGTGCCCGTCATCTTTCCGCAAATCGTGACGACGTTGGACCCGTCGCCGGTGCACGTGCGGATGACTGCGGGGACGTTTTGGATCAATCTCATCCTCGAGCGAGAGAAGGCGATCGCGACCCGGCACGGGGCGGAGACCGTCCACTACCTGGCGATCACGCCGAGCAGCGGGCGCATGGTGACCACCGGCTTGCTGTTTGATGCCGCGAAGCCGGTGGCGAAGCTCTCCGAGACGTATGGCTCAACGCCGTTCGAAGGCCATACGCTCGCGAATCCGTTCTTCTTCGGCGAAACGCAATCGCGCCTCTACGCCGGCCCGATCGATACACGCTTCCGCAATCTCACCGCGAAGGCGGTGGACCTCCGGCTGGAGGGTGAAGCCTCCAAACCGCCGGTTGTCCCGCATCCGCCGGAGAGCTACGGTTTCCTCACTATCGCCGGCGTGGTCGACCGCGATGAAGACGGCATGGCGGACGACTGGGAACTCGCGCATGGGTTGAACCCCGCCGACCCGGGCGATGCCGCGCTCGACCCGGATGGCGACGGGCGCAGCAATCTCCAAGAATACCTCGATGGCACGGACCCGCAGGTGAACGACAACAATGGACCGCTGCTGACCGTCTCCACCACCGCGACCGACGCGTATCGCAAGGAAGGGACGGCGGCGAAACTGCGCATTGACCGCCCGGCCGGCGGCGGACCGCTGGCCGTGCAGTTCACCATGTCGGGCACGGCCGCGCCCGCGGAGTACCGCGTGACCGACGCGGGCGGCAACACGCTGGTCGGTTCTGTTTCATTTGCCGAAGGCGAGACCACGAAGGAGATCGACCTCGTGCCGATCGCCGACGGCAACAATCACTACCCGGAGTCGATCGCTCTGACCCTGAACGCCGGCGGCACTTATCGCCTGGGCTCGCCCGCAACCGCGAGCGCGAATATCTCCGACGCGGCGCCCACGGCGGCCAATGAGCAACTCTTTGTCGCTTACCTCACCCGGCAGGGCTCCGCCAATACTTATGCTTCCGGCATCGGGACGCTCTATCTCAACGGGCCGAAAAACTCCGCCCGCGTCTCCCTGAGTTTCAACGGCCTCACTTCGGCGCAAGTAAATGCCTATATCCGCTATGGGATTCCGGGCGGAGTCGGCACCGAGCTTCGGCCGACGTTGGGGAATGGGCAGGTGACGAATGTCGTTTGGAGCATCGTGCCGGCGGGGATTTATTCCGGCCAGAATATCATCGATGCGCTTTTCCAAAAGGGCGGCGAGTATACTTATGTCAATATCGGCACCGGTAATTATCCGGTCGGTGAAATCGCAGGCACCTGGACGCGGCAGACCGGGACGACGACGTTCACGCCGCCGGCCGATCCGCCGGCGATCGCCCCGCTGACGGGCGGCGACCTCACGCGCGACGTCGCGCGTTTCCTCACGCAGGCGACCTTTGGCGCGACGCAAGCGGACATCGATGCGCTGACCACGAGCGTCACGACGACCTGGCACGGCGACCGCATCGCGGCGTTCAGCGCGTGGATCGACCAGCAGTTGGCGCTGCCGCAGACGAATCAGCTCGACCTCGTGCAGGCGGCCGACAACGAGGAGTTCGCGGAGCGCGGCACGGACGCGATCAATTACACGAACGGCAACGAGCCGCGGGACAACAATCGCCGGCGCAGTTGGTGGACGATCGCCGTGAAGGCCCCAGACGAGCTCCGGCAGCGCTACGCCTTTGCGCTGAGCGAGCTGCTCGTCATCTCCGACAAGCTCGCGGAAGTGAAAAGCCGTCATTACGGAGCCGCGCATTATTACGATCAGCTGGCCGCCGGGACGACCGGCAACTACCAGACGCTGCTCGAGGATGTGAGCAAGAGCCCGATGATGGGCAAGTACCTCAGCTCGCTGCAAAACCAGAAGGCGGTGGTCGATAGCCAGACCGGTCAGATTCTCATCAGCCCGGATGAAAACTATGCGCGCGAGATCATGCAGCTTTTCTCGATCGGGCTCGTCTTTCTTCACCCCGACGGCTCGCTGCAACTCGCCGCCGATGGCACGCCGATCCAGACTTACAGCAATGCGGACATCACGGAGCTGGCACGCGTCTTTACCGGCTGGAGCTTCGGCAAACGCAACGGCGCCAAGTCCGACGGCTACCCGGTGATCGACAACACGACGTTCCTCCAGGGGAATGGCCCCGCGTATTTCCAGGCGGAGTGGACGAACCCGATGAAGAACTTCGCCGCCTACCATGACACGGGCGCAAAGACGGTGGTCGGCCAGCCGATCGCCGGCGGCCTCGATGGCGCGGCGGATCTCAGCGCGGCGGTGAAGATTCTGTTCGATCACCAAAACGTCGGCCCCTTCATCTCACGGCAATTGATTCAGCGGCTGGTGACCTCAAATCCGAGCGCGGGTTATGTCTATCGCGTGGGGCAGAAATTCGAGAACAACGGCTCCGGAGTGCGCGGCGACATGAAGGCCGTCATCAAGGCGACCCTGCTCGACTATGAGGCGCGCACGCTCGATCTGCTCGGCAATGTCGGCTATGGCAAACAGAAGGAGCCGATCGTGCGCTACCTGCAGCTCCTGCGCGCCTGCAAAGCCAAATCGAACATCCAGCTTTCGATCTATAACTCCTACGGCTATCCTTCGGCGCAGTATAGTCACTTCCCGGCGGGCACTACGCTCTTCCGCTATCCCTCGACCGATACGCCGCTCGGCCAGTCGCCGCTGAGTGCGCCCACCGTCTTCAACTGGTTCCTCCCCGACTTCAATCCGGGCGGCGCCGTGGGCGCGGCGGGCCTCGTCGCGCCGGAGTTGCAACTGAGCACGGAGACCGGCGTCGTGCAGGCGATCAACTACCACTATACACTCGCCCAGGTCGATGCGGGGCAGAATACGCAGGGGTTGTTCAAGCCGGCCAACTCGACCGACGACAATATCGTCGTCGATCGCACGGCGTTCGAGGCGACTTACAATTCCGCCATTGCCGCCGGCCAGACGGTTGCGCAGGCGACCGCGACGCTGCTCGACGCCATGGACAGTTTGCTGACGAGCGGCAGCTTGAAGGCCGAATACTCCGGCGCCGCCGCGCCCAATCCGCGCAGCATCATTCTCGATTCCGTCTCATCGCTGACCGGTGTGACCACCACGGTGCGGGTGAAGGAGATGCTCTATCTCGTCGTCACCTCGCCCGCGTATATTCACCAAAAATAACGGCCGCGCTTCTTTATGAAATCTTCCGATCGCGAACTGCTGCACACGCGCCGCTCATTTGTTAGGCAATCCGCCTGCGCGGCGCTCGGTCTCACGGGCCTCGTCGACACGCTCGCGCATCTCACGCTGATGAACTCCGCGTTGGCGCAGAGCACGCCCGCAGACTACAAGGCGCTCGTCGTCCTTTTCATGTTCGGCGGGAACGATTCCAACAACTTGCTCATCCCGCAGAAGAACCACCCTTCCTACGCCGACTACAAAAGCGCGCGGGGCGTGCTGGGCATTCTGGATTCCACCGATCCCGCCTATGTCGCCGGCCAACCGGCTTCCATCGCGCTGAGCACGGGCAGCGGCAGCTACGGCGTGCATCCAAGCGCGACCGGGATCGCGCAGATGTTCAATGCCGGCGACCTCGGCTTTGTCGCCAATGTCGGCTCGCTGGCCTATCCGCTCACGCGGGTCACTTACCTGGACGGGACGGTCCCCGCGCCGCCGCAGCTCTTCTCGCATTCGGATCAGCAATTGCAGTGGCAAAGCTCGCTGCCGGATCGCCCCTTTTCCACCGGCTGGGGCGGGCGCATCGCCGATCTGTTGCATGCGGGCGGCTATGCTCCGGGGCAGGTTTCGCTTTCGATCAGCCTCTCCGGTTTGAACAGCCTGCAAGTGGGCAATGAAGTCGTGCAGTATGCGATCACGCCCGGCGGCGCGGTCAGCCTCACCGGTTACTCCGCGAGCGGCAAACCATATGGCAATGCGCTCAATGCGGACGGCACTTACAAGACCAACACACAAGGCAAGCGTCTGCAGGCTTTTGACAACATCACCAAATACACGCACTCGCATTTGCTGGAGGAAGGCTACGCGGAGGTCGTCCGCCGCTCGCGCGCGAATGAAGGCCTGATCGGCGCCGCGCTGACCGCCGCCGCCGGGAGCGGGGTCGACTTCAATGCCATGTTCACCAACGCGCAGACCGACCTCGGCGATCAGCTCAAGTCGATCGCGCAACTGATCGCCGGCCGCAACACGCTCAGCAACAAGCGGCAGATCTTCTTCGCGAGCATTGGCGGCTTCGACACGCACCAGGACCAACTGTCGGCGCAAGTGAACTTAATCGGCGAGCTTAGCGCGGCCATGCTGGCATTCCGCAACACGCTCCAGGCGCTCGGCGTTTACCAGAATGTCCTGACCGTGACGCATTCGGATTTCACCCGCACCCTGACGCCGAATGGCGCCGATTCCGCCGCGGGCTCGGATCACGGCTGGGGCGGGCATCACATGGTCATGGGCGGGCCGGTCAAGGGCGGCAAGATTTACGGCACGTTCCCGAGCCTGAAGCTGGGCCAGGACCAGGACACCGACCGCAATCGCGGGCGCTGGATTCCGACTACGTCCGTCGATCAATACGCCGCCGTGGCCGCAAAGTGGATGGATGTCGGCAGCGATCCGCTGAGCACGATCTTCCCGAATCTCGGACGGTTCGCGGATCCCTTTGGCGTAGATGCAAACCTCGGATTCATCTAAGTTGTGTCCAGGCGCGCTGCTCTGCTGTTGATCGGTTGCTTGGGCGCGGTCATCCTGGCGCTGATTTGGAGGCTGCAGGATAGCC
>DASYIS010000328.1:0-10306 GCA_035997375.1 Chthoniobacteraceae bacterium
TCCGGAAACTCCGTTTCCCCGACACGGCCGCGGGCCTTGCGCCGACGCCGCTTCACCCGCCAGGGCGCCGGCCACGCGCCGCGGGAAACAGAGTTTCGGGAGCCCGCCCCCCGTTCCCAAAGCGCTTCGCTAACTTTGGGAACGAGAGGGCCAGGGCTTCACGCGAGGGCGGGAGACCGCTCCTCTCACTCGCCGGGCTTCGTTCCCAGCGGGCCGGCACCGGAACGCGGGGTGCGAAGGCTCCGAAACGTCGCAGCCACGAGCAGGCTGGCGTAAATGCAGCGGGGCGTTAGTAAGGGAGACATGGCGAAGTATCCACTTGGTTCGAAAGAGGGGCTCGCTGAAGCGGAACGGCGGATTGCGGAGTTCAAGAAGGGGCGAGGAAACACGTTGAGTTTGAATGGTCTCGGCATTGAGGAATTGCCGGAAT
Organism: Chthoniobacteraceae bacterium; assembly: GCA_035997375.1. Classification (GTDB taxonomy): domain Bacteria; phylum Verrucomicrobiota; class Verrucomicrobiia; order Chthoniobacterales; family Chthoniobacteraceae; genus DASYIS01. The sequence goes on from DASYIS010000328.1 coordinate 431, forward strand.
CAGCGCGAAAGCTTCGAGGGGTCCTGTTATTGCACGCAGGTGATAACGCGCTCAGGACTCTCCCCACGTGGATTGGTGAACTCACTAGCCTGGGGGTGCTTTACCTGCACGGAAACCGCATCGAACGGTTGCCTTCAGAAATCCGCCATCTTCCGAAACTCACACGACTCGCGCTCGACGGTGGAGCTCCGGAGGCGGCAGACGCAGTGATCGGCGAGCTCGGAAATCTGGAAGTTCTCAGCCTTCAGCACATGGGCTTGGCGCACCTTCCCCCCTGGCTCCGCAAGCTCCGCAAATTGCGCACGCTTGATTTGAAGGGCAACGACCTCAGCGCCCTACCCGCATGGCTGTCAGAGCTGCCGCTGGAGTATCTCTTTCTCGACGGCAACGACAAGCTGGGCCTGCCTCCGGAGATCATCGCCGCTGCCACCGACCCCAAGAAAATCCTCGACTACTACTTCCGCATCGCCGCCCCCGACGCGGCGCAGCCGCTGAATGAATTCAAGCTGGTGCTGGTCGGCCGGGGCGGGGTTGGGAAGACGACGCTGGTGCACCGGTTGGTAGAGAGTGAGTACAAGGAGTTTCCCGAGACGCCGGGGATTCGCATCGCGAAGTGGCCGGTGACGATCGATGGGGAGGAGAAGCGGGCGCACGTTTGGGACTTCGGCGGCCAGGAGATCATGCACGGGACGCACCGGTTTTTCATGACGGAGCGGGCGCTCTATCTCGTGCTGCTCTCGCGCCGCGAGAATCTGGAGGATCGCGATGCCGAGTACTGGCTCTCGCTGGTGCGCTCCTTCGCCGGCGAGGTGCCGGTCATTGTGCTGCTGCACAAGTGCGACAGTGGGCTCATCGAGGTGAACCGCCGGCTGCTGCGCGAGAAGTACGGGGAGTCGATCGCCTTCCTGGAGACCGACAGCTTCACCGGCACGGGGATCCGCGAGCTGAGGGAGAAGATTTGCCAACTGGCCGGCGCGCTGCCGGGCCTCCAGACGAAGTGGCCGCGCGCCTGGCATCAGGTGAAGGAAGAGCTGCCGGGGGCGCAAAAGAACTGGATGACCTTCGAGGAGTTCTGCGCCTTCTGCGCGGAGCGCGGGGTGCCGGAGCGCAAGGACCAGGAGGCGCTGGCGGAGAGCCTGCACGATCTCGGGCTGATGCTGGCCTACCGGCGGGAGGAGGCGCTGCGCGGCTTTGGCGTGCTGAATCCGCAGTGGGTGACGAACGGGATCTACGCGGTGCTGAACGCGCCGGCGCTGAAAGAGGCGGGCGGGCGCTTCACGGTGGACGCCCTGGCCACGGTGCTGGCGGAGGCCGACTACCCGCGCACGCTGCATCCCTACCTGCTGGCGCTCATGCGCAAATTCAAGCTCTGCCACCCGCTCGACGACGCGGGGACGAAGTTCCTCATCCCGGAGCTGCTGACGAAGGAGGAGCCGGCGGCGCTCGACACGGAGTTCCCGCCCGCGGAGTGCCTGGGGTTCGTCTACCGCTACGAAACCGTGCTGCCGGAGGGGCTGCTCTCCCGCTTCATCGTGGAGACGTACGTGCATCGCGCGCCGCGCCACGCCTGGCGCACCGGCGTGGTGCTGGAGCGCGAAGGGTGCCGCGCGCTGATCCGCGGCGACGTGCTCGGCCGCCGCATCGCCATCCTCGTCACCGGCTCCACCGGCGGCCGCCGCGTCCTGCTCGGGATCGTCCGCGAGCACTTCGAGCGCATCCACGGAACCTTCGAAAAGCTCCCCGTGACCGAATTGGTCCCCATCCCCGGCGCGCCCGGAGTGGAAGCCGAGTACGCCGACCTGCGCGACTATGAAGACGCTGGCGACGATGAGTACAAGGTGGTGATCAACCGACGGCCGGTGAAGCAGAGCGTGCAGGCGCTGCTGGATGGGGTGGATATGCCGGGGAGCGTGCGAGGCGGATCGGACAAGGCGGCAGTGTTCAATAAGCTTGTCGAAAGTGAAGGCGCGAAGGTGCGCGTGTTTGTCTCCTACTCGCACAAGGACGCCGTCTTCCTCGACAACCTCCTAGGACATCTCACCCCCTACGAACGCAGCGAAGACCTGTGGGTGTGGGCCGATCCGCTCCTCGAACCGGGCAAGCAGTGGAGCGACGAAATCTTCACCAACCTGGATCAGGCGGACATCATGATCCTGCTGCTGAGCGCGGACTCGCTGGCTTCGAAGTTTTGCATCGAAAAGGAACTCGCGCGCGCCGTGGAGCGGCGCATCGAGATTGTCCCCATCCTCATCCGCGCCTGCCGCTACGACAAGGATCTGACGCTCGGCGGCATCCAGGCAATCCTGCCCGGCGGCAAGCCCGTGGAAACGGCCGGTAACGACGCCGCCTGGGTGGAGGTGACGCGCCAGCTCGATAAAGTCATCAAGCGGGTGCGCGAGCGTCGGTAACGCGGGCGTCCGGACCACTGATTACTTGCCGCCCTTCTGATTACTGATCACTTCCCCCGCCCCGCCGCCCCGCTTGTGAAAAATTTCACAATTTGCGCTTGCGGCGGTTTTCCCTCGTCTTAGCGTCTCGGCATGACCCAAACGACTCCGGTGGCGTACGACTCCAAGGTGGAGGGGAACGTCATCATCACGAAGGTGGACGAGGCGATGAACTGGATGCGCAAGAATTCGCTCTGGCCCATGCCGATGGGCCTGGCGTGTTGCGCGATCGAGCTCATGGCCGCCGGCGCGTCGCGTTTCGATATCGCCCGCTTCGGCGCGGAGGTGATGCGCTTTTCGCCGCGCCAGAGCGATGTGATGATCGTCGCCGGCACCGTGACCTACAAGATGGCGCTGGCCGTCAAACGCATTTGGGACCAGATGCCGGAGCCGAAGTGGTGTATCGCCATGGGCGCGTGCGCCTCGAGCGGCGGCATGTATCGCTCGTACGCGGTGCTGCAGGGGATCGACCAGCTCATCCCGGTGGATGTCTACATCGCCGGCTGCCCGCCGCGGCCGGAGGCGCTGCTGGAGGGGCTGATGAAGCTGCAGCGCAAGATCACGGGCGAGCACTCCTTCATGGAGCAGAAAAAGACGCTGATCGACTCCTTCCGCAACTGACCCATGGCCTCCCCGAAAAACGCCGCCGACGTCACCGCGCTCTCCGCGAAGTTCACCGTCCTGAAGAAGACGGAATTCCGCGACGAAACGACGCTCCTCGTGGAGCGCGCGCAGATCCACGAGATCTGCCAGTTCGCCAAGGAGACCCTCGGCTACACCTACCTGCTCGACATCAGCGGCGTGGACAACATGGGCGAAGACCCGCGCTTTGCGGTCGTGTACGAGCTCTACCAGTTCGAGCGCGGCGACTGGCTGCGGCTGAAAATCCTCGTCGGCGAGGATGACCTCCACGTCCCGACCGTCTCCGATCTCTGGGCCACGGCCGACTGGCACGAACGCGAAGCGTACGACATGTTCGGCCTCCGTTTCACCGGCCACCCAGACCTCCGCCGCATCCTGATGTGGGAGGGGTACCCGTTCTATCCGCTGCGCAAAGACTTCCCGCTCGCCGGCCGCGCCAGCGACATGCCCGACGTCGCCTTCAGCAACCGCGCGCCGATGGAAGGCGGGCCGTTCGTCACCGTGCCGACGACGCTGACGACGAAGGACCGAGAGCCGCGGTCGCGGCAGATCGAGTAGCGGCGGGCGCGCCGGGCCGCGTATGTTCGTTCCCGCGTACGTCCACATTCCGACACTCTGGGAGCGGATGTTGGAAGCGAGCCCGCTGGTCAAAGGCGGCTACCTGCTCCTGTTTATCGCGGCCATTCTGATCCTCGTGGCCGTCCTGCGGTCCTCCGAGCGCCGCGGGCCGTCGCGTGCGCTTTTTCTCGTCGCGTTGGTCCTCGCCGGCGCCGCTTACTTGATCCTCGATTTCGGATACATTTCGCTGAATCTGCGCATGCGCGACCCGGAGGGTGTTCGGCAGGCCTGCCGGCAACTGCTGCGCGCACGGCTGTCGAGCGAGCCTGGAGACTACGACGTCCCGGAGGCCGAAATTCCCGAGGCGCTACGCAAACTCGGCGCCTCGTACGTCGAGGTGAGACGCTCGGGCTGCGTCCGTATCGGGTTCACGCACACCGGGCTCACGGACTTTTGGTGTTATGCGTACGTGCCGGCCGGCGCGACTCCGCCCCCGCATATGCAACGGAGGCGCACGTTCTTTAACGAGATCTACGCGGCGCGGATCATTCGCGAGTGAAACTCAGCAAGGGTGGGAAGACGCCGTTCAGAGATCGATGACGCTCACGCGGTTGTGGAAACTGTACGCCGCGCTCAATTCGACCCCCGTGCCAAAGGTGGGCAGGGTCCACATCTTCGCCTTCCTCTTCGCAATATCGACTCCGTCCTCGATAAGGCCCTTGGAGGCCGCCAGTTGCTCGATCGCCGGCTTCAGGGACCAGGTATAAGCCGGATGTTTAATCGAGAATTTGACAATGTCTTTCAACGGGATCGCCTTGATGAGCCGAATCAAATTTTTCCCGCTCTTGGCCACCTCGATGCCATCCTTGATCACGTTGGTGAATGAGCCGACGGCGCGGAGTTGAAGGTTCCAGCCGCTCTCCAGCGTGAGTGTCGGAAAACTCCCCGGGTTCACGATGCCGCTCGCCAGGAACAGGACGACATCCCCTCCTCCGCCGAGGCCGGGCCCGACCTGGTAGTTGGTGACCCGGATGACGCAACTCGGGAGGGAGCCGTCGAGCGATTGCATCCTGGCCAGCGTCGCGGTCGTTCCCCCGACGAAGAGTTGGCTTTCCACCGTGGCCCCAAGGCCCCACCAGACGTAGGAGGCTGCTGATCGAGAAGACATTCCGTTTTGGATACCGGCCCCATTGGCGTCCGTAAAACGCAAAGTTATCTTTTGTCAGCTTCAGTCGCCGGCCGTCCGCAGCGCCTCCGCCAGCCATGCCCCGAGCATCGCGGCCGCGCCTTCGCTCGCGCGCAGTACGTCCTCGTGCCGCAACGGCTGCGCGCGCAACCCGGCCGCGTAGTTAGTAAGACACGACACTCCCACGATCTCCAGCCCGAGCGCCCGCGCTTCGATCGCCTCCAGGACCGTCGACATGCCGACCGCATCGGCGCCGAGGACTTTGAGCATACGGATCTCCGCCGGCGTCTCGTACTGCGGGCCGAGCACTCCGGCGTAGACGCCCTCGTGCAGCGTGATCCCCTGCCCTTGCGCGACCTCGCGCCAGCGTGCGCGCAGGTGGGGCGTGTAGATTTCGCTCATGTCGATGAACGCCGGCCGGCCGATGAGCGGCGAGGCGCCGGTGAGGTTGAGGTGATCGCGCAGGAGCATCCACTCGCCGGGCGCGTAGGCTTCGTTCAAGATGCCGGCCGCGTTCGTCAGCACGATCTGCCGTGCTCCGGCGGCGGCCATCACGCGGATGCCGGCCGTCACTTCGCCCGCGGTGCGGCCCTCGTACAAATGCACGCGGCCTTGCTGCATCACCACGCGGCGGCCGGCGAGGTTTCCCCAGACAAAGCGCCCGGCGTGGCCGGCCACGCGGGCGGGCGGCATTTCCGGCACGTCGGCGAAATCGAGCTCGCCCTCGACCGAGATCGCCTCCGCCACCGCGCCGAGTCCCGAGCCGAGCACCACCGCCGTTTCCGGCGCGAACTCGCGCAACGCCTCGACGCTGCTCACCGCGCGCCCTCCGGCCGGGCGACGCGTTGCAGCAGGCGATAGATCGTTTCCAGGCGCGCCATGTTCGCGCCCGCCGCCGTCCCCCGCCGCCACGGCTCGCCCCAGATCGCCTCGACTTCCACCGGCCGGCCGAGTTCCCAGTCGATGAGGCTCGAGGGCTTGTAGGCACCCATGCTCCAGCTTCGCTCGAGCTGGTGATCGGCAAAGCTCGCCGGGATCGCGAGGCCGAGGCGTCCCGCGCCTTCCAGCACTTCCGTCATGAGGCCGCGCGCGAGCGTGCGCAGCCCGTCCTCGGCCAGCACGTCGGCGACGGTCGCGCCGCGCGCCGCGATCGAGAGGCCGTTGAACGGGATGTTCCAGACGAGCTTGCGCCACCGTTCCTCCGCGAGATTCTCCACCGCACTCGCCTCGATGCCACTCTTGCGAAATGCCTCGACCACCGCGCGCGTCCGCGCCTGCGGCCCGCCCACGAACTCGCCGATGGAAAGCGTGCCGTGATCGAGATGCTCAATGACGCCCGGCGCAGTCCGGTTCAGGCAAACGAAACAGAGCCCGCCCATCACGCGCTCCGCGCCCCAGCGCTCCGCCAGGAACTGCTCGTTGCCGAGGCCGTTTTGCAAGGTCAGCAGCGTTGTCGCGGGTCCGAGCAGCGGCGGAAGGATCGCCTCCAGCGCCGTGTTGCCCGTCGCCTTCAGCGCAATGATGACGAGATCGCACGGCCCGATTTCCTCGCTGCTCCCATAAGCCTGCGCGGCGATCTTCCATTCCTCACCGCGGCTGTGAATCGTCAGCCCGGCGCGCCGCACGGCCTCGAGATCCGACCGCATGAGAAAGCGCACGTCGTACCCGGCGCGCGCGAGCACGCCGCCATAGTAGCAGCCGACGGCGCCGGAACCGACGATGGCGATCTTGCGGTTTTCGAGAGAGGTCATGCGAGGGGAAGAGAATCAGACAATGAGACAATGAGACAATCAGAAGACGCGCGCCACGAGAGCCATGGGCTCGTCTCATTGTCTCATTGTCTCATTGTCTCCTCTCGCCCCGCGCCCGCCGCATTGACACGCCCGCCCAACCCCCTACCTTCTTCGCGCGTGTCCGCCGAGTCATCCAGTCCGCTTCGCCAAACCCCGCTGCACGCGGCGCACGTCGCCCTCGGCGCGCGCATGGTCGACTTTGGCGGCTGGTCGATGCCCGTGCAGTACACCGGCATCCTCGATGAGCACCAGGCGGTCCGCGGCTCGCTCGGCGTCTTCGACATTTCGCACATGGGCCAGTTCTTCGCGCGCGGCCCGGGCGCGGCGGCGTGGCTGAACGGCGTGCTGACGAACAACGTCGACCGCCTCGGGGTCGGCGAGTGCCAGTACACTTTTTTGCTCAACGAGCGCGGGGGCGTGATCGACGACCTCATCGTCTACCGCATCAAGGAGGCGGATTTTCTCCTCGTGGTGAATGCGGCGAAAATCGAGGAAGACTTCGCGTGGATGCAGCAGCAGCTCGGCGCCGGCGTCGCGGGTGTGGAGTTCGAGAATCGCAGTGCGGACTTCGCCGGGCTCGCCGTGCAGGGACCGCGCTCCGCTCAGCTTTTCGACGCGTTTTTCGGCCGACAGTATTCGCGTCCCGCGCGGAACGAGATTCTCTCCGTCGAGATCGATGGCTTCTGTTATTACATCGCGCGCACCGGCTACACCGGCGAGGACGGCTTCGAGGTTTTTTGCGAAGCGCCGCGCGCGGTGAAGACCTGGAACGACATCCTGCGCCGCGGCGCGGAGTTCGGCATCAAGCCGTGCGGCCTCGGCGCGCGCGACACGCTGCGGCTGGAGATGTGCTACCCGCTGAACGGCTCCGATCTCTCGCCGGCGCGCACGCCGCTGGAGGCGGGCCTCTCGATTTTCGTCGACCTCAACAAGCCGTCCTTCGTCGGCCGCGAGGTGCTGGTGAAGCAGCGCGCCGAGGGGATCAAGCATCGGCTCGTCCCGTTCGTCATGCAGGGGAAAACGCCGCCGCCGCGCGCGCATTACCCCATCTACAAGAACGGCGCGCTCATCGGCGAGACGACGAGCGGCACGCAATCGCCCACGCTCGGCGTCGGCATCGGCATGGCGTACATTCCCACCGAGTTCGCGCGCTTGCAGGAGCCGATCGAGATCGACATTCGCGGCAAGCGTTTCCCGGCGATCATCGAGAAAAAGCCGCTGCATCACCCCTCCAAGACGCCCGCCTGAGGGATTGCCACCAAGAGGCACAAAAGGCACAAAAATTTCGGACTCCCGTTCCTGCCCGAGGCGCTTTCTTTTTTGTGCCTTCTGTGCCTTTTAGAGGCTAGACAAACACCCAACCAACCTGTGAACGCACCCGACGATCTCTGTTTTGCCAAGTCCCACGAATGGCTCCGCCTCGAGGGAGCCACCGCCACCGTCGGCATCTCCGATCACGCGCAGCAGGAGCTGACCGACATCGTCTACGTCGAGCTGCCGGCGGTCGGCGCGGAGGCCGTGGCCGGCGAAACGATCTGCGTCGTCGAGTCGGTCAAGACCGCGAGCGACATCTACGCGCCGATCTCCGGCAAGGTCACGGCGGTGAACGACGCGCTCACCAAAAATCCCGGCCTCGTCAATTCCGACCCGTACGGCGAGGGGTGGATCTTCAAGCTGGAAGTGCCGCAAGGGTGCGAAGACAGCGACCTGCTCAGCGCCGCGGACTACCGCGCGCTGGTCGGCGAACACTAGCTGCGCGAACGCGATGACGAGCCGCCGACCCGAAGCCGCCGCGCGGCGTCCCTCATGTGTAGAGGCGGCTCTCTGTGAGCCTAGGCGAACAGGTGCCGCCTCACTTTTCTTGAGCGCTGCTCGCACTGAAGACGCTCAAGAAATTGGAGGCGGCACCCCCGTTCGCTTAGGCTCAGGGGAGAGCCGCCTCTACACATTGGGTCGAAACTTCGCCGCCGCCCTGCTCGTTTTTCTTTGCCTCGCGAGCGCGGCGCGCGCGGATCTCGTGCTGGTGCAGCGCGTGGAAGGCGGCGGCATGGAGGGGGAGATGACGATCCGGATTCACGAGAAGAAAGTCCGCGCGGACATCGCCCCGGGGATCAGCACGATCGTCGACGGCGAGAAGGGCGAGACCATCGTCTTGCAGCACAAGACGAAGATCTTCAACCGCATCACCGCCGAGCAGACCAAGGCGCTCGCGGAGCAGCTCCTCCTCGCGCAAGCCGGCTCCACACCGGGCAAGCTGACGCCGACTACCGAGAAAAAAGAGATCCTGGGCCACCAGACGCAAGCCTGGCTCTGGGTCGTCGGGCAGATGAAAATGAAGTTCTGGGTCTGCACCGATTTTCCGAACGCCGACGCCATCCAGCAGCAGCTAAACGGCCTGCAAACCACCGGCCTCGCGCCGATCGCCGCGAGCCTCATGCCGGACCCGAAGCTGATGCCGGGGCTGCGCTTGCGGACGGAATTCGAGATGGGGGCGCAGAAGGTCGCGACCACGATTCAGTCGGTCAAACAGGACGCGGTGGACCTCACGATCTTCGACGTGCCGAAGGGGTACCGCGAAGTGACGCTGCCCGTGACCGGGGCTGGACAGCCGGAGAAATGAGGCGCACAGTGACCGGCACGTATGGCTGGTCTACCACCACTCGTCCTGGCGTCTGCATCGCCGCGTCGCCGCGCGTTGCTGGAGGAAGGGAAGTACCGGTTCACGGTGGCGCCCTCGCACGTGCGGGAAATCTCGCCACCGCATTTCAGTCCGGGCGAGACGGTGCTCTTCAACGCGCGCGCGAAGTGCCGCGCCATCGCGCTGCTCCACTTTGAGGAGCTCGTCGTCGGCGTCGATACCGAGGTCGCGCTCGGCCAGGAAGTGCTCGGCAAGCCCGCCGACATGGACGCCGCCCTCGCAATGCTGCTGCGGTTGAACGGCCGCAGCCACCACGTCTACACCGGCCTCTGGCTCGCGCGCCTCGCGGACAACCTGGAGCGGGGCGCGATCGAGGTGAGCACCGTCTATTTCAAGCGGCTCAGCGAGGCGAAGCTGCGCGCCTACCTCGAGCGCATCGGCCCGCTGGACAAAGCCGGCGCGTACTCCGCGCAGGAAGATCACGGCGAGCTGATCGACCACGTGGAAGGCTCGTTTTCCAACGTGGTCGGATTGCCGATGGAGACGCTGGAGAGGGAGTTGGGGCGGATGGGCAATGACGAATGACGAATGACGAATGACGAATGACGAATG
>DASYIS010000329.1:0-7862 GCA_035997375.1 Chthoniobacteraceae bacterium
CGCACGCTTTGGTTGCGGCTTCGCCGTGGTGTGCTTTTTTGCGGCCGATCATTCCGGCCCGAAGTTTTAGCAGGCGCGGCGTCCGCGAAAACAGCTATTTCGCGAACTGCGCTTCGGCCTGGTCCGCGACCTCGGCCGTCGCCGCATCGACGAGGACGACGGCGTTCGACGGCAGCAGGCGAATGAGCCGCACGGCGCGCGGCGTCTCGATCAGCATGCGCTCTTCGGTGCTCTGCGGCAGCGCGGGGCCGTAGCGTTTCGCGAGGACCGTACGCTCGGCCTCGAAAAACTCGCGCGCCTCGAGGTCGTCGGCCCAGAAGCTTTTCCAGATGAGCGTGTCGTCTTCGTACGAGAGATAACGGTCGCCGCGCCAGCCGACGGAAGCGGTGACCGCGGAGGCCTCGCCGGCCCACTCGGCGACGAGGCAGCGGATGCCCGCCTCGCCGACGACGTTGTCGGTCGCCGGCCGCCGGCCCGCGAATTCCACCGCGGGCCACGCGACGGGGAGCGGCTCTTCCGGCGCCTTCGCCAGGTACTTTTCGCGGTGGAGGATCTGCGTGGTCGAGGAGGGGATGCGCTTGAAGCAATCATCGACTCCGCGCTGCCCGCGCTCTTCGATGACGGCGGCACAGAAATCCTTCCCATGCAGGTACGGGAAGACGAGCCGCTCGCGCAGGAAGCGCGGGGTCTTTTGCAACTGGATCACCTGCTGCGACATCATGGCCGTGGCGGTGTCGAGCACGACGCGAAACGAGGCATTCGCGGCCATGAAGTCGGTCATGACCGCCGTGGCGTCGCCCTCGATCACCGAGAGCGCGGCGAGCGCGCGGTCGTCGTTGTCGCGGAGCGCGATCGGGAGCGAGGCGAGGTGAAAATACTGGTCCTGCAAGGCGTGCGTCAGCTCATGCGCGAGCAGCACGCGGTCGTACGGTTTGTCGAGCGACGAGTCCTCGAACATGAAGAGCTTGTGCTCGTGGTGATTGTAAAAGGCGGCGACCTGCTCGCTCAGCAGATCGAGCAGCGTCTGGCGCAGCGGCATTTCCCTGGGCAGCAAGCCGATCCGCGTCCACGCGCGGCCGATGTTGATGAAGTCCGACTCGGAGTTCTCCTCCGCCAGCGCCTTGGCGAAGATGGCGCGAATCTCCTTGCGCGAGACGACGTCGTACACGACCGGCTCGCGGAACTTCAGGCCCCGCAGCTTCTCCACCTGCTGCTCGACGTCCTTGCGAATGGCGCGCGTCCGCTCGAGCGTCTTCGCCTTCTCGTCCGTCGCGACGAGCCCGCGGAGCCGCTCGTTTTCCTCCTCCACGATTTGCAGCCGGCGCTCGAGAAAAGCGCGCTCCGTGCGGGAGTGCTCGACGAGGCGAAGTTGCAACGCCGCCACCGCCGCCAGCGCGAGGACGATGAGAAGAGGCGGCAGGTGGCGCATGGGGGGAAGTAATCAGTAATCAGTGGGGCAGTAATCAGTAATCGGATAGCCGCGGATGAGCAACCGGCGTCTCGAACGTCCGCACGGCTTCGCTACAAAATACTGATTACTCGTTCCGAACTGATTACTGATTACTGGCACACCGCCGCCCCGATTCGATGCGCGTTCGCCATCACGCTCAGCGTGATCGTGGTCGCGGGGATGCTCGGGAAGACGCTGGAATCGACGACGTGGATGCGCTCCCAGCCGCCGGGGCGGCCGAGGCGGTCGGTCTCGAACTCACCGGGCTGTTCGCGCATCGGGAGCGAGCCGCCGCAGTGGAAGCCGCGGCCGGGCGGCGTGACTTGCAGCATCGGCTCCAGCGGCAGCGCGCCGAGCGTAGGCGCGAGGCCGGCGAGCTTGCGCACGACTTTGCGGACCAGCGCGGCGGTCTTCGGATTGGGCTCCGCCTCGACCAGCAGCTCCGAGGCGCGCGTGCCGGGCCGCAGCTCCACGCGGAGGCGCGCGGAGTGGTTGGAGTGCAGGTAGCCTTGCGCGACCAGCATGCGGTTTTCCAGCTCCCGCACGAGCCAGTCGAAGCCGAGCGGCCCGAGCGATTTGCGCAGCGCCTGGCCGATGAGGTCGTTGTAGGAATAGATCTGCAAGTGGATGAAATGCTCGCTGATCGCGGGGTCGATGAGCTCGAGGAAAATCTGGCTCAGCGTGTAGAGCGCCTCTTCCCGGACGCGCGGGGTGCGCGCGGCTTGCAGCAGCGGGAAGAGGTAATACTGGCTGTCGAGGATGTGGAGCGGCCGGCCGTAGGCGCCGCGCGAATGGAGGACGATCTTCGTGGTCGGGAGCACTCCGCCCGCGAGGAAGACGCGGTCCGCCCTCATGCTCCACGGTTGCCCGCTCTCCATGTGGTAGCCGCTCACCTTCACCTCGCCGCCGGTCTCTTCCACCCGGTCCACGACGATGCCGGGCCGGTAGGTAAAACCAGGGCGCTCCCGCCAGCGGCCGAGGGTGTGCGCGCTGTTGTAGATGAAGCCGTAGGGGCAGCCGTACATGCAGAGGCCGCAGGTCACGCAGCCCGACTCGCCGGCCTGCACCGCGACGCGCGCCGCACCGTACTGCAGGCCGCGCCGGCCGAGGCGCCCGGCGTGCTTTTCCAGCCGCCGCCAGAGCGCGCGCGCCTGGCCGCTCATCGGCAGCGTCTTGGGCTCGCCGTAGAGCGGGAAGCACTCCTCCAGCCGATCGCGCCGGCCGGCGAGCGGCGTCAGCTTCATCACCGCCTCGTAGTGCGGCGCGAGGTCCTGGACGGTGATCGGCCAGTCGTGCAAATCGCGGGCGTGGTACGGCAGGAGGGCGGCGCCCCAGACGTTGCTCAGGCCGCCCTGCGCGAGTGTCGGCATGAGCGCGACTTTGCCCGTTTGCGTGACGAGATGCTCCGCCGGTCCCCGGTAGGCGAAGTCCGACCCGTAGACGCGCTTGAGCATGACGCCGCCGGCCGAGGCGTTCATCCCTTCCTTGATTCGCCCGAGATCTTCCGCGCTCCACTCCGCGGGCCTTTGCCGGCCCATGCGCGCGATGACGGCCTGGCGCTCCGGCTCCAGCGTCACGCCGGCATCCACCAGGCAAACCTCCTCGCCGTGATCGAGCAAGGCCTGGGCGCATGAAATCCCGGACGGCCCGGAGCCGACGACGATCTTCATGCGGAAAATAACGAGAGCACGCGCGACGCTATGAACGTTTTGTCAGATTGAGCAACGAAAAGTTATCCGCCGGCTCCGGCGGACTCAGTTCCGGCAGCGGCGCATGGGTGCGCAGGTAGCGGGGCGGGATCGGTGGGCGCAGCGGCACCGTGGGCCCGGGCCGGTAGACGACGACCAGCCAATCCTGGTTGGACTCGGTGTCCGTGCGGCAGAAAACCTCGCCCCAGAAAAACTCGCGCAAACCGCCGAGGTCGGTCTCGAGCACCCCCTCGTGGAAGGCGCGGCGCTCCGCTTCGTCGTCCGCCTCCTCGCCGTAGAAGGGGTGCAGGTGCGAGAGGAGCACGGTGCAAATGCGGCAGGCGGGATCGGAGACCGCCTGCACCTCAAACAGGCCGTGATCCGACTCGTGCTCGCCGAGCAGATGGAGCGTCCAGCCCGGAACTGAAAGCTCGCGGTGCGCGCGCACGTCGACGAGATGCTCCTGCACCAACCCGCAATGCGGCGTGAAGATCACGCCGTTGGCCAGGACGATCTCACCGGTGGCACCCGAGATCATGGCTCCAATAGACGCGCTCGCGCCGGATTTTACGAGCCGTAAAGTTCGATCACCGTGCGGTACGCGGCTTCGTAGACCGCCGGCGTCTCGAGCGCGACCACCGCGGCGATCAACGTGCGCTCTTCCCCGCCCGCGCGCATCTCCATCGCCATCCGGCCCAGCGCCAGGCTGCGTGCGGCCGGCGAGAGATCGTGCAGGGCGAGGAACCACGCCCGCAAGCCGGGGGCTTCGCCGATCGCGGCGAGCAGACCGGCCAGTTCCTCGGGGAGTTCGCGGTTCATGCTATGGCGAGTGAGCGATCATAACTGGATCAGTCGCCGGCGGAGGTTCTCTGCGATCCCGGGTGATCACGCCGTCGCGGCGGGGGCGGCGGTAGGAAGCACGGCGGCCTTGACCAAATTCACCTGAAACTGCGTCCACCCCGCCCGCGAGAGATCCAGCCCCATCTCCCCGCCGTGGGCGCGCACGATCTCGCGGCAGATGCTCAGCCCCAGGCCGTGGCCCTTCTGCTGGCTGCGCGATTGGTCGCCGCGGAAGAAGCGGTCAAAGACGTGCTCCTGGTCCTCGGGCCGGATGCCGGGGCCGGTGTTGCCGACGCGGATGGACCAGCAGCCGCCGTGTTCGACGACCGAGATGCTGACCCGCCCGTGGTCTTCGTTATACTTGATCGCGTTCTCGAGCAGGTTGAGCAGGAGCTGACGGAGAAATTGCGGCGAGCCCTGGACGTACGCCGCCGGGGGAAGGTGCGATTGGATGGTGATGTGAGCCGGCGTGGCGAGAATCTCGCCGTCTTCCAGCAGATCGTGCATCAGGGGAATGAGGTCGACCGGCTTCAGTTGGAGCGTGAGCCGGCCGGAGTCGGCGCGGGAGAGGAGGAGCAGGCCCTCGGAGATGTGGCTCAGCCGCTCGGTTTCCTCCATCAGGTTGACGAGGAGCTTCTCCTGGCCGGGCTCGACCCCGCCGCCCCGCAGCGCCGCCTCCAGCTCGCCGCGGATCACCGTGAGCGGCGTTCGCAGCTCGTGCGAGGCATCCGCGGTGAAGCGCGTCGCCTGCTGGAAGCTCGCCTGCAGGCGGTCGAACATGTGATTGAGCACCACAGTCAGCCGCTCGATTTCGTCGCCGGTGTTCGGCATGGGGAGGCGCTGGTCGAGCCGCTGCGCGCTGATGAGCTCCGCCGAGGCGGCCATTTTCTTGATCGGCGCCAGCGCGCGCCGGGCTACGAACCAGCCGCCGAACCCGACCACGGCCAAAACGAGCGGAGTCGCCAGGAGGAAGCACTGGATGAGATCGTCCTGGGTGCGCTCGACCACATGCAAATCCATCAGCAAACGGAGCTTCGTCTTGCCCTGCGTGAAGTTTCCCACGCGCGCGAGATGGCCGTTGTAACGGATGGTCCGGATGACTTCCTCGCCTTCGCCGAGCAGGGGCAGGCCCTGGTCCGGCGTGCCGCGCGAGCGGAAGAGCAGCTTGTCGCCCTCGCGCACTTCCATGAAGTAGGCGTAGTGCGTCGTCGCCAGCAGCGTGCGCACGGTCAGGCGGTCGTTCCAGTTGATCTCCGGGAGGTCCGCGTAAACGACGAAGAACTCGTGCGCGACGTGGCGGAGCTCGTGATCGAGATCATGCACACCCTGGCGGTTGAGCTGCCAGCAGGCGGCCGCGCCCACGCAGAAGAGGACGACCACCACGAGCGTGGCCGTGAGGAGGGCCAACTGCCAGCGCAGCGGCCAGCGCCTCATGGCTCCGCCTTCATGCAGTAGCCCACGCCGCGCACGGTGTGGATGAGCTTGACCGCCTCGCCGTCGTCCACCTTGCGGCGCAGGCGCTGGATGTAGACGTCGACCAGGTTCGTGTTCGGGTCGAAGTGGTAGTCCCAGACCCGCTCCTGGATTTGCGTGCGGGTGAAGACCTGGCCCGGCGTGCCGATGAGATATTCGAGCAGGCCGAATTCGCGCGTCGTCAGGTCGACCTTGCGTTTGCCGCGGTAGATCTCGCGGCTGACGAGGTTCATCGTGAGATCGCCGAGCTTGTAGAGCGAGAGCTTCTCGCCGGTCGCGCGCCGCAGCAGCGCGCGGACGCGGGCGGTCACTTCGTCCATGGAAAAGGGCTTGGAGAGGTAATCGTCGGCGCCGAGGTTCAATCCCTCGATGCGTTCGTTCACTTCGCCGCGCGCCGTCAGCAGGAGGACGGGCGTGAGGATGCCGTTCTCGCGGAGCTGGCGCAGCACGCTCAGGCCGTCGCGGCCGGGGAGCATGATGTCCAGGATCATCGTGTCATACGGCTGCGTGGAGGCTTGCTCGTAGGCCTCAATGCCGTTTTCCAGCACGTCTACGGTGAAGCCCTGCTCGCGGAGACCGCGGCGCAGGAGGGAGGCAATCTTCTTCTCGTCTTCTACTACAAGGATGCGCATCGGGGTCTGAGACCGTGCCGGATGGCGCGCCAAAGGCCAAGGAGAAAGCGCAGGAGAGATTTCTTGTCCCAATTTTCGCGGCGCGTGCTGTTACTCGTGTGTCCGTCCATTTCAAACACACCAATCCCCATACCTATGAAGAAGATCCTCCTCACCACTTTCACCGCCGGCCTGCTTTCGCTCGCGCTGGTCGCTCCCGCCTCCGCCGCCAAGGGCGCGAAGGGCGCCGACAAGGAAGCGAAGAAAGCCGCCCGCGCGGAAAAGCAGAAGGTGCTGACCACCTATGACAAGAACGCCAACGGCGAGATCGATGGCGACGAAAAGGATGCGCTCAAGAAGGCCTTCGAAACCGACACCAGCCTGAAGTCGCTCGACACGAACAGCGACGGCAAGCTCGACGACACGGAGATCGCCGCGATCAAGGCGCACAAGAAGGGCGAAGGCAAGGGCGCGGGCAAGAAGAAGAAGAAAGGCGCCGCGGCGGCGTAATTCAATTGTGGAATGCGGATTGCGGAATAGCGCGCGCTCTTCCGTAAGCATTCCGCAATCCGAACTCCGCAATCCCCCTTGCCCCCCACCGACCCCAACAAACTGCTGATGCTGCTGATGACGCAGCATCAGCGGCGGGTGTTCTCTTATATCTACACGCTCGTGCCGGACCGGCATGACGCCAACGACCTCCTCCAGGAGACCAGTCTCGTGATCTGCGAAAAGTTCCATGAATTCACGCCCGGCACCGACTTCGTCGCGTGGGCGTGCCAGATCGCCTATTGGCAAATCCGCCGGGCGCGGCAGAAGTTCGCGCGGTCCAAGGTGGTCTTCGACCAGGTGGTGGTCGACGCCCTCGCGCAGACGGCGGCCGAGCTCGAGGAAGAGGTAAACGAACGGCACGAGGCGCTCGCGCATTGCCTGGAAAAACTGCCGCCGCGCGACCGCGAAATGGTCCTGCTCCGCTACGAGCCGGGGAGCGGCGTCGAGGAGGCCGCGCAACGCGCCGGCCGCTCGATGGAGGCCGCCTACAAGGCTCTCGCCCGCATCCGCAAGCTGTTGCTCGATTGCGTCACGCATCAACTTTCCCCCGAAGGCGCATGAACATGCCCGACCGCGAGCTGCTCGAGCTCAACGAGCTTTGCCAGGGGCTGATTGACGGAGCGCTCTCCGACGCCGACCGCGCGCGGCTGGAGAAGCGGCTCGCGAGCTCGGACGAGGCGCGGCGCTTTTACGTCCGCACCATGGCGCTCTCCGCCAGCCTGTACGAGTACGCGGGCGAGATGCAGTCCGAGGCGCCCGAGCCGCGGCCCATCCCCGCGAATGAGCGGCTTGCGCGCGGTCTCTGGTGGACCCTCGGCTCACTCGCCGCGGCGGCGATGCTGATGCTGGGGCTCTGGTTCGGGCAACACGCCGTGCGCAATTCCGGCGACACGCTCGCCGGCACCGAGGGCGAAATGTCCGACATGGACGACGTGGTCGCGCATCTCTCCGCCAGCCAGGACGGCCAGTGGAAAGGGGCGGCGCTCGGCGCCGGCGAGGAGTTGCACCGCGGCCAGCAATTGCAGCTCGTCTCGGGTCTGGTGGAGGTCGCCTTCGACTCGGGCGCCGTGGTGACCCTCGAAGGCCCCGCCGCGTTGCAAGTGACCTCCGCGTGGGAAGCCGTGTTGCATCGCGGCACCTTGAAGGCGCAGGTGCCGAAGGAAGCGATCGGCTTCCGCATTTCGAATCCCGCCGTGGAGGTCGTCGACCTTGGGACGGAGTTCAGCATGGTCGCCGACGACAGCGGTG
>DASYIS010000330.1:0-8502 GCA_035997375.1 Chthoniobacteraceae bacterium
GGTTTCCAGGGTGACCCATCCGCGGTAGTTGCGTTCGCGGAGGGCGTTGAGCTGCTCGGGAAAATCGATGTCGCCCGTGCCGAGCTCGACGCATTCCTTGGCGGCGGCGGTGCCTTCGCGTTTGGCGTCTTTGACATGGAAATGAATGACGCGATCGGAGATCTCGTTGAACTCGTCGGGATACGGCGGACGCGCATGGTCGAGATACATGACGTTGCACGGATCCCACACCACGCCGAGGGCCGGCGAGTGCGGCAGGTGCGCGAGGAATTCCCGCGTTTCGACTCCGCTCGCCACAATGCAGCTGGCCTCGTTTTCGATACCGACGATGACGCCGGCGTCGCTCGCGATCGCGATGAGTTCCGGGAAATGCGAGGCCGCGCGCTCGAGGTCGCTGCCGGTCGCGGGATGCGAGCGGCGCAGGAATGCGAACACGCGGACGACGTGGCAGCCGAGGATGAGCGCCGCCTCGACGGAGCGCTGGAAGAGTGCGACGTGCTCGGCGATGGCCGCGGGGTCGTCGAGGTCGCACTTGAAGACGGGCGTCGCGCAGCCGGAGATGGCCAGGCCGGCGTCATCGCAGCGTTGGCGGATTTCGCGGAAATGGTCGGGCGAGAGATCGCGAAACGCTTTCCCCCAGAGGCTGCGGACTTCAATGCCATCGAGCCGGAACTCGCGGGCGAAGTTGAGGACGGGATCGAGCTCTTGCGAGACTTCGTCTGTCAGAATGGAGAGTTTGCACCAGCGGGACATGGGGAGGGTTTTGAGGAGGAATGACGAATGACGAATGACGAATTCGGCGGGTTCTTCGTCATTCGTCATTCGTCATTCGAGCAATTCAGCGGAGTCTTCGTCGAGATAGAGATAGGCCGACGGATGCCGGCGCAAAATGGAGGCGGGGCAGTTCGTGGCGATCGGGCCGCGCAGCGTGTCACGGACGGCCTTGGCCTTCGACGGGCCGGGGACGACGCAGTAGAGCGAGCGGCCGCCCATGATCGCCGGAATGGTCAGCGTCAGTCCCTTCTTCGGCACCGCGCCGACGTGCGGCACGGAGCCGTCGTTGACTTGCTGCTGTCGGCACACCGCATCGGGTTCCACCTCCTTGACGAGCGCCGGATCGTCGAACTGCGCAACCGGCGGATCGTTGAACGCGAGGTGGCCGTTCTCACCGATCCCGAGGCAGACGACGTCGATCGGCTCCGCCGCGAGCAGGCGGCTGTAGCGCGCGATTTCCGCGGGCAGATCGTCCGCCTCGCCGCGCATGCCGACGAATTCGCGCGGCTTGACGTGCGCCAGCATCTCGGCCTGCAGGAAATGGCGGAACGCCACGGGGTGCTCGGGCGGCAGCCCGATGTACTCGTCCATGTGGAAGATCGTGACGCGGCTCCAGTCGACCGCGCTCTCGCGCAGATAGCAGAGCAGCTCGATCTGCGAAGGCGCGCTGGCGAGGATGAGCCGCGCCGCGCCGCGCTGCCGGATCGCTTCCTGCAACGAGTGAGCGGCCGCCTTGGCCGCGGCGCTTCCCATCTCTTCCCGGCCGGGAAAGACGGAGACATGAAGGTGATCGACCTGGAAAGTGCGCATACTGGGGTGGACGTACGATTCCGCCGCTTTCCGGCCGGCGAGACAACTCGAATCGCGTAGCGGCCGGGAATTTTTTGGTCCACGAAAGACACGAAAGACACGAAAAGGGACTCGGGCCAACGAATGGCGCGAATTGAAACGAATCTTTGCGGCCCTTTGCTTTCGTTTCAATTCGCGCCATTCGTTGGCTACCTTCCGTGTTAAGCTCCTGCCAATGATGTGCGCTTCGCTCCCGTTCCCCTTTCGTGTCTTTCGTGTTTTTCGTGGACCAGCGAAGCGTCTTCTCCTCCTCTCCATCCTCGCTGCATCCGTCGCACGCGCCGGCGAACCGAGTCCCTTTACCTTCCCGCAGGCGGGGAAGCAGTTCGTCTTCCCGCGCGATCACGGGTCGCATCCGGATTTCAAGATCGAGTGGTGGTACATCACGGGCCACCTGTTTTCCAACGCCGATGCGAAGCGCCGCTTTGGTTTCCAGGCGACGTTCTTCCGGCAGGCCGGCTCGGCTCCCGGCGCGGCCGACGCGGAGCCGCCGGACTCCTTTGCGCCCGCGCCCTTTTACCTCGCGCACATGGCGCTGCTCGATGTTGCCACGCAGAAGTTCATCTCCCAGGAGCGGCTCAATCGCTCCGGGTGGGACGCGGGCTCCAGCACGGAGACGCTCGAGGTGCGCAACGGCAACTGGTCGCTGCGCTTCACCGACGCGGCGGCGGAGCACATGGCGCTGACCGGGGGCATCCGCAGTGAGGCGCTGTTTCACCTCGACCTCGCGCCCGCGCGGCCGCTGGTCGTCTTTGGCCGCGACGGCCTCTCGCGCAAGGGCGCCGATCCGCTCGCCGCCAGCCATTACCTCACCTTCCCGCGCCTCACCGCCGGCGGCACGCTCCGCCTCGGCGCGGAGGAGATCGCGGTGCAGGGCGAGGCGTGGATGGATCACGAGATCAGCAGCAGCCAGCTCACTTCGAATCAAACCGGCTGGGACTGGGCCGCGCTCCAGTTGCGTGACGGCCGCGAGATCATGGCCTACCGCATGCGCCTCGACGATGGCGGCACCGATCCCTTTTCCACCCTGGCCTGGGTCGAGGCCGGCGCGTCTCCGAAACACTTCGGCCCGGATCGTTTCAACTGGAAACCGCTCGCCACCTGGAAGAGCCCGCGCACCGGCGCGAGCTATCCCACCTCGGTGCAAATCACCGCGCCCGATCCGCGGACCGGCCGGCCGGTTGTCTTCCACCTCGTGCCGCTGGCTCCCGACCAGGAGCTCAACGGCGGCATCGGCGGTGTCGCCTACTGGGAAGGCGCCTGCCGAGTTCTCGATGAGCGCGGCGCGGAAGTGGGCTCGGCTTTTCTGGAGCTGACGGGGTACGCGGGGAAGCTGTCCGGGGTGCGGTAGGATAGGCGGTCGCGGGAGGGACGGAGGGACAATGAGACAATGAGACGGACCGGCGAATCCATGGTGGGATTCGCCGTCACGGCCGGCAGGCTTATTCCTTGATCCCACCTTCTTTGCGGGCGCCGTCCTTGGCGGCGCCGTCTTTGATTTCACCCTCTTTGCGCTCGCCGTCTTTCTGCGGGGCATCCTTTCGCGCGCCGTCCTTCACTGCGCCTTCTTTGAGGTCGCCATCTTTCGGACCTTCCTTCTTCCGTTCACCGTCCTTGACCGCGCCTTCCTTGCGGTCGCCGTCCTTCTGCGCGCCGTCTTTTGTTCCCTCCTTCTTGCGCTCCCCATCCTTAGACGAACCGCCCTCGCGAGCACTGTCCCGGAGCAGCGACTCGATCGCTTTGGTAATCTTCTCCATCCCTTCGCGATTGCCCGCGGCTTTGGCTTCCTGGAACTCCGCGAGGGCGCCTTCCACCCGCTTGCGCAGCTCCGGGTCGGGGCGCTTCGTGTTCTCGGCATTCTTGTCGAACTTGCCCTTCTCCTTGTTCTCTCCGTCTCCCTTCAGCGGAGCTTTGTCCTTGTTCTCGCTGTCTTTCTTTGGCGCGGTTTTGTCCTTTCCCTCGCCGTCTCCTTTGAACGGGCCTTTCTCCGGGCGATCCGGTTGTTTGCCTTTGTCGTCATCGCCCTTGAACGTGCTCTTCTCCCGGCGGCTCGGGTCGGAGTTGGCCGCGAGGATCTCCTGCATCTTGTGCAGTTTGGCGAGTTGCTGCTGGAGCCGCTCTCGCTTCTCCGGGTCGCTGGTATTGGCCACCTCTTTTTCGACCTTGCCCAGTTCTTGCGCGATGTCTGCGGCGGAAGGCTGCGCATTGGTCGCCGGCTCTTTCCCTTTGCGCGCCTCTCCCTGCCGGCCGAGTTGGGCCAGCAACCCTTCCATCTGCTTCTTCGCCTCCTCCAGCTTGCCCTGCTGCGCCGCCTGTTCGACGCGCTCGAGCGTGCCCACCGCGTCCTTGGAAAGCTCGCCGCCGCCGCGTTTGCGCAGCTCGCCTTTGAGTTGCTCGAGCTTTTCGCGCAGGGCGCCGGCTTCGTTCCCGGCGTTGGACCCGTCGCGCGAGCCCTGGGTTTTCGCGGCGATCGCCTGCACCTTGGCCGCCTGCTCGGGCGAGAGCAGATTCTGCGCGGCCACGCCACTGCGGAACTGTAGCGCCTTCATTTCATTCTCCACTTGCAGCACGCCTTGGAAGCGTTGCATCGCTTGATCCAGCTCGATCGGGCGATGCGCGACCGCCTCCTGGAGTGCCTCCGTGCGCTCGCGCCGCTCGCCCTCCAGTTTCCGTGCCGCGTCTCCCATCCCCTCGGCAATGCGGCGCAGCTCCTTCACCTGATCTTCGCTCAGGCCGATCGCCTCGCGATGCTTCGCATAGACGTCGAACGGGAAGAGCATCGACGGAGTCGCGAGCGAGCGGCGAGACGGCTCTTCCGCCAACGCAGACTGCCAGAGACTGCCGGCAGCGAGCGCGGTGAGGAGGAGGGTGGGGAGAACGGGATAGGTTTTCATGGCTCTGGGTCGGTTTGGTTTTGGGTCAGCAGGAGGTCGGTCGGAAATTCAAATTCGGGTTCAGCAAGGTCGGCGTTGCGATCCAACTGCTGCTCGATGGCCGCGAGCAATTGCTCGACGCGCCGCGCGGAAGCCGTCGGGTTCGCCTGTGGCATTTGCAGGCTCCAGAGCCCGAACAGCGCCAGACAGACGCCGGTGGCCGCCAGCGAGATCCGCAGCGCCAGGCGCCGGCGCTCGAGCGGACGCCGGCCCGCATTGGCCGCTCGCAGCGCGCGGGAACGCATCGCCTCCAAGGCCGGCGCTTGCGCGCACTGCCGGCGGTGCAATTCCGCGAAGGCCGCCTTGAAATGGGGATCGCTCTCAGGAGGCATGGTTACCGGTGGGAGTGCGTGCTTCGGCGCTGAGCAAAGTGCGGAGCCGTTTCTTGGCGCGCTCGTAATGCTGCCGGGCGGAGCCGACCGAGACGCCCATCACCGTGGCGGCTTCGCTCAGACTCAGGCCGTGCTGGAAAACCAGACTCATGATTTCCGCCTGCCGCGCGGGCAGCCGGCCAAGCGCGGCCGCCAGTTCCTCCGCTCCAACGGGTGCCGGCAGGTCGGGCGCCGGCGACTCGACGGCCGCTTCGCCAAAAGTCGCGAGCCACTCCCGAACCGCCTCGGCCCTGCGTTGCCAACGTTGCCGGCCGCGGCGTTGCTCCAGCGTCGTCAGGCGCACGACCGCCAGCCACCAGGTCTTCAGCGAAGAGCGGCCGGCGAACTTCGCGCGCCCCGTGGCCACCTTCACGTAACACTCTTGGAGCGTATCCGCCGCCGATTCGAAGTCCCCGCCGCTGCAGGCCACGGCCCAGCCGAAAGCGTCTGCGTGGAAGGCAGAAACTTGATCGATCAACTCGGAGGGCAAGACCATGCATTTGGAGAGTAGTGTCGAAGGTCGGTATTTGTATGACGGTTTTCCGCCGGGTTTCCTCTGCGTGCGCTCGGACGGTGGGAAGAATGGGAAGCATGAGAATGATGGCACTGCGGTCTGCCCTGAAACACATCCTTCCCATTCTTCGCATTCTTCCCCTTGAGCCCCTAAGCGAGCAGTTCGCTGCTGTAGATTCGGCTCTCCCCGCCCGCACACCCCCGCCATGCGAAACGGAGTTTCGCTCCAAAGTGCGTTCCCAATCTGGAGTTTGGGAACGAGGATTCATCGGCCGCGTTCAAGGCCGTTATTTCGGTTGATATTTCTCTTTGTTCATCCCGCCGGCCTGCTTGCTCTCGCCCGCGAAGACGAGGAACGATCGCGGCCGCTGGTTGAACGCCTGCGTCACCAGGTTCCAGCCCGGCCGCAGCTCGACCTTCGCCATCGTGATCCCTTGCTTTTGCGCGCCGATGCAGACCGGCTGGCACGCGCCGACCTGGGGCGTGCGTACCGTGTCCAGGCGGAGGTCTTCGCCGTATTGCGCGGGGCTGCCGATCAGCCCATGCACGCGCGGGGCCGGCGCGGCATCCGCGGGGGCGAGCGCGCCGCCGACCGCCAGGCCGTACTTTTGCCAAAGCTCGCGGTTGCTTTTCTCGATGATCAGGTCGGGCACGCCGCCCTCGGCGCGGCCCATCTTCTTCACGTCTCCGGGCGCGGCCTGGCGGCTGAAGACCACGCGATCCGCCGCCTGCTCGGGATAGTAAAGCTGCTTCGCCGGGCGGCCGGTGAGATGCACCATGGAGATGTCCGAGGCGAAGATGACGTTCGGGTCGCGGTAGCCGCCGCCGGTGTCGAGCAGCGGAGCGAAGCGCGCCTCCAGCTCGATGTCGTATTGCGGTTTCTGACCGAGCCGCTTGGGATCGAAGTTGCCGAACTTCAGGTCGCCGACGATCTCCACGCGCCGGCCGCGCTGCATCGGCGTCGGGATGAGGATGCTGCGCGCGTTGTTATAATACCCGCCGGCGACGACGTGATGCCCCGCCTCGGGAATCGCGATCCCTGTGTCCCACCCTTCCACGGTCAGGTTCTCGTAGCGGATGTCCTGCTCGCCCTCGAGCGTGCCGCGCACCGCCGCGACCCCGCCCTTGGAGCGCGGATCGGCGATCAACCGCAGGTTGCGCAGGTCGAAGTTCGTCGTGTAGCGCACGTGCACACCCATGTCGCTGTTCCAGACGAGGCCGTCCTCAAACGCGCTGCGTTGCGCCTGGGGACTGACGAAGCGCGACTTGAACCCAATGCCGCAGCCATAGGCCGTGTTGCGCTTGAACGATTTGATCGGCACCGCGATCACCGGCACACTGGCCGGATCATTGATTTGGTCGGGGTCCTTGTGATTGACGTGGTCGATCGTCTTCGCCCACTCCGGGTGCCAGAGATTGGCCACCGCAAACCGCGCCGTCCCCAACCCTTTCTCGATGAGCCCTTGGGTGAAGAAAATGAAGCCGGAGGCGCGCTGGCCGGTGGCGATATTGTCTTCCACCGTCACGCCGCCGCCTTGAAACCAAAAGCCGTCGCCTTCATGGCCGAAGTCCTGGATTTTGGTCCGGATCACCTCGTCCTCGCCGGAGCCTTTCGAGCGAATCGCGAGATTGCGCCGGAAGCTCCCGACTTCGTCGCCGGCCTCCGTGACGAAGCCCGAGCCGAAGACATTGTACGCCACGTTGTCCTCGAAGTCCGCGCGGCTGCTGTGGTTCACGTAGCCCCAGCCGGGCGAATCGACGAGCGAACACCCGCGCACCAGCGTCGCCGCGTCGTCGAGATCGGTCCCCGTGCGATGGAGATGGAACGCATAGCGCGCCCGCGGATTGAGTCCCGTGCCGGCGACGAGGCGCCCCTCGGCGTCGATCTCCGGGTCGCTGATCGGACGCGATTTGTCGGTGCGGCCGAGCCCGAGCATCGCCGCGTAGCGCACGTCGACCGAGCCCGAGTGCATGAACATCAGATGTCCGCGCCGCAAGACGTCGGTCGTGTTCTGCGACTCGATCACCACATTCCGCGTCAGGTTCGCCAGATGAACCGTCAGTTTCTCCGCCGGCGGCAGATGATCGTTCGCCAGCGGCGCGACCGTGACGTCCTTGCCCTGCACATCGGCGATGGTGAGTTCCTCATCCGCCTGACCCACGTGCACCGCCGGCAGCACGAGGCGGTCGCCCTTCTTCCAAGCCATCGGGATTTCGGCGAGATGCAACACCTTGTCGCCCGCGCGTGGCGGCACGGCGAGCGTCGCGAAGGGCTTCACCTCACGGCCGCAGATGCTCACCGAGCCATGGGAGATCACGCCGCGGCTCATCAAGTAAGGATCGCGCCCCGTGTCGATCGCCCCCGAGTCAGTGAAGAGCAGATGCGCCGTCGCGCTCGCCGCGATCGGCCGTTGAGGCGTCCCGATCTCGAGATGCCCGCTCGGCGTAACTAGGAGCGTGTCGACCGCGAGGCTCGTCGAGGACTCGGTATCCCACCGCAGCGTCCCCTCCACGCGCACCGCGCGCATCGCGCCGGCGTCGCCCTGGAGCGTGACGACGATTTCCGATGGAATCACCACGATGGCCCCCGCCGCCGGCACGCGCCCTTCCTTCCAGGTCGCCGGTGCTGACCAGAGCCCGCTCCGCGCCGCGGTCTGCGTGGCCTCGGCGACGCGGACCAGATCCATCATCGCGGCGTGCTCGTTCTTGGCGACGGAGTTGTTTGAATGAGCGGCGGCGGCCACCGCGCCGTGGCCGGTGGCGCCGCTGAGGAGGAGAACGAGACAGAGGGGGAGGAGTGTCCGTTTCATGAGGGAAGTGTTCATCTTTAGTGCCGAAGAGCCGAGTTTGTATGACAGCCCCAAAGGCTGATTTACACCGGACGCGTCCATGCGCGAATTGTGAGACGGACTATGCCGAAACCGCATTGGATACAGTTGAGCGCGGAGCGCGAACGGTCCGGGGAGCGCACGCGCCCCGCGTGCTGGATTCGGCGCCCTCGCCGAATCCCGTTATGCGCGGCACACCGTTTGGTGAAACTCCTCGCGCAGCTTGTTGAACAC
>DASYIS010000331.1:0-7467 GCA_035997375.1 Chthoniobacteraceae bacterium
GCGAAGCCGGGCGGATCGATCCGGCTGTGGCAGGCCATGCACGAGGCCGTGCTGCGATGTTTCGCGAGCTGCTCGCGGATGGTGACCGCGCCGCGGATATCCGGCTCGATGCCGCCGGTGTTCGGGGGCGGTGGCGGCACCGGCTCGCCGAGGATGTTTTCCAGGACCCAGACGCCGCGCATCACGGGCGAGGTATTCGTGCCGTTGGCCGTCACCTTCAGCACGCCGGCCTGCGTCAGCACGCCGCCGCGCACGCTCTCCGCCGGCAGCTTCACTTTGCGCAGCTCGATCCCCTTCACCCCTTCGATCCCGTAGTGCTCCGCGAGCCGCTGATTGAGCATCGCCCAGTCGGAATCGAGGAAATCCGCGATCGGCAAATCCTCCTGGAGCATCTGGCGGAAAAAGCCCTCGCCCTCGCGCACCATGCTCATCTGCAGCAGGTCGTCGAATTGCGGGTAGAACTTCTTGTCCGGCACGGTGTCGTTGATCTGCCGCAGGCGGAGCCACTGGCCGGTGAAGTTGCGCACGAGCGCCTCGGCGCGCGGGTCGCGCAGCATGCGCTCGGTCTGCGCGCGCAGCACCGCCGGCTTCGACAGCTCGCGCTTCGTGCCGGCCTCGAGCAGTTCCGCATCGGGCATCGAGCTCCAGAGGAAATAGGAGAGCCGCGACGCGAGTTCGACCTCGGTGCAATGCGCGGTCTCTCCCCCACCCTGTTCGGCGAGATAGAGAAAATTCGGCGAACAAAGGATCGCCGTCAGCGCGGTGCGCAGGCTCTCGTGGAAGCTGCGCTTCGCCTCCAGCGACTTCCCGACCATCGCGAGGTAACGCTCCACCACTTCGTCGGTGACCGGACCGCGGAACGCGCGCGGGAGAAAACGGCGCAGAATCTTTTCCGCGTCCGCGAGCGTGCCCGTCGCGAGGTCGACCTCGCCGAGCAGCCGCGTGTGACTCTCGGGCGGCCATTGGTCGATCAGCGGCCCGGTGATTTCGGCGGGGCCGAAGCCGACGCCGCGATGGTCCGTGCCGGGCGCGCTCTTCACGTAGCCCGGCAGGCCGCGCCCGAAAAACTGGAGCGCCGACTTCGCCTCCAGCACCGCCTCGATTTCAAACATCTTCGGCTCCGGCCCGACCTCGAAGTAGCCGAGATTCCTCGGCGCCGGCGCGCCGGTGACATTGCTTGAGGCCGCCACGGTGAAGAAGCCCAGTTCCTCCGTGAGATGCGCGGCCGCCTGGAATCGCACGCGGTACCGGCCCCGCACCGTCGTCCTTTTCGCGCGGGTGGAGATCTTCGAATAGTCGCCCCCGGTCGTGACGTACGTGACGATGCGGCCGTCTTTGAACCCGAACTCGCCCGTGTCGATATAGCGCTGCACTTCCGAGAGCGCGTCCGTCTTCCACGTCTCCTCCTTCGGCCGCGGCGTGGTGACGATCGCGGCATCGATCGCGGCGCGCGCGGCCTCCACATAGCCTTGCATCGCCTCCGTGGAAATCGCGAGCGCCTCGCCGTTCGTATCGAAGCCGCCGGCCGTCTGGTCCTGCGTGAGGAAGCGCGTCAGCTCGATGTCGATGCCGAGGAGTTGCTGCACCGTCGCCTCGTATTCCGCGCGATTGAGCCGGCGCTGCACCACTTCCCGGCGGCCGCGATCCGCCAGCACCAGGCGCGGCTGGATCGCCGCGAGCACCGCCGCCACCTCCGCTTGCGCAGGCCGCGGCTTTTTCGCCGGCGGCATCTCGCCTTTTGCGATCCGGTCGTAGATATGAATCCACGCATCGATCGCAGCCGGCTCGCGCAGCGTGAAGTCGATTTTTTCGAGATCGAGCCCGCCCTTCGTCGTCCCGGTCTCGTGACAGTCGAGGCAGTGCTTTTCAAAGAACGCCGCGGTCGCCGTGGCCAACCCATCCGGCGCCGGCGCGGCGGCCTGCCCGGAAACCGCCGGCAGCATCTTCGCCAGGAGAAGGAGTGTGAGGAGACCGGGGAGGCGCATGCGGAGCAGCGCAGAGCTTGGCACAGGCGGGAGCGGAAGCAAGTGGCAGCCCCGGCAGGGAGCTGCTCGCGGGGCGACCGCGCCGCGGATGTCCCGCTTTCTATCATTCAGCTGCGCGTTTTGCATCAGTTCGATGCAGATGTCGGGATCATCCTTCTCGTCGTTCGCGTCTGGCTTCTGATCGATCTCGTTGGCATCGTTGTCGGATCGATGACGGACGGCGATAACCTCCCGATTAAGAAGTGGACTTCACTTCTCCCACTCTCCCCTTCTCCAAGTCCCCCAATCCCCCCGATGAAAACTCTCGCTCGTTCGCTGGTCCTGCCGGCTTGCTGCGTGCTCGCCGCCACGTCGCTCGCGCAGGACACTCCGCTCGCCCAACCCGCCAACACCTGGATCAAGCGTTCACCGCTCGCGGACACGCCGGCGTCCCCGCGCCTCGGCTACGAAGGCGCCTGTGTGTGGGACCCGCTGCATCGCGTGATGATTCGCTACGGTGGGCACAATCAGGGGGGCGGGGGCGAGCAGGGCTCGGAGGTCTGGTGGTACGAGCCGCTCTCGGCGAAGTGGACGCTGAAGGAGACCAATCTTTCGCCGCCCGGCGTCTGCTGCAACACGCAGAATGTCTTCGATCCCGTGCGTAATCGCTACGTGCGGTTCCCGTCGTTCAGCGGCAGCCACGGCTGGCAGTGGTGGCGCGAGATTTATCTCAACGACGCCTCGGTCTGGACCTATGACCCCGGTGAAAACAAGTGGCGGAACATGCGCCCGCTGCCGGCGCCGCACGTCGCGCCCCTGCGCTGCGCGACCTGGGACAACGACGAAGACGTGGTGCTGGTCTTTGGCGGGGAAGGCGGCCCGCGCGAGACGATGGCCTACGACCCGCATCGCAATGAGTGGCGATGGCTGAAGCCGCCCGTGCAGCCCGAGGTCCGCAGCGGAGGGCAGATGGCCTACGATTCCGAGCACAAGGTTCACGTTCTTTTCGGTTCGCAGTTCACGAACGACGCGCACACCTGGCTCTATGACTTCCGCAAAAACGAATGGCGCGACGCCCAGCCGGCCGTGACGCCGCCGACGGACAAGAATGACGCGGTGCTCACCTACGATCCGCTGCGCAAGCGGGTGCTGGCGATCGTGAAGATCACCGAGGGCAAGGACGATGCCGCCAAGCACACGCTCGAATCGTGGGCCTACGATGTGGGCGGCAACGCATGGCAAAAGCTGAATCCCGCGGCCGAGCCGGAGCCCTCGGGCAGTCGGGCCCGGCAGCTTCTCTTCGCGCCGGAGCTCGGCCTCGCCTTTCTGGAAAACTGCACGAGCAAACCGCGCGAGCAGCAGATCTGGACCTATCGCCTCGATGGTGACCAGAAGCCGTGGACGCCGCCGGCACCCAAGCCGCGAGCCGAGCCCCGCGTGCTCGACGAGGGCACGGTCTCCGTGCTGTCGCCGACTCGCGTGGAGCTGCGCTGGAAGGCGACGGAGGGTCTCGGCTACTTGATCGAACGCGCGCCGGTGGAGGTGTTCAGCGAGGATCAACTGTCGCGCTTGAAAAAGCAGACCACCCCGTTGGCGGAACCCTCGGTCGGCGCGATTCGACGCATCGGCACCTT
Organism: Chthoniobacteraceae bacterium; assembly: GCA_035997375.1. Lineage (GTDB taxonomy): Bacteria > Verrucomicrobiota > Verrucomicrobiia > Chthoniobacterales > Chthoniobacteraceae > DASYIS01. The sequence goes on from DASYIS010000331.1 coordinate 3,599, forward strand.
TGTCCTGCTCAACCGGATCCCGGTCCTGGGTTCCACCTTCATCGACACGACGGTCGACCTCGGCAAACCCGCCCCCATCTTTGGCGAACCGATTTACGAGCGCAAATTCAGCCTCGAGCAACTGGACCCGTCAGGCAGCCCCTGCCGCTATGCGGTTTATGCCTACCGCATCCGCGTAGTAAACGCGGAGGGCGCCATGAGCGGGCCGTCGCCGCCTTTCTTCACCATCCCCTCCGCGCCGCAATCGCTCTTCAGCCGCGAGGACGGCGTCACCTGCCAGCTCGCGTGGGAGGCCAATCCCGAGCAGGGTCTCCAGGGCTATCGCGTCTACCGGATGGACGGCCGCTACGACAAAGACGCCATCCCGCGGCTCACGCCGGAGCCGATCACCGCCGCAACCTGGCAGGACGAAACCGCCGGCCAGCCCGCGCGCCGCTACTACGTCGTGGCCGTGGACGCGCTGGGCCAGGAAGGATTCCCCAGCGCGCCGGCTTGGTTCGAGCGGGAGTGGAAACAGTTTTACCAGCCCTTTACCGGCGACTGGCATCAGTAATGCGATGCCGGTTGTAACTTTTCGCGATTCTGCGCGTCCATACCGGCACACCTCCCCATGATGCGCACGCTTTCGCTCTCCTCTCTCGCTGCGCTCGTCTCGCTCACCGCCCTTCACGCCGCCCCGTCGCGCGACTTCGTGGAGCAGAAATTCAAGGAACTCGACAAGAATCACGATGGCGTGGTGACGGCGGACGAGCTGCCAGACGCGGCCCTCTTCAAACGCGTCGACCGCGACGGCGACGGCCGGATCACGCTGGACGAGGTGCTGGCGGCGGCCGCGGCCCAGGCGCAGGCGGCGGGCGGCCCGTCCGTGACGCTGCCGGCGCCGGCCGGACCTCACCCGCTGAGCGCGTCGCAGGCGGGCCTCGGACGCCGCATCGAAGACTTGCGCCTGACCGACCTCAACGGCCGGACGCTTCCGCTCTTCCAAGCCCTCGGCCGGAACGGCGCCGTCATCGCCTTCACCGGCACGACCTGCCCGGTGAGCAAACGCTACGCGCCCGGTCTCGCGCGCCTGGAGGTCCTGCTTCGGGGAAAAGGGATCGCGCTGGTGGTGGTCGACCCCTTCGCGAGCGACGCGCCCGGAGAGCTGCGCTCGACGATGAAGGATCTGGGCGTCACCTCGCCCGTCGTGCACGACCGCGCAGGCGCGGTGGTGCGGGCGCTCCAGGGCGGCTCCTCGTCCGAGGTCTTCCTGATCGATGCGACCCGCACGCTGCGGTACCGCGGCGCGCAGGATGACCAGTACGGCCTGAACTACAGCCAGGACGCGCCGAAGCACACCTATCTGCTCGACGCGGTGGAGGAGATGCTCGCCGGCCGCAAGGTGTCGATCGCGGCCGTGAGCGCGCCGGGTTGCGAGCTAGAAACCGCGGTCGCGGAGGGCAAAGCGACCACCTCGATCACGTACCATGGCGAGGTCGAGCGCATCCTCCAGCAGAACTGCGCCGAGTGCCATCACGAGGGCGGGATCGGGCCCTTCTCGCTGGAGACGCTGGGTGGCGTGAGGGAGCGCGCGCGGACGATCAAGCGGGTGGTCGAGCAGGGCATCATGCCCCCGTGGTTTGCCGCCCCGGAGGCCGCCGGCCGGCCGTCGCCGTGGGCGAACGATCGCTCACTCTCCACCGACGCGAAGCAGACTCTCCTTGCCTGGCTCGACTCGAAAGACCGCCCCGAGGGCAACGCCGGCGAGGCGCCGAAGCCGATCCAGTGGCTGACGGATTGGACCCTGGGCGAGCCCGATGCCGTGTTCGGTTTTGCCCAGCCAATGGCGGTGAAGGCCGAAGGCACGATGGGTTACGTCAACGTCGAGGTTCCGACGCACCTTACGGAGGACCGCTGGGTCACCGCCGTCCAGGTACTGCCCGGCGCGCGCGATGTGGTGCATCACGTCGGCGTCTTCATCACGAAAGACGGGACGAAAATGGATGGGGGCGGCTTGAATTATCTCGCGCTGTACGTGCCCGGCACCGCCGCCGAGCAGTTCCCCGCCGGCATGGCGAAAAAGCTGCCCGCCGGCTCGACCCTGAAGTTCCAAATGCATTACACGCCCAACGGCCGGGCCACCACGGACTCGACCCGCATCGGCCTCTACTTTGCGAAGGAGCCGCCGCAGTGGGAGGTCCGCAGCGCCGCGGCCGTGAACTCCAAGATCAACATCCCGCCCGGTGAGCCGAACTACGAGCTGTCGGCCGAAGTGACCCTGCCGCCGAATGTGCTCATCCTCGGCTTCTTCCCGCACATGCACCTGCGGGGCAAAGCCTTTCGCTACGACCTCGTCCAGCCGGACGGCTCGACCCGCCCCCTCTTGAATGTCCCGCGCTACGACTTCAACTGGCAACTGACCTACGAGCTGGCGACGCCCATGATGTCACCAAGCATGGGAACCCGGATCCGGGCGACCGCTTGGTACGACAACAGCGCGGCCAACAAAGCGAACCCCGACCCGGCGAAGAACGTGCGCTTCGGCGAGCAGACAAATGAGGAGATGATGGGCGGCGTGGTGAAATACGCCGTGCCGCTCCAACGGCCGGCGGAGACGGTGCAGCGGTAGGGTGACTTCGTGGATTCAACGCCAACTCCCATCGTGAATCCTCTGCCTTGCCTCTTCCTCACCATGATCGCCCTGCCTGCCATCGCCGCCGATCCGCAGATTGAGTGGTCCGGGTTGCCGCCCCTGCCGCCGGCGCCGGAAATGAGGATCCAACCCGGCGTGGCATCTCCGTTCGTCGGCGTGAGCAACGGCGCGCTGATCGTCGCGGGAGGCGCCAATTTCCCCGAGGCCCCGCCTTGGGAAGGCGGCGCCAAGACGTGGTGGGATACGATTTTCGTGTTGCAGGCCCCGAACGCCGGCTGGTTGACCGGCGAGCGCTTTCGCCTCCCCCGGCCGCTCGCCTATGGACAAAGCTTTACCACTCCCTACGGCGTGGTTTGCGCGGGGGGCAGCGATCAAAAGGGCTGCTCGGCGGAGGTTTTTCTGCTGCGCTGGAACAAGGTTGCACAAGCGATCGAAACGCTCCCGCTGCCGGCTCTGCCCGAACCGATTTCCATGGCCGGCGGGGGCGAATCCGCGGGTCGCTTGTATGTGGTCGGCGGGCAAACCGCGACGGACAAACCGGACTCCAGCCGGCACGCCTACGTGCTCGATTTTCGCGACGGACCCAAAGCCGGCCTCGTGTGGGAGCAATTGCCCGATCTGCCCGGCGTCGATCGTCTCCTCCCGGTCAGTTTCGGCATCTCCGCCGGCGCGAAGCCGGGGCTCTACGTCTTCGGCGGCCGGCGGCAAAACTCCGCCGGGTCGCCTGAATTCCCGCTCGATGGATTTCGCTACGATCCCGCGGCCGGCCGCTGGAATGAGCTGGGCCGGCTCAAGGCCTGCACGATGGCCGGAACCGCGGTGCCATACGGTGCTGCATCCGCCATCATCTTGGGTGGAGACACAGGGGAGATCTTCCTTCAGAAAGAAGCCCTTTCCGCCAGGATTCGCGCATTCCAGGCTCGCGCTGCCGCCGATCCCCACGCCGCGGCGGATCTCAACAGCGCTCGCACCGAAGAGAAAAAGCTCCTGGAGAACCATCCCGGGTTTTCGCGAAAGACCTTCGTCTACCATTCGGAAACCGATCAGTGGTCGGAAACGGATCCCCTGCCCAAGTGGCCGCCGGTCACCACCACCGCCGTTTGGTGGAACGAACAAATCGTCCTCCCCTCCGGCGAAATCCGCCCGGGCATCCGCACGCCTCAGGTGCGGATTGGGAAGGTTGGCCGCGAATGATGCCAAAGGAGAATGAACCACGGATTGCACGGATGACACGGAT
>DASYIS010000332.1:0-6242 GCA_035997375.1 Chthoniobacteraceae bacterium
CAGTTTCACGCCACGGCGCGCCTCGTCGTGCTGCCGCGGGAAGAAATGGAGACGGGTGAAGACGCCTTGCTCGCCGAAGCGCGCGCCCTCATGCCGTTGCTCCCGTTCGACGAGATCGATCTCCTGATCGTCGATCGGCTCGGCAAGAACATCAGCGGCGCCGGCCTGGACCCCAACGTGATCGGCCGCGGCGTGCACGGCTACTCCGGTTCGCTGATGCGCGAGGACCGGCCCGCGCCCTTCATCCGCCGCATTTTTGCGCGCGATCTGACTCCGGAAACGCATGGTAACGCCATCGGCATCGGCCTGGCGGACGTCACCACCACCCGCCTCGTCCGGGCGATCGACCATCGGACCACTGGGATCAACGCCCTCACCGCTCTGACCCCGCAGTGCGCGAAGATCCCCATTCACTTCGACACCGACCGCGAGGCCATCGCCCTGACCCTGGCGTCGCTCGCGCTGCCCGACCCGCGCGCCGCCCGCCTCGTCCGCATCGCCGACACGTTGACGCTGGCGGAAATGGAAATCTCCGAGCCGCTCTGGTCGGCGGTCTCCACCCGCGCCGATCTCACCGCCCTCAGCGAACCGCGGGAGATGCAATTCGATGCGGAAAACAATCTAACCTGACGATCCACACCCAAGCCTCCCCTCATGAACTTCCAAGCCGCCCTCGTTGCCACCATCGCTCTTTCCTGCTCCACGCTCCTGACTGCGGCCGAGCCGGCGTTGCCACCCATCCCCGCCGTGCTGGAGCCGTTGCAGGCGAAGGTTGCGAACGGATGGTATGCTTACAAGGGCGGGCTCTATCTCAATTTCCGCGCGGAGCAGCCGCTGACCGAGGAACAATGGAAGGCGATCGCCGGCCTGGGGGCCAAAGGCATCGGCACCGGCGGCAAGGGCATCAATGACGAAACGGTCGCACGGCTCGCGACCATGAACCTGGAGGCGCTGGCTTTTGACGGCGCTGAAGGTCTGACCGAGGGATGTTTCCCGCACCTGGCGAAGATGAAGTCCCTGCAGCGCCTCTCCATGGGGCATATGCTGCAGAAGGGCATTACCGGCAAGGGACTGGCGCTGCTCAAGGATTTGCCGGCCCTGGAAGCCCTCACCCTCGCCGGATCGGCCACCGGCAATGACGCGGTCCAGGCCGTCGGCGAGCTGACGCAACTGACCCAATTTTCCAACTGGCATACGCGGCAGACCGACCCGCGCGCTCCTTATCTGCTCAAGTTGACGAACCTCAAGAAGCTGAAGCTCGGCCGGAGCAACGACCGGGTCGAGGGCCGGAACCGATTGGCGCTGACGGATGAAACCCTGGTCACGATCGCGCAGCTCAAATCACTGGAAGAGTTGGAGCTCGAGGAGTCGCGACTGACGATCCCGGCGATCCTGCAACTGAAGGCGCTCCCGAAGCTGAAGACTCTCTCGCTCAGGAACTGCCTGGATGTCCCATCCGAGGACGTCGAGAAATTGCGCAAGGAACTGCCCGGCGTCGCGATCCAATGGAAGCCGACGACGGAGAAGGAGCGCGAGTTTTTGAACGGGATGCTCAAGTGACCGCGTCTACCGCACTGACATTCCCAGTTGATCGAAGAGGAAGGCGAACACATCGGCCTGCTGTGAGATTCTTTCCGTGAGGGCGGTGCCCATCCCGTGGCCGGAGGCTGAACTGAGCCGGACGAGGATCGGCTGCTCGGAGGCCGTGGCGGCTTGCAAACGCGCGGTCATCTTGCGGGAGTTCGCGGGATTGACGCGGCCGTCCGCCTCGCCGGCGAGAAAGAAGACGGCCGGGTAGCGGGCGCCGTCGAGGACGTTGTGAAAGGGCGAATAGGCGCGGAGCGCGCGGAATTGCGCGGGGTTCTTCACCGTGCCGAATTCGGTGATGTTGAAGGCGCCGTTCGGGTCGAGCTCCACGCGCAGCATGTCGAAGATCCCGACGTGGGCGACGACCGCGCGGGCGAGCGCGGGATGCTGGGTGAGGAACGCCCCCATCAGCAGTCCGCCATTGCTGCCGCCTTCCACCGCGAGCTTTTCGGGGCGCGTGTAGCCGCGCGCGATGAGGTGTTCCGCGCAGGCGGCGAAGTCGTCGAAGACGTTCTGCTTGTGAGTCAGATTGCCCGCGAGGTGCCAGGCCTCGCCGTATTCGCCTCCGCCGCGAATGTTGCCGATGGCGAAGACGCCGCCGCGCTCGAACCACAGGCGCTGCTCGAAATTGAAACCGGGCCGCAGGCTGTGTCCGTAGCCGCCATAGCCGGTGAGGAGCACGGGGTTGCGGCCGTCGAGCTTGCTGCCTTTCCGGCGCAGGATGTTGAGGGGGATCTTGGTGCCATCTTTGCTGACGGCCCATTCGCGCACCGCTTCGATTTCGCTGAAATCGACGGGCGAGGTGTTGAAGAGCGCGGTCTTCCGGACGGTGCCGTCGGCCGGGTCGTAAAGCATCCACGCGGCCGGCGCGACGAAGCTGGTCTGGCGAAAGAGCAGCCGGTCGTCCACCTCGACAACCTGGCCGACCCCGGAGGCGGCGGGCAGCGGAAGTTCGCGCCCGATTTTCCCGGCGAGGTCGAACTGCCGAATCCGCGACGGCCCGCCGACGAGGTCGGCCGTGAAGAGGAAATTCCGGGTGGGCGTGATCTCCTCGATGACGGCCTCGCTTTCCGGCACGATCACCTCGGCCTCGCGCAACTCGCCGGCGAGCGGAAGGCGCAGGACCTTGCCCCGCGGCGCGTCCTTGACCGAGCGCAAAAAAAGCGTCGCGTCATCGCGCCCGATGGCGACCGCTTTGATGCCGTCCTCAAAGCGGGTGATTTGCCGCCAGGCCGCTCCCTCCCTGGTTTCGCGGACGTAGTGGGCGAACTCGCCCCCGTCGCCATTGGCCACGCTCGCGAGCAGCCAGCGTCCACCCTTGGACGTCGAGAGGCTGATCTCGGCGATGCGCGGGAAGTCGCGTCCGGCGGAGTAGACGTCGGCCGTCGTCGGAGTGCCGAGTTGGTGGAAATAGATCTGCTGGAAGAAATTCAAGTCGGCTTCCGCGCGCTCACCCGCATGCGGATAGCGGGTGTAGAAAATCCCCGTGCCATCGGGCGTCCACGCGGCGCTGCCGCCGCCGGTGGGGTATTGGACCCGCGGAATCCGATCCGCGAGATGCTCGCCGGTGTCCGTGCGGTAGAAATGGAGCGTGCCTTCCTCGCTGCCATTTTCGGACAGGCAGACGGCGACGGATTTTCCGTCGGGCGACGGCACGAACCAATCCATCGCGACCTGTCCTTTCGGCTCGAGCTCATTCGGATCGAGCACGACCTTTTCCGACGCCAAATCGTCCGCCGAGGCCAGCGTGACGAGCAGCCGCTGCTGCTTGGGCGGCTGGAACTTCAGCGCAAACAATCGTCCCGGGCGCGCCACGAGGCCGCCGTGCGACGGCGTGTCCTTGGCGTAAAGGGCCGTGAGCTTCGCCTCGATGGCCGCACGGTCCGGCCGCGCGTCGAGCCACTCCCGGGAATATTGGTTCTGCGCAGCGGTCCACGCCTTCACCGCCGGCGAGCCGGACTCCTCCAGCCAGCGGTAGTCGTCCACGACCTTTTCGCCGTGGTACTCGTCGGTGACGGGCTTCCTTTCAGTCGGCGGAGCGGCGGCGGCGATGGACATGGTGACGGTGGCGGCCGTGAGAAACCAGAGCTTCATGGGAGAGGCGTGCGAGGGTAAGTGGTTGCGATCCCAAACAAAGGCCCAATTCGCCGCCACCTTGCGCAGATGCGGGCGGGCGCGCGCGAGTTCCAGTTTGCCCGGGTGGCGGGAGCGGGGAACAATACGGCCCCCATGGACGCCGAACTCCGCACGCTGCTCGACCATTCGCAGTTCCACCAGGGCGCGGTGCGCGAGGTCGCGCAGCTGCTGCCGGCAGCCGACGACGCGCTCGCGGCGCTCATCGACGAAGCCATCGCGGCGGGAGATCAACTCGGCTATCTGCTCATCCTCACCGCGGCGCTCGAGGCCGGCCGCCGGGTCGACGCCCGGCATCTGGCGAAGAGCGTCGCCCTCGCCGCCGACGTGCGCCGGTTGGGCAATTTCGCCTGGCACATGGAAGGCGACGTGGCGGGCGCTTTGGTCGAGGCCGTGCAGCGCGGCGGCATCGGATGGGAGTTGCACGCCGGCGCACTCTTCATCGCGGCGGCGTGGTGTGCGGAGAAACGCGGCGGCGAGCTGCCAGCGGATTTCGCCGCGCACGTGCGGAACCTCGCGCGCCAGAAAACCCTGAACAAAACCGCCCTCCCCTATCTGGTGGCTACCGCGGCGCAGTTCAAGGACGAGGCCTTCGCGACGGTGCTTTTGCAGCACTACCCGCACGTGCTCGTGCAGCAAATGGCTCCGGTCACGGCAAAGTTCACGGGGAGCACCATTCGCGTCTTCGCCGAGGCGCCGCTCGACCTCGTTCCTGCGACACCGCCCAAGGTGCTCGCCCGTGGCCGTCCCATGCAGCGGGCCGTCGAAAAGGTGGGCCGCAACGAACTCTGCCCCTGCGGCAGCGGACTGAAGTACAAGCGGTGCTGCGCGGACAAAGATCAGGAGCGCCTGCACCTCTCCTCCGAGGTGGCCGGCCACACCCACGCCGAGTTGCGCGCCGAGCCCGAGACCGGCCTCACCCGCTCGCGCCTCGACAGCATGCCGCCCTTCGAACTGGCGCTCATCGATCCGCGCAAAGTGCCCGAGGTGCTGCGCCGCGCCTATGTCATGCGCCTCGTCGGCTGCCAGCTTCTGGAGCGCGCGACGGAATACTTCGAGGTGCAGGACTGGAACGAGGAGCGCAAGGAAGAGTGGGACTTTACCATCTTCTTCATCATGCGGGTGCAACGCCAGGACCTCGCCGAGCGCATCGTCGCGGCGCGGGCCCGGCACCAACCCAACCCCGAAGAGTTCGGCCAGCGCGTCGAGGACGATATCCGCCTCGGTATCCAGCTCCTCATCGCCCGCGACGACCCGGCGGCGGAACTGCGCATCCTCCACGAGACGGCCCTGAAAATCTTCGGCGCCACCGATCCGGAACAACTCATCGGCTTCGGCTACGGCGTCCTCTGCTCGCGCCATTCCGCGCTCGGCATCCTCCTCTGCCGCAGCCTCATCCCGCTCATGCCCGCCAAGAAGGCGAGTTTCCTCCTGGAGGAAATCCTCGTCGCCCGCGACCGTCTCAATCTGCCGCCCGACGATCCCTTCAGCGACGTGCTGGAGAAACGCCTCAGCGACGAGACGTCCGATGAAGGCGCCGACGCCGCGGCCCTGCGCGCCGCGCGGAAGCGGCTCGAGGCGAAAGCCGCCGAAGTCCGGCAGTTGCACGAGGAGATCGAGCGCCAGCGCCGCGCCCTGGAGCGGCAGGAAAAGCGGCGCGAAGCCACGCCCGCCGCCCCGCAGCCGGCGTCGGACGAGAGCGAACGCCGCGACCTGCGCCAGAAGCTCACGTATCTCAAGGGCAGGCTGCACGAGCGCTCCGCGGAACGCGCGAACCTCCGGCGCGATCTGGAAAAGGCCCAGGGCGATCTCGAAAAGCTCCGGCGCGGCCAGGCCCCGTCCGTCTCCGCGGACGACGCCACCGCCGGCGACGACGAAGCGGCGCACTACCTCCCCGAGCAGCCCGCCGGCAACCAACCCCTGCGCCTCATCGAGTTTCCGCACAGATTCCGCGAGACCCTCGACGACCTCCCGCGCCAGGCCGCGCGCTCGGCCCTCGCCATGATCGGCCGCCTCGCCGGCGGCGAACCCGCGGCCTTTGCCGGCGTGGTGCAACTGCGCGCCTGCGCCGGCATCCTCCGCCAGCGGATCGGCAGCGAACACCGCCTCCTCTTCCGCCTCCTCCCCGACCGCGTCCAGGTCATCGACCTCATCAACCGCCGCGACCTCGACCGCCGAATCAAGACCCTCCGCGCGGCGGGAGGAACCTGACTTAACGGACCTCCGTCCTTAACGCACCTCCGCGCTCCGCGCGCTCCTCGTGACCAAGTTGCACTTGGTCACGCACTGAGGAGTGAAGTTCCACTTCACATGGAGGGGGTGTCTGCGGGCCGGTCCGGCTGCCCGCTCGCGGTAAAGATCAGTGCCTTACCGTGCGGCGACGGTTAGGCAGTACAACTGCCGGAACAAGTGCGTTCCCAAGTGCAACTTGGGAACGAGGGAGCCGCCGCCGGCATTTTGAGCGGGCTTGTTCAACCCGTTGAACTTCGACGCTCCGCCCGCCTCCGGTCAAAGCTAAGCCT
>DASYIS010000333.1:0-1636 GCA_035997375.1 Chthoniobacteraceae bacterium
TTGCCCAGAAACCCGGTCTCGCAACAGAGCTCGCGGATGCGGGCGCGATCGGTGGCGGGGTCGAACTTGCGGATCTCGAATTGGCGGGCGTCACTCATGGTTGGCGTTGTCAGTCAAAAGGGCGGATGGTCTGAATCTTAATCTTACTCCTGCTCCTGCTCCTGCTCGATTCCGGAGGAGCAGGAGCAGGAGCAAGAGTAGGATTAAGAGGAAACATCACTCGCGCCGATGCTCAATGACATCGTGGTAGAGGTCAAACAAGCGCTTGAAAACCCGCTCCCACGAATACTGCTCCGCGATCTGCCGGCCCAGCTCGGCGCGCGTGTGCGCGGGCGGATGGCGCAGCGTTTCCAGAATGGCGGCGGCGAGCGAGGCCGGCGAATTTTCCGCCGCCCAGTGCGTTTGGCCGCTGTGGATGATGCGGTCCATGTAGCTGCCGCGAATGCCGACGACCGGTGTGCCGCAGGCCTGCGCCTCGAGGGTCACGAGGCCGAAGGTCTCCTGCACGCCCGGGTGGATGAAGAGGTCGGCGGCGCGATAGTACTCCGCCAGGCGCGCGGAGTCGCCGCAGTAGGGGACCCACGAGAGAGCCGGCGCCACGCGGGGCGCCGTGGAGAGCGTCGCGTCGCCGCCGAGGCCGCGCGCGAGTTGCGCCAGCGGCGCCCGCTCGTGTCCGTCGCCGACGACGAGCAGGTGAAATTCTCCCGGGTACTCCCGGGCAAGCTGCGCAAACGCCGCGAACAGCGTGCGCGTGTTTTTTTCCGGCGCAAGCCGGCCGGCGTACATCAGCAGCCGGCGGCCGGTGGGCACGCCGAGTTCGGCGCGCGTCCCGGCCACCCCGGCGGGTGACGGGTGGAAGATGCCCGTGTCCACGCCGAGATCGGTCTGCGCGACGTTCGTCACGCCCCATTCCTTCAGCACGCCGCCGAGCGCGGGCGAGGGGACCAGCGTCAGCGCAAATCGATTGTAGAGCGACCGCACGTAGCGCCGCGAGAAGTCGAGCAGGAACTCCGTCGCGGTCGCCCCGAGGAATTTCTGCGCGCTCCGCAGGTACGCCTCCGGGAAGTGCGAGTGGTAGAATCCGACGACCGGGATGCCGAGCGCCGCCCCGCTGTGGATCGCTTTCCAAGCGACCTGATACGGATCGCCGGACTCGATGACATCCGGGCGTTCGCGCTCCAGCACGCGCTCGATCTCCTCCAGCCGCAGCAGGACGCGGTAACGCGAAGTGCGGGAGATGAGCGGCGAGCGGATGGTGTAGACGCGCGACCGCTCGCCGGCTTCCACGCGATCGGCCTCGCCGGGGATGATGAGGATGTGCTCATCGTCGCGCGTCTGCGCGCGCAGGTGGCGCACCTTCTCCGAGACGTAGCGCTTCACCCCGCCGCTCACGGGTGAGTAAAACTGGGTGAGGTCGCAGATCTTCAAAGACACCGTCTAGCTGATGGAAGGAGAGCCGACAAGAGGACGCGCCCAAAAGCACCAAGCCACAGGCACCAAGGGCCAAATAAGGCTCAGAATCCAAGCGAAGGCGCCGTCACGAGGAAGTTCCAAGCCACAGGCACCAAAGGCCAAATAAGCTCCAAAGACCAAGGCTCAAAAACCAAACGGGACGCCGCCACGCGCGTTTTGCGTT
>DASYIS010000334.1:0-5339 GCA_035997375.1 Chthoniobacteraceae bacterium
ACCGGTCAGGGTCGAGGCCATCGAGTTGACGTTGTCGGTCAGATCCTTCCAGGTGCCGGCCACTCCGGGCACCTGGGCCTGACCGCCGAGCTTGCCCTCGGTGCCGACCTCGCGGGCGACGCGCGTCACCTCGGCGGCGAGCGAGCGCAGCTGCTCGACCATGGTGTTCAGCGTCTCCTTGAGTAGAAGGATCTCACCGCGCACGTCGACCGTGATCTTCTTGGAAAGGTCGCCGTTCGCGACCGCCGTCGTCACTTCGGCGATGTTGCGGACCTGGCCGGTGAGGTTCGACGCCATGAAGTTCACGTTGTCGGTGAGATCCTTCCAGGTGCCGGCCACGCCGGGCACCGCCGCCTGTCCGCCGAGCTTGCCTTCCGTGCCGACTTCGCGGGCGACGCGCGTGACTTCCGACGCGAAGCCGTTGAGCTGATCGACCATTGTGTTGATGGTGTTCTTCAGCGCCAGAATCTCGCCCTTCACGTCGACCGTGATCTTGCGCGAAAGGTCGCCGCGCGCGACGGCGGTCGTGACTTCCGCGATGTTGCGGACCTGCGCCGTGAGGTTCGAGCCCATCGAGTTGACGGAGTCGGTGAGATCCTTCCACGTGCCGGCGACGCCGGGCACCGTCGCCTGGCCGCCGAGCTTGCCCTCGGTGCCGACCTCGCGGGCGACGCGCGTCACTTCCGACGAGAAGCTGTTGAGCTGGTCGACCATCGTGTTGATCGTCTCCTTCAGCTCGAGAATCTCGCCCTTCACGTCGACCGTAATTTTGCGCGAAAGGTCGCCGCGCGCGACGGCGGTGGTGACGGCCGCGATGTTGCGGACCTGGCCGGTGAGATTCGACGCCATCGCGTTCACGGAGTCGGTGAGATCCTTCCACGTGCCGGCGACGCCGGGCACGACCGCCTGGCCGCCGAGCCGGCCTTCCGTGCCGACTTCGCGCGCGACGCGCGTCACTTCCGAGGCGAACGAGCGGAGCTGATCGACCATGGTGTTGGTCGCTTCCTTGAGCTGCAAAATCTCGCCGCGCACGTCGACCGTGATCTTCTTGGAAAGGTCGCCATTCGCGACCGCGATCGTGACATCAGCGATGTTGCGGACCTGCGCCGTGAGGTTGCCGGCCATCTGGTTGACCGACTCGGTGAGTTCTTTCCAAACGCCCGAGACGCCCTTCACCTGCGCCTGGCCGCCGAGCTTGCCCTCGGTGCCGACCTCGCGCGCGACACGCGTCACTTCCGAGGTGAACACGGAGAGCTGGTCGATCATTGTGTTGACCAGCTTGGCCGAGCGCAGGAATTCGCCCTTGAGCGCGCGGCCGTCGACTTCGAGCTCCATCGACTGCCCGAGATCGCCCTTGGCCACGGCGCCGATGGTGCGTGCGACATCCGCCGTCGGACGCACGAGATCGTCGATGAGCGTGTTGATCGACTCGACCTTGACCGCCCATTCGCCGACCGCGCCCGGCAGCGACATGCGCTGCTTCAGCCGGCCCTCTTTGCCGACGTTCGTCCGCAGGCGCCTGGCCTCACGCGTGATCTGATCCTCGTACTGCATGGCGTGATTAAACGCCTCCGCGATGCGACCGTTGATGCCATCCCAATCCGAGGGGAGCCGCACCGAAAAATCGCCGTCGCGAAAGGCGACCATCGCCGCCAGCAGTTGGCGCGAGTGCGCGTCGCCCGAACCTGGTCGCGTGCCGAGCCTCTTTGGGTTGTCATGACTGCCGGTGTCGGGCGCGTCAGCGGTCGTAGCCGAGTCGATGAGGTCTGCTTTCATAGGAGAGGGCGAAAGGAGGCCGTCCGTTTTGGACGGCGAGCAGCGAGAAGGTATCTCACGCCGCTCCAAGCTGGCAAACGCCTCCGGCTAATTGTCTGCATTTTTTTATGAGCCGATCTTATGCCAGAGGCGAAAGGTTCGGCCCCGAGCGAGGGGCTGAAACATCAGGCAATTCCTGATAATCGGGGCTGGTTTCTCGTGAACCGTAAAACGTGAAACGTGAGTCCGCGCCGGGCGTGCCGGTCCACATTCACGTTTCACGTTTCACAGGCCGCGCTCTGCGCTTCCCCTTTCTGGAAGTTGCGTTACCTTGTTTCCGTGCGCGAATTCGGTCCATCATCGCTCAACCTTGCCGGCAACTTGTTGATCGCTCATCCGGGGTTGCTCGACCCGAATTTCCGCCGCTCGGTCCTCTTCATCTCGACGCATGAGGCGGAGGAAGGAGCCTTCGGTCTCATCCTCAACCGGCCCACCGGACAGACGGTCGCCGGCCTGCTGCCGGACCGCGACGATCTCCGCGAGGTCGGCTCCGTGCCGGTCTTGCAAGGCGGACCCGTGGGGCGCGACCAATTGGTGTTCGCCTCCTTCCTTTGGAATACGCAAACCATGCGCATGGAGTGCCGGCATCACCTGAGCTTGGAGGACGCGCGCTCGGCCGTCCGGGAGCACCGGGCGGTCATCCGCGCGTTCGTGGGTTACTCGGGATGGGGCAAGGGGCAGCTCGAGGGGGAGTTGCAGCAGCACGCGTGGCTCGTGAAGCCGCCGGAAGCGGGCCTCTTCCAGGCGGACAAAGTGCCGCGTCTCTGGCGCGATCTCCTGAGCGGCTTCGGGCCGGCGTTTCGGCTGACGGCGGAGGCGCCGGAGGATCCGTCGCTGAACTGAGCGGCCATAGTAGTCATCACGCTCCGCGTGATGCGTCACGCGGAGCGTGACGGCGACTATCTACTTCGCCGGCGTGTGCGCCTGCTCGTAATGCCGCTTCAAAAGGTCGTCGCCGAAGTCGTTGTCCGAGCTGCGCCAGAGGCTGTGGACGTGGTTCGCGTTGTTCTGCGTGTTGTCGTACTCCAGCACGAACGTCGGCCCCTGCACGCGATAGTAATGCGGCTTGCCGGGCTCGATCTCGCCGGCCCACGCGAAATAAACCTTGTCGAGCCCGGCCTTCTCCGCCTTCTCCCATTCCTCCGCCGCGATCTCGCTCCGGTGCCGCTCGAGGTAGAGGTGAATGATCTGCGCCAGCCCCGCTTTCTGCTCCGCCGTCAGCTTGGACTGAACGAGGCCCTCGGGCTTGGTGAACTCGTTGCGGCCGGGGGCGTTGATGACGTCCTTGGGCGCGGTCTCCATCACCACGGCGGCCTTGCGTTGGTCCTCGTTGAGCGACGTGACGAGCGCGCGGCCGAGGTCCTCCTCCTGCGCGAGAAAGCGCGTCCCCTGGCGCACGCCTTCGCGCACTTCTCCGGGATTCGTGCCGAAGAAGGAGGGCGTCACGGAGACGTCGCCGCCGCCGGCCGCGAAGTTGAGCGTGAGGTGGTGCCCCTCGAAGCGCCAGCCCCAGCCGGCCTTCCCGCTCGGGTCGCCGAAGATCGAGACGAAGTAGTTCTCGGGATCACGCACCGGTCCCTTCCCTTGCTCGATCTCTTTCAGCACGTCCTCCAGGCTCATGATCCCGACGGCCTTGCCGTAACCTTGCGGGCTCAGCCCCGTGGCAAGCAGCGCCTGCGCGAGGAGCCGCTGTCCTTGGTTCATCTCCTTGAGAGGCAGCCCCTTCCGTACGCGCGGAATGAAGTGCCAGTTCTTGCGTTCCTCGTCAGTCATCTGGAATTGCGCCTTCGCCTTTTGTTCCGGCGTAAGAGTGGCCAGGAGATGCTGAGCGGCGACCGCCATTTCGTTGGCGATATGGTCATCGTGCGCGCGGGCGGGAAGGAGCAGCGCCAGGACGGCGGCGAGGGAGAGAAGACGGGATTTCATGAGAGGGAAGGGGATTTGGATGCCGCGGCGCGTGGAAGTCGAGCTTCGGCTTCGCGCAATTTCGTGTTGGTTCGGCGGGCGGAGCATGCGAGGATCTACGGCATGATCCTCGAGACGCTGCCCAAGTTTACCGTTGCTCAGAAGCTCCAGCTCATGAGTGAACTCGACGATGATCTCACCGCTCAGCTCGAGCAGATTCCCGTCTCGGCGGAAATCGTGGCGGAACTCGATCGGCGAATGCAGGAGTATCAGCGGGACCATCCAAGGTAACCACTTGGGAGGCCATCCAGCTGCGACTGCTCGGCAGGACTTTGCACGGTGAATGAGTTAGTCTTCCTCTTTTTCTCCTCGTTACCAAGTTGCACTTGGTAACGAGGAGCAGGGTGCTCCGCTCAGCCCAGTCGCGCCACGATCGACTCCACATCATACACACACCCGCCCCACGTCCCGCCGCTCGCCTGCTGCAGCGCCGCCCAGAGCTTCGTCTCCGCGGGTAGTGCGGCATGCGGCGCGAGGTCGTCGCGCGACGCCCGCGCCGCGAGGACCGCCGCGCCCTCGGCCGGCGTGCAGCGCGCCTCCGGGGTGCCCAGAAAGTTCACGCTCCCGCGCATCTCACGCCGATCGATCTCGATGCGGATCACGTCGCCGTCGAGCACCTTGCCGAGCGGTCCGCCGGCCAGCGCCTCAGGCCCGATGTGGCCGATGCACGCGCCGGTCGAGACGCCGGAAAAACGCGCGTCGGTCAGCAAGCCGACGTGCTTGCCAAAGGGCAGAGTCTTGAGCGCGGAGGTGATCTGGTACGTCTCCTCCATGCCCGTCCCCATCGGTCCGATGCCGGCCAACACCATGATGTCGCCCGCCTGAATCCGCCCTTCGCGCAAGGCCGCGATCGCCGCCGCTTCGCTCGTGAAAACCCGCGCCGGCCCTTCCAGCCGAACGACGCCGTCTTCCCCGACGACCGAGGGATCGATCGACGTCGCCTTGATGACAGAACCCTCCGGAGCGAGGTTGCCGAGCGGGAAAACGAGTGTGCCGGTGAGGCCGCGCGCCGCGGCCCGCGGCGGCGCCATGATGACGTCGTCCGGTTCCACGGCATCCATTTCGCGCAGCAGCTCGCGGAAGCGCGTGCGGCGTTCGCACTGCTCCCAGGCGGCGAGATTTTCGCCGAGCGCCCGGCCGGTGACGGTGCGCGCGTCGAGTTCGAGCAGGCCGAGATCGCGCAAATGGAGCATCACTTCCGGCACGCCGCCGGCGAGGAAGACGCGCACGGTCGGATGGCCCACCGGCCCGTTCGGCAGCACGTCGACGAGGCGCGGGACGCGGCGATTGATTTCGATCCAATCCTGCACGGAGGGGCGGGGGAGACCTGCGGCATGCGCGATCGCGGGGATGTGCAGCAGCAGATTTGTCGACCCGCCAAACGCCGCGTGGACCGTCATCGCATTGCGCAAACTCGCCGTGCTCAGCAGCGTGCTCATCGTGCTGCGTTGCGCCTCCAGTTCGGTCAGCGCTTCGGCCGAGCGCACCGCGAGATCACGCCAGACCGGCTGCCCGCTCGGCGCGAGCGCGGAGTGCGGTAGCGCCATCCCGAGTGCCTC